>CAYPUG010000122.1:0-7883 GCA_964413905.1 uncultured Anaerolineae bacterium | reverse complement strand
AGGCTCTTCCCAGGCCGCTTTAGGGGCCTTGAGGCCCACGTAGCCCGATGGCTTTTAGCATCGGGCGGGCATACGCCTGCTCACGTTACGTGTGCGGCTCCGGCCTCGCCGCGAGGTTTCCCCCGTGCTCCCCGTGCCTCCGTGTGAGGCAAACGGCCGCCTGCGTGTTCCCGTCCCCAAGGGACGGCGCCCGTTGAGCCGGCGAATTCATTCGGCCGCGTCGGGGGCGAAAACATTACACATTACGCCCTCACCCTTCATCCCTCACCCCTTGCTCCTCGCTCCTCGCCCCTCACGTGTCCTCATACCCGAACCGCCAGGGACGGTTGTCCATGATCAGGTCCTCAAGCCGGGCCCGACGCAGGGCCTGAAACCGGGGCCGCATCTCGTCGATGCTGTCCCCACCCAATTTTTCCAGGAGCGCGTCGGCCAGCACAAGGGCCAGCATGGCCTCGGCCACCACCGCGGCCCGGGGCACCGCGCTGATGTCGGACCGTTCGTACCGAGTCGTTGTGGGCTCACCGGTGGCCAAATCCACGGAACGCAACGGAGTTAGGGTGGTACTGATAGGTTTCATGGCCACACGTACGACAATGGGCATCCCTGTGGAGATCCCTCCCTCAAGCCCCCCGGCCCGGTTGGTCCGCCGCACAATCCGATCCCCCTCGCGAAAGATCTCGTCATGGACTTGGGTACCCGTTCGCCGCGCGTTCTCAAAGGCGGGGCCGATCTCCAGCCCCTTCATCGCGTGGATGCTGAGCAACGCCGCGGCAATGCGCGCGGTCAAGCGCCGATCCCAATGCACGTGGGATCCCAGACCGGGGGGGACGTTCAAGGCCACCACTTCGTAGATGCCGCCCACCGTGTCCCTTGCGGCCATCACCTCACGAATGCGCTCGCGCATCGCGGTCGCACCTTTCGGATCCGGGCACCGGACGTCGTTCTCCTCCGCGCGGGCAAAGCGTTCGTCGTAAGGCATGTCCTCGGGGATGTGGGCGGCCACGCCACCAATTTCCAACACATAAGACCCGATGATGATGCCGAATTCGGCCAGCAGACGTTTGCAGATCGCGCCCACCGCGACGCGCATGGTGGTCTCCCGTGCGGACGCGCGCTCCAGGGCGAGACGCAAGTCCCGGTAGCCGTACTTGATGGCGCCGGTCAGATCCGCGTGGCCGGGGCGGGGCACGGTCATGGGGGGGATGTCCCGGTCCCGCCAGTTGGCGTAATCCCGGTTCTCCACCAGGATGGCGATGGGCGCGCCTGTGGTCTGGCCGGCCATGACGCCGCTGAGAATGCGGACCCGATCCTTTTCAATGCGCATGCGTCCGCCCGCGCCAAACGCGCGCTGGCGTCGAGCCAGATCCCGATCGATGTCCGCGGACGAAAGCGTTAATCCCGCGGGCATCCCCTCGAGGATGGCGGTCAGCGCGGGACCGTGGGATTCCCCCGCGGTGAGAAAGCGCAGACGAGTGAGCATAAATTATTCCCCCACGCCTAGGCGTTTTCCCTCCTCCAGGAGGGCGTGTACAACCTCTATGGTAGGGGCTTCCGCGTAAATGCGCAAGACGGGTTCGGTACCCGACGGGCGGATGAGGAGCCAAGCGTTGTCCATAATGTACTTGACACCATCCAGGGTGGACAGGGCACGCACAGGCAGGCCGGCCAGGGTCACAGGTGGGTTTTGGCTCAGCCGAGCCACCAGTTGGGGTTTGGAGAAGCGTTCAACGCGATGGTCCAGGCGGGCATATGCAAAGCGCCCCACACGGCGGTAGAGGTTTTCCACCAGGTCGTGGAGCCTCATTCGGGTGTGAGCGACCAGTTCGGCCAGCAGCAAGCCCATGAGGATGCCGTCCCCCTCAGGAATATGACCTTTAACGGTGATGCCGCCGGATTCCTCCCCGCCGATGAGGACGTCGTCCTGGAGGATGTGATCCACGATGTAATTGAACCCCACAGGAGTTTCGTGGACGGGTAGGCCGTAGTGGTCGGCCAAACGATTGAGCATGAGGGTGGTGGAGACGGTCTTGACGATGGCGCCGCGCTGGCCCCGGTCTTCCACCAGGAAGGGGACCAGCAGGGCCATGATGCGGTGGGGATCGACGAAGTGGCCCGTCTCGTCCACTGCACCGATGCGGTCCGCGTCGCCGTCGGTGGCCAGGCCGAAGAAGGCGCCATTTTGGGCCTGCACCGCGTCCACCAGTGCGGACAGGTTACGGGCGATGGGTTCAGGGTGGACGCCGCCGAACCCGGGGTTCATGTCCCCGCGAATCTCGATGACGTTAGCGCCGGCCTCTTCGAGAAGGCGGGCGAAGTATTTGCGTCCCGCACCGTGCATGGGATCCACAATAACGTGGGGCCAGCCTTCCGCGATGCGGTCAAAGCGGACCAGGGTTTGTACGTGTTCCCTGTACGCGGGGAAGGGATCAAAGCGGATGATGCGACCGGTCTTTTCTCCTTCTTCAAAGGAGATGAGATGAGGAGCTCGACCTTGGGCCTCGTTTGCGCGAATGCGGGCTTCGACCCGACGGGCCTCTTGGGGGGAGGCGGGGCCCCCATGCGTGGATTTGATTTTGATGCCGTTGTACCGGGGCGGATTGTGGCTGGCCGTAATCATCACACCACCACCGGCGTTCAAGGCTCGGATGGCGTGGGACACGATGGGTGTTGGCGTATCCCCGCGGGTGAGGTAAACGGTGATGCCGTTGGCCGCGAGCACGCGGGCCACTTCCCGCGCGTAACGGTCAGAAAGGAAACGGGTATCGAAGCCTACCACCAAGGAAGGTGGGGCA
Organism: uncultured Anaerolineae bacterium; assembly: GCA_964413905.1. Classification (GTDB taxonomy): domain Bacteria; phylum Chloroflexota; class Anaerolineae; order JAADDB01; family JAADDB01; genus CAYPUG01. Next base: position 5,091 of record CAYPUG010000122.1, on the reverse strand, counting down.
TCCTGAGTTTCGACCTGGAGCAGAAATTCGTCCGCGATGGCCTGAGCGACCACGCGCACGTTGGCGAAGGTGAACTCGTCGCTGATGACGGCCCGCCAGCCGTCCGTGCCGAATTTAATAGCCATATTTTACGTGTACCTCCGGGCATCAGGGGGCTTTGGGCCAACGTCATGCATCTATCCCCCGTGATGGTGTGAGCATGCGCGAGGCCAGACGCTCAATGGGTAGGAGAACATGATGTATTTCCCCCGGACCGACGACGGCGTTCGTCCGGTCCGGCGTCCGGTAGTATATGAAGTCTCCCCCCAACAAGCAAATCATATAAGGAGAATGTACCTCTTACTGCAGAAGGGGAAAAAAAGATACGACCAGATCACCGCCCGAAAGGGCAACCGGAAATAGGGACGTTGCCGATGCCGTCTGTAATGTCACTATGACATCGGAGCCATTACGCCTTATTCTTCTACCATCTTCTTCAACTCGTAAAGGGTGTTAAGGGCCTCTAGAGGTGTGATCTGGTTCACGTCCAGCGTACGGAGTGTGTTCACCACAGGATGTTCCTCCACGAACAGGGGCAGTTGCATGGGCGGCACGGTCTCCCGTTTTCGTCGGCGGCGCCCCTGTCGAAGAGGGGTCAGTGGAGAGGCGGTGCCGTTGGCCTCCAAATCGGCCATGATTTCACGAGCCCGTTGGACCACTTGCCGGGGCATGCCGGCGAGTTCAGCCACGTGAATGCCGTAGGATTTGTCCGCCCCGCCGGGCACGATTTTGTGCAAGAAGATGACCCGGTCCCCCTCTTCGGCCACATCCACCCGGAAGTTCCGTACCCCGGGCAGCAACGTGGCCAGTTGGGTGAGTTCGTGGTAGTGCGTCGCGAAAAGGGTTCGACATTTGAGACGGGGGTGGTTGTGGATGTACTCTATGATGGCCCATGCAATAGACATGCCGTCGTAGGTGCTGGTGCCACGCCCCACCTCGTCCAACACCACCAAAGAACGATTGGTGGCATGGTGCAAAATGTGGGCTGTCTCTAACATCTCCACCATGAACGTAGATTGTCCCCGGTGGATCTCGTCCCCTGTGCCGATGCGGGTGAAGATGCGATCGACGATGCCGATATGCGCTTCCCGTGCGGGAACGTAGGAACCGATTTGGGCCATGAGCGTAATCAACGCGACTTGTCGCAGGTAGGTCGATTTTCCGGCCATGTTGGGACCGGTGATGATATGAATGGGAGCGTCGGCAGTGATGTGGGTGTCGTTGGGCACAAACGGCTCATCTTGCGTGAGTTCCACCACTGGATGGCGTCCCTCACGGATGTGGATCTCCGGCCCATCCTCCAGGTGCGGACGAACATACCCGTGGTTGACCGCCACCTCGGCCAACCCCAAGATGACATCCAGTTCTGCCAACGCGCGGGCCGTTTCCAACAAACGATGGCCCTGTTGCGCGACCCGACCTACAACCTCCCGGAAGAGACGAGTTTCCAACTCAACAATGCGTTCCTGAGCGTTGAGAACCAGAGCCTCATACTCTTTAAGTTCCGGAGTGATAAAACGCTCCGCGTTCACCAGAGTTTGCTTTCGCACGTAGTCCTTTGGCACCAAGTGAAGGTTGGGCTTAGTCACCTCGATATAATAGCCGAAGACTTTGTTGTAGCCGACTTTGAGGTTTTTGATGCCGGTGCGTTCTCGTTCCCGACGTTCGAGGTTCGCGATCCAGGTCTTCCCCTCGGTGGCCGCTTGCCGCGTGGTGTCCAGTTCTTCGGAGAAACCGGGAGCAATCAGGCCCGGATGCCCAGTGGTGGCCGGGGGATCCTCGGCAATCGCGCGAACGAGGAGCTCGTACACGTCTTCGCACGCGTCCAAACGCCGCCAGATGTGGGATAAGGGGTGCGTTTCCGGGAGGGCCGGTATCATTTCGGCCATGAGCGCACGCAACGCGGGGAGTCGCCCCAAGGCCTCTCTTAGCCCCACCAAGTCCCGCGGCTGTGCGGCCCCTTGAAGAATGCGGTTAGTCCACCGTTCCAGGTCTCCCAAACCACGCAGTAAATCCTGCGCTTCTGCCCGGCGAATACCGTCCTCCACCCACACATCGATCAAGTCCAGCCGCGCGTTAATAGCCTCGATGTCTACCAGAGGTTGCAGCACCCACTTACGCAGCAGTCGCCCTCCCATCGGTGTACGGGTTTTGTCTAGAACCCAAAGCAGGGAGCCTCGAGTCGTTCCCTCGCGCATAGTTTCCACTAACTCCAACGCGCGACGGGTGGCGTCGTCCAGGACCATGAACTGGCTGAGACTGTAGGTGTGAAGGCTCTGCAATTGTTTCAACGCGCCGGGTTGGGTCACTTGAACGTACGCGATCAACGCGCCGGCTGCCCGCACGGCCAAAGGCAACCCTTCGACGCCAAAGCCGGCCAGGGATTCCACACCAAAATGCTCTCGTAACACGTCCCTCGCGGTATCTTCATCAAACCGCCACGCGTCATAGGGCGTGAGCACGCCCGGCAGATCGTGTAATAAGGAGGGGATGGGATGTTCTGGCATATGGGGGTCGGTGCTGGGAAAGAGGAGTTCGGCTGGTCGCAGGCGAGCGATCTCTTCTCGTGTTTGGTGCTCCCATTCGTCCCCGCGGATTTGGGTGGCTGCGAATTCACCGGTGCTGATGTCCGCATACGCAAGGCCGGCGCCTCGTTCATCCCACACGACGGCCGTCAAGTAGTTGTTCGCTTTTTCCGGCAGGAGGTGGGGCTCGATGAGTGTGCCGGGAGTGACCACCCGTACTACACGACGAGGAACTAAGCCTTTAACCGGGGTATTCCCCTCTTGTTCGCAGATGGCCACTTTGTAACCGGCCTTGAGCAGTTTGGCGATATACGTATCGGCCGCGTGGTAGGGCACGCCGGCCAAGGGCACGCGCACCCCTTTACCTACCGGTCGAGACGTCAACGCGATGTCACACACCTGTGCAACAATTTTCGCGTCCTCGTCAAAGGTTTCGTAAAAATCTCCCAGGCGGAAGAAAAGAATAGCATCCGGGTATTGTCGCTTAATTTGTAAGTACTGGCGCCGTACAGGTGTGGTCATGGTTGCCATGCGCTCACGCTGTGAGGTTGTAGAAAAATCGCACCAGGGCTTCGATGCCCTTGTACCAGGTCGGGAGGTGCAACTTTTCGTTGGGAGAATGCAGATTGTCCTCAGGAAGGGCAAAGCCGGTGAGTACGGAATCCACATTCATCATCTGCTTTAGCATGGCGACCACCGGAATAGTGCCTCCTTCCCGCTTAAATAGGGGCCGAACGTTCCAAGTGGTTTCTAAAGCGCGATAAAGGGCTTGGACGGCCGGGGATTTTCGGTCGGTTATCGCGGGTAACGCACCGGTCATCTCCTTCACCTCCCAACGAATGGTGGGCGGGGCGTGCTCTTCTAAGTAACGCAGGAGTTGTTCTTTGACCGCCTCGGGGGTCTGATCGGGAACCAGGCGCATAGAGATCTTCGCCATGGCCATGCTGGGGATGACGGTTTTGGAACCTTCGCCGGTGAACCCACTGAGCATACCGTTCACTTCCAGGGTAGGACGCGCGGTCACCCGCTCCACCGGCGTGTATTCGGGTTCTCCCCACAGCGCGGGAACGCCCGTGTGTTTCAGGTAGAAGTGTTCATCCTGGGGCAATCGGGCCAGTTCCGCGCGCTCTTCCTCATCCAAAGGACGTACACTGTCGTAAAAACCGGGCAAGGTGATATGCCCATGCTCATCATGCATTCCCGCGATGAGTTCGGCAAGAGCTTGGGCCGGGTTATGCACCACACCGCCAAACACGCCCGAGTGCAGATCGTGATCTGGACCGTAGACCCGCACTTCGAAGTAGGCTAACCCCCGCAGCGCGTAGGTGATGGTGGGCAAGTCCGGGCCTAACATGCCCGCGTCCGGGTTCAGGGAAAAATCACAAGCCAGCAAATCCTGATGCTGAGCAATAAAGGTTGCCAGCCCGGCCGAGCCCGTTTCCTCCTCTCCCTCGATAAGGAACTTCAAGTGAACAGGCAGATCACCGGTGTGGATGATGGATTCTACCGCGGCGAAAGTTGCCATAACCTGCCCTTTCATGTCTGTGGCCCCACGGGCGTAAAGGTTATCCCCGCGGATTGTGGCCTCAAAGGGCGGAGATTGCCAGAGATCTATGGGGTCCGGGGGTTGCACGTCGTAGTGGCCGTATACTAAGACCGTAGGCGCGTCAGGTTGCGTTGAACGAGCCTCGCCGTATACCACCGGGTGGCCGTGGGTCGGGTACACCCGTACATTGGACATACCTAACGCGCGCAGATGGTCGGCTACCCATTCTGCAGCCTCTTTCATTTCGGACGCGTAAGCCGGGTCCGTTGAGATGGATGGAATGGCCAGAAATTCCGCTAACTCTGCGAGGAACGCGTTGCGATGTTCTCGTGCATAACTAAGGGCCTTCTCTACAATGTCCCCCATGGCCGCCTCCCCTTGCGTTACATGTGGCTGATTAAATCTACAGTGCCATTATAAGCCGAAAGCCGGGAAGGGCAAGGTCCCCGCCCGGTAGGTCATCTCTTCCAGGTAACGCAGGACGACCATAGTTCGATAGCGGGGGGAGGGAAGCAATGACTTCCTCTACGGTTTGGCGGATATCTCCCTGCAGCGCCATCGCCTCAGGGTCGGCTGTGCGTTCATGGCTGACCAGATGGGACGGTACCTCAAGCGGCCTGGGAAGAGCCTGCTTGGGGGGGCTTCCCGCATCAGGGAGCAAGGGGGGTATTAAAGCGGCGCCGGGTCGCCGCACGCCGAAGCCCCGCAGGGGCGCTTCCTGTTCAGCGGGCAAATTTATTTGGCCGCCTCCGGGACGAAATCCCGTCGCGGGTGGCAACCCCGCCCCCTGAGCCGCCGAATGAATTCGCCGGCTCAACGGGCGCCGTCCCTTAGGGACGGGAACTCCGCTCGGCCGGCCGTTTGCCTCACACGGAGGCACGGGGGAGCACGGGGAAGCCCCGTGGCGAGGCCGGAGCCGTACACGCGATGTGAGCGGGCGTACGGCCGTCCGCCCGATGCTCAAAGCCATCGGGCTACGTT
>CAYPUG010000121.1:0-7949 GCA_964413905.1 uncultured Anaerolineae bacterium | reverse complement strand
GCTAACCGCCAACTGCTAACCGCTAATCGCCACTCGCCACCCGCTATCTGCCACCTGCTAACCGCCAACTCCTAACCGCCCCCCTCCTCCCCGTTCGGCAAAAAACCGACAAACGAATACAATACATACACCATGAACACGCAGACATATAAGGCTTCCGCGGCAGCCAAAGTCATCCTGTGCGGGGAACACGCAGTGGTGTACGGCCAACCGGCCATCGCGGTGCCCCTCAGCGACGTGCGCGCCCGCGCCACCTGGGTGCAGTCGGGCACGTCCTCGCTGCGCGTCCACCTTCCCGACGTGGGCGAAACCTGGGATTGGCCTCCGGGGCCGAGGGACCATCCCCTGAGCCTGCTCATCCGTGAGACCCTGGCTTACCTGGAGATCCCCACGCCGGGCGGAGAACTCACCGTGCGCTCGGATATTCCCGTAGGCGGAGGATTGGGAAGCAGCGCCGCAATCGCGGTGGCAGTCGTGCGGGTGCTGGCTGCCGTCGCACACCGGCCCCTCTCCCCTGCGGAAGTGTCCGCGCTCGCGTACAAAGCCGAGACCATCTGGCACGGAACCCCCAGCGGCATCGACAACACCGTCATCGCGTACGAACGTCCCGTCTGGTTTGTTCGCGGCACCCCGCCGGAGCCCTTCACACCCCACGACCCGTTCACCCTGGTCGTCGGGGACAGCGGCGTCAGCGCCTCGACCCGGGACGTGGTGCTGGCCGTACGTCAAGCCTGGCAAAAGGCCCCCCACCGGTACGAGCGTCTGTTCCAGGCCATCGGCCAACTGGTCCATCAGATACGGGACGCATTAGAGCACGGGCGCGTGAAGGACGTGGGACCGCTTCTGGACGAAAACCACCGCCTGCTCCGGGAGATGGGTGTCTCCTCCCCTGTGCTGGACAACCTGGTCGACGCGGCCCGGCGGGCGGGTGCCCTGGGCGCGAAGTTGGCTGGCGCGGGGTGGGGCGGCAACGTTATCGCCCTGGTCGAGGAAGCGGACGCGGCCAGGGTCGCCGAGGCTTTGCGCCAAGCAGGCGCGGTGCACACCTTTGTCACCACCGTACAAGGAGCATCCGGCAATGGACGCCCAAAATAACGCCATCCGGCCGGCCATCGTCATCGACACCAGCGTCTTCGTCAATCCGGACACGCAACACCTGCTCGGCCAGGGCGTCAGCGCAGCCCTGCGCGAGTTCGTCTCCCTGGCCCGTAGCCGCAACATCCGGGTGTACGTGCCCATTTCCATCTTCCGGGAACTCTCCCACTTTGTGGACCAGGACGCGCTGGATGCCCTGCGCGCGTACGCCATCGTCCGTGCCCCGGACATCTTCGCCCTGCAGGTGCCCGCGGCCGTGCTCCACTTCTTCATCCGGGACATCCGCCAGCGCATTGACCGGGGGCTACGCGTCGCGGAACAGGCGGCCCGGTCCGAGAACAGCGCGGAGACCGTACGCCGGCTCCGGGAGAAGTACCGGGAAGTCGTGCGCTCCGGCATCGTGGATAGCGTGGAGGACCTGGACGTGATTTTATTGGCCAAGGAAACAGGCGCGGCCATTCTCACCGCGGACGAAGGCATCCGTAACATGGCCCATGTGCTGGGCATCGAAACCTTCAGCATGCGGGATTTTCTCGTCAAATTCAGGGAGGATCATGGCTAAAGAACTCGACCAGGTCACCGAAGAACGAACCTTTGGGGACATTGAATACGTGCGGGTCACCGACGACACCCCCTCCCACGCCCGGGGAACCGCGTTTTTCCCTCGATTCACCAACCAAGAGGGGCACATCCTCACCGCGTGGGCCTATCCACGCATTAAACGTGTCTTTGTCCTGGAACGAGGGGTTCAACGTTACTTCAAGGAGGCCCCCTTCTTCGTTGAGGAAAAGATAGACGGCTACAACGTGCGCCTGGTGTGGGTGGAAGGTCGTATCCTCGCGTTCACCCGAGGTGGCTTCGTCTGCCCCTACACCACCGAATGGGCGGAGATATGGGCCGAACAATACGGCCTCCGCGAATTCTTCCACGACCACCCCGACGCGATCCTCTGCGGGGAAGCCGTGGGCGCGAGCCCGTACAACGCCCAACAGGTGTACGACCTCCCTCCCGGCCTGCACTTCTTCCTCTTCGACATCATCCACCGGGATGGGACGTTTCTGCCCCCGGACGAAAAATACCTCCTCGCGGCCCGTTACGCCATCCCCACCGTTCCCCAATTGGGCCAATACAGCCTGGCCCGCCTGGGCGAGTTGAAAAACCTCCTATTAGAAATCAACGAACGCGGGGGAGAAGGCGTGGTGATGAAAAGCGTGGACGGGAAACAAATCATCAAATTCGTAACTCCCATCTCCGACCTGGCCGACGTGCAGGACAACCTGCGCATCCTGTTCGACCTGGACAGCGGGTACTTCCTCAACCGCTTTTTGCGGGCCACGTTGTTTGTACAAGAATTCGGGTTGGATGAGGAAGAGTACGCGCGGCGGTTCGGAGAGAGCATCCTGCGCGGGTTAGACCACTTGCGGCATTTCGATGTGGCCGCGGAGGAGTACCGCATCCTCGTGCGCCACATCGACACCTGGCACCGCCTCCGCACCCTCCTGGGCACGCGCGTGCGCGTCGAGGAAATGTACACCCACGCGGTCCTCATCGACGGCCGTCCCTTCATTCAAGTGGGATTCCGCCGCGTGTTCAAGAAGAGTACCAAACGATTTCGCACCATTCTCAAGGGGTATGGACACTATGACTAAGCAAAACGCTTATCAGACATGGCGATTGTTTTGGGCATTACCCTTGCCCGCTCACCTCCAAGATGAGATTGCAGCCATCCAGAAGGAACTGGCGCGAGTGATGCCGACCAACTCGGTGCGCTGGACCCCACCTCACCACATCCACCTGACGCTGGTGTTCCTGGGCAACTGGAAGCGTTCGGACATCCCCCGTCTCAAGGAGGGGGTGGAAGAGGCGTTGTTGGGCATCCCTCCCTTTGCCCTGGAAGTAGAAGCCGCGGGCGTGTTCCCCACCTGGCGTCGGCCCCGGGTCATCTGGCTGGGGGTAGGGGGCGATGTGGACGTGCTCAAGCGTCTTCAATCCGCGGTGGCCCGCGCCATGGTCCAGGCGGGCTGGGAACCGGAGAAGCGGCCCTACTCCCCCCACCTGACCATCGGCCGCGTGCGCAAGGGCTTGGATGACGCCACCCTGGCCCGGATTGGGGATGCAGTGCGCCGTTTGAAGGTGGACCCCTTTGGTCGGCACCAGGTGCAGGAGGTGATCCTCTTCCGCAGCGACTTGCGCCCCACCGGCGCGGTGTACACGCCCGTAGCACAGGTGAAATTGGTGGAGAGTTGAGGACGGTGAAAATTGCAAAATCTCACGCTCTTCTTGCATGGAGGCTCATAAACACCAGGACGACCAGGCCGAAAACCCCGACCACAACGGCCCATACGCCCGGACCGTACGTGAGGGAGACGTTATACACCGATTCAAAGTCAGGCCACACCCGGGCCAATTGCCGGAAGAGGACAAAAGTTGTCCCCAAACCCAGGGCCAAAAGCAGCACATCTCCCACCTGAGCAGGAAGGTATCGTCCCAGAGGGCTGACCGCCGCGGCCAGCAGGCCCAGGAGGATAAACATCACCTGTAAACGCCACTCCCCCGCGCGCAACACCGCGGGGGTCCACGCGGGGGGCAACATGCTCAACGCGACCGCGGCAGCCGCCACGGTCAAAGCCACCCTCACGCCCGTGGAAAAGGGCCAACGCGGTTGCCACGCGTGGACACTCAAGAACAGGGAGAGCGTCACCTGGGGCAGCAGGAACCCCTCCCGCCAGATGTGGACCTGGCCACTCCGCACCGCGGGGAGGAACTTCACCGCTTCCGCCATGTCCACGCCCAGCACCTGAGTACCCACCGAGTGACCGGGCACCCACACACCCCACACGGCCACAGCCCAAGCGAACGCGGTCATCCCCCATACGAGGACTTCATGCCACGATGCCGATGACGTTTGTGTTTCTCGCATTTGGGCATGCTCCCTTTGTCCAAGAGACGTCGCGCTTTATGCACCTTGGCTCAGGAGAAAATTTGTGTGATTCTCGCCGCCTTCGGCGGCGAGAATCACACAAATTTCTACTCTCTATCTATAAGACCCTTCCGCCAAAACCGGGGTACATTTTAAATGACCGCGGACAGGCACCCAAGTTGACATCCTCCACAAGTTGGCTATAATAGCGTGTGGAACGGGCGGGTGTAGTTCAGTGGTAGAACGTCTCCTTGCCAAGGAGAAGGTCGGGGGTTCGAATCCCCTCGCCCGCTCCTTAAAGGCGACGTGGCCAAGTGGTTAAGGCAGGGGTCTGCAAAACCCCGATCGCCGGTTCGAATCCGGCCGTCGCCTCTTTATCCATCCCACCCCACCCCATGTGGCCGGTCCTGGCCCCACCCCAGGACCGGCTTTCATTTTGGCCGTCGCGATAAAATCTCCCCCAAAATGGTTCCTCATGCTTCCACGCCGGTTCGCCCACGTCTCTTTCGCGTCGCGTGCCCATTTGACCTTTTCCCGCCGCAGAAGGTAGAATATCCTTCAACTTGAAGGTGCTCCTCAAGGATGAGGTCCCCATAAACCAACGATGTGTTCGTGTATCATTCGGTCCCCCCTTCCAGGTAAATGTAGCCCGTCCCCTCCGACTTATAGGAGGGTATCAAATGAAGAGTCCGATTTAATAAGGAGGAGAACGATGAAAGCGTACATACCTCGTCCCAAAACAGCCTGGCGAAGCGTTTTCTTACTCACGCTCGTCCTGATTATCGCCCTCATCGTCGCCGCGTGTGGTCCATCAACAACGCCTACGCCCACCTCGGCTCCCAAATCGGTGGAAAAGCCCACAGAAGCGAAGGCACAACCTACCACCCCGTCTAAACCGGCGGCAAAGACCACCTTCCGCATCGCGGTGGGCATTGATCCTGACACCCTAGACCCCGTGGCATCCACCACATCCACTGTGATGAACATGGTGGAATATGTCGTCCAAACGTTAGTCCGCATCGACCGGGAAGGGAAAGTACAACCGCAACTGGCCGAATCCTGGGAGGTCTCAAAAGACGGCCTGACCGTCACCTTCCACTTGCGTAAGGGAGTGAAATTCCACGACGGCACGCCTTTCAACGCGGAAGCCGCTAAATTCAACATAGAGCGCATGCTTGACCCCGATTTGCGGGTACCCATTCGCGCGCCTTTCACCTCCATTGAAAGCGTCGAGGCCGTGGATGAATACACCATCCGCTTACACATGAAAGAGCCTTTCCCGCCCCTGGTGAGCGCGTTCGCACTGACCACAGCCGGCATGATCTCACCTGCTTCCGTTGAAAAGTACGGCAACTCCTATAAGAGCATCGTCCACCCGGTGGGCACGGGCCCCTACGTGTTCAAAGAGCGGGTGAAGGGCGACCACATCACTGTGGAAAAATTCGCGGACTATTGGGGTGAGAAGCCCTATTACGACGTGGTCAAATTCCAGATTGTGCCCGAAGCCGCCACCCGTGAAAGTCTCCTCCTGGCCGGGCAAGTGGACCTCATCATCCTGCCGCCGGCCTCGGATCTCCCGGCGCTGAAACAAAACCCCGATGTGGAAGTGCTCCTCGCCCCCAGCGACCGGACTATCTTCATCGCCATGAATAACCTGGATCCCGTGCTAAAGGACAAACGGGTTCGGCAAGCCCTCAACTACGCGGTGGACAAAAAAGCCATCATCGAAAAGGTCCTTTTCGGCGCGGGTGACATCATGGACGCGCCCATGGCCCCAAGTCTCTTCGGGTACTGTAAGGTGGGTGAATACCCCTACGATCCAGAAAAAGCCAAAGCGCTCCTTAAGGAAGCGGGCCACGAGACCCTAGAACTGAACTTCATTGCGCCTACCGGGCGTTATGTCCAGGACTTCCAGGCCGCGCAAGCCATCTCCGGTTACCTGGAAGAAGTGGGAGTCCATGCGCCGGTCAAGACCATGGATTGGCCCTCCTACGTGGCCACCATCACCGCTCCGCCGGAGAAGAACACGACCCAACTGCACTATCTGGGATGGGCACCTTCCTACCTGGACGCGGCCCAGCAGATGCTTCAATTCCTGAGCACCTATGCACCACCCCACGGGTTGGAAACCTCCTTCTACAAGAATGAGAAGGTGGATGAACTCATCCTGAAGGCTAAGAAAGAGACCAACCCCGAGGTGCGCAAGCAACTCTACTGCGAAGCGTCCAAGATTGTGTGGGACGATGCGCCCTGGATTTTCCTCTGGATACAGCGCTTCCCCATTGTGTACTCATCCAAGATTACCGGCGTCTCCTACCTGCCAACGGAGATGTTCGATGCCATCTACGCACATCCCAAGTAAAAGGGGACAATCATCCCGTTGCGGGGTCGCGCGAGTCGCTCGGCCCCGCAACGATAATCCACCAAAAACCTATGGGCGGATTCACACGATATCTCATTCAACGGTTCATCGCAGCGATTATCACATTGATCGGCGTCGCCACGATTGTCTTCTTCCTCCTGCGCCTACTGCCCGGAGATCCGGCGCGCATTATTGCCGGGCTTCTGGCCAGCGAGGAGGAAATTGAACGCATCCGCGTTCAACTGGGGCTGGATAAACCCCTATGGGTCCAGTACATCATCTTCATGGGGCGCCTGTTCGTGGGTGATTTGGGACTCTCCGCGCGCACCAGCCAACCCGTGCTGATAGAAGTAGCCGCGCGGTTGCCCAACACCCTAAAACTGGCCGTTGTCAGTACTGTGTTGGCCACGGTGTTCGGGGTTTCTGCAGGGGTGATTGCAGCCACCCGTCGGTATTCTCTCTTCGACTACTTGGCTTCCTTTGGCTCCTTGCTGGGCATATCCATGCCGGTGTACTGGTTAGGCTTGCTGCTCATCATTCTCTTCGCGGTAAAGTTGCATTGGCTACCGGCCGCGGGCGCGGAGAAGCCCACCAGCATCATTCTCCCCTCCCTGACATTAGCCTTGTTTTCTGTAGCCCTGGTTGCACGCATGACACGCGCCAGTATGCTGGAAGTACTTAACCAAGACTACATCCGCACCGCGCGGGCCAAGGGCTTGAAGGAGCGCACGGTCATCTTCCGCCACGCGTTGCAGAACGCGTTCATCCCGGTGCTCACGGTCATCGGTTTACAGTTCGGCGCGTTGCTCGGCGGCGCGGTCCTCACCGAATCCGTGTTCGGATGGCCCGGTATCGGACTTCTCCTGGTAGATTCCATCTTCGCGCGGGATTACCCGGTGGTGCAGGGTATTGTGCTCATCTTCTCCGCGATGTTCATCCTGGTGAACCTCATCGTGGACATCCTGTACGCTTATATTGACCCGAGGATTCGCTATGGCTGAGATCACAATGGCCGAAATCGGACACATGGAAATCCGGGAGGATTCGCTCATGCGCCTGACGTGGCGACGTTTTCGTCGCCACCGACCGGCCCTGGTGGGGATGTCCATTTTAGTGATGTTCGCGGTGGTAGCCATTGCGGCTCCCCTCATCACCCCGTACGATCCTACGGCACAAAAGTTAACCCAGGCACTTATCCGTCCGTGCGCTGCCCACCCGTTGGGCACAGACCACCTAGGGCGGGATATTCTGGCTCGGATTCTGTACGGGACACGCCTTTCCCTCCTCATTGGTGTGTTCGCGGTGTCCATCGGGTTACTTGTGGGCGTGCCCTTAGGCGCAATTTCAGGGTATTACGGCGGCTGGATAGACATGGTTGTGCAACGGGTGGCCGATACCCTTTTCTCCTTCCCCAGCATTCTTCTGGCCCTTTCCCTTGTCGCGGTGTTAGGCGTAGGACTGCAGAACGTAATCATCGCCGTAGGCGTCGGCACGGTTCCCACCTTCATCCGGCTGGTTCGCGGCACCGTGCTCACACTTCGGCAGGAAACATACGTGGAGGCCGCGCGCTGC
>CAYPUG010000120.1:1087-7975 GCA_964413905.1 uncultured Anaerolineae bacterium | reverse complement strand
GTGTACGGTGATGGACCCGTGGGAGTGCCGATGCCCGAGCACGTCGATGTCGATAAGCAGGTACGTGTAGGTGTGGTTAGGTACCACTTCTCGATCCGTGTATGTGTACACCGCGCCTTGGGTGCTGTCGCCTTGTGCGGGTTCAAAGTGGATTTGCACGTAGGTGGCGCCTTCATCCTCACTGCGCATGAGATCAAAGCCCACGTTATCCGGTTCGCTTTGTGTTTCCCAAAAGAGGAGGACGTGATCCTCTTCTACTCGACCTTCGAACCGTACGACAACGGCTTTGCGTAGGGGATGAGCATCCGTAGGGGCGGGGATGCTTCCCAAAAGGATGGCCAGGATCCACGCCATGAGAAAGCGGTATATGGGCCCGCGGCCGCTGTCGTGAGAGGAAAGGGGGACTGGGCTCACGTTCGTTTTCGCCTCCGTGTACGTTTCCTGTCGGGATCGGCTTGATACGCGGGGATGTCCAAGGTAAGATGAGTGCAACGTCGATGGTCCATAATTCGGGTCCGAATGCGTTCGTCCAAGTCTTCGATGGGCGTGGCCATGGTGATAATGGTCGGCAAGTGGGCGTTATAACGGAAGTTGAGGAGTTGATAGAGCTTTTCTCGCGCCCAGGGTGTAGCGCTTTCCGTTCCTAGGTCATCGAGAACCAGGAGAGAAACGGTCTTCACCTCATCAAAACGCCGGTCATACGAGATAGTGCTCTCCGGGCTGAAGGCGGCCCGCAGGTAATCCAGAAGATCGGGGACGACCACGAAAAGTACATCCTCCCCCCGTCGAGCCCGTTCGTTCGCGATGGCGGCAGCCAGATGGGTTTTGCCTGTGCCCGAAGGGCCGGTGATGAGTAACCAGTTGCTCGGTTCTTCGGCATACGCTTTGGCAATGTTGACAACGTTCTCCAGGTGATGGGCCTGACGCTTTGTGAGTTCCCCTTGTCTATCATCCCAAGTGACAAAGATCATGTCTTTGAGGTAGGGAAGCATGTTGAGTTCCTGCCCCTCGCGAATGCGTTCCTTAACCCGGTAGTCAGGTGCATGGATATGTACCACCCGCGTCAAGGTATGGTCCAACAGTCGGGAGCGGATGCGCGGCTCGATTTGTTCCAGGCGGAGGTTGGTGGTGAACACCGTGGGCAGGCGGTTGTTGTAACGGAAGTTGATGAGTTGGTAGAGTTTCTCTTGGGCCCAGGGTGTCGAGCTTTCGGCTCCCAGGTCATCTAAGATGAGCACCGCAGCCGTGCGGATTTCCTCAAACCGTTCATCGTAAGTTACCGGTGCTCCGGGGTGAAAAGTGGCCCGAAGATGATCCAAAAGGTCGGGCACCACCACGAAGAGGACGGGTTCTCCGCGGCGTAGGCGTTCATTGGCGATGGCGGCCGCCAAGTGTGTTTTGCCACACCCTAAGCCTCCGATAAGTAAAAGCCATCCTTCCGGTTCGTGAGCAAACGCTCGCGCGACATCGCGGGCGTCTTTCAGGCTGGCAGATTCGTGGGGGGCAATTTCTCCCTCCCGCAAGCTGAAGGTCTCGAATGTTTTGTCCTGCAACGCGTCCAAGTGACTGATGTTTTGCAGACGACTCAGGCGACGCCGCTGCCATGCTTCCCGCTGGCACACGCATGGAATGGGACGGCCAAAGTCGGGATGTCCGACGGGGACGTCCAACAGGTAATATCCTGTGCCTCCACATATGGGGCACACCTCTGTTGCAGTGGATCCATCCGATTCTTCTGCTTGTTCGGTCCGTGGGATTTGGTCTTGCACTCGTTTGAGCACATCACCGATTTTTTCCATGTCCTCGCCCCTCGCGAGCCCACCGTTCTAAAATGGCCCGCACGTATTTCCAGTTGCGAACATTGTGCTGTGCTGCGATGTGGAACGCTTCCTCTATCCACTCAGGGGGATAGGTGCGTTCTGCTTCTCGCAGTTCATCCACGATAATCGGTTGGAGTAAGCCGATATTCTGTTCGTACAGGGTGAAGATGTTCGGGCGCACTTTGCGCACGCGGTATTCGGGTTCCCCGGCGCCCCAGGCCCACGCTCCCACATGGGCCCTATATCCTTCGGTCAGCATGTCCACGCGCTCCCGGTTGTTGGGCGTGTTCAAGCAGTACCAATCCTCCTCTTGCCCCTTTTCTGGGGAAAGGGCCCGCACGTGGAGCAGAGTGCCGCGGGCCACGGCCTGCACAATGCCGTCATGAAGGGCTTCCTCAGGCGTCCGTTCCGCGTCGCCCAACGCGTGGAAAAACTCCTCATCCTTCGCGATATCTTCCTTGCGGAAGAAGGGATGTTTGTCTCCCAGCCGATGGTGCATCCACAGCACATACAACGTGATCATTAATTCTGCCCGATCGGTGATGAACGGGAGTACGTGAGTAAAGAATTCCGCCGGGATCGGAACGGTATGTTTTGGATCGTCAAATCCTTTAAACGACCGCACGCTCAGTACTCCATCGGTATCTTTTGTTTTTGTTTAGGTAGATCTTTGAAGCGGGTGTGTGCTTTGTCGAACAGGACGGCAAAAGAGCCGATAGGGCCATGTCGGTGTTTGGCCACGTCTACGGTGACCAATTGCCGTTGGGTGTCATGGGGATCGGGACGGAGCATGTCCTCCTCTTGTTGGTCTTCCTCATTGGGATAGAGGAAGATGACGACATCGGCGTCCTGTTCGAGAGAGCCACTTTCCCGCAAATCGGAGAGCATAGGGCGTTTTTTCTGGCGATGTTCTACGTTTCGGGATAACTGGGACAGGGCTAGAACGGGCACGTTGAGCTCCCGGGCTAATGCTTTTAACGATCGTGAGATATAAGAAATCTCCTGGACACGATTTTCGACCCGACGGTCGCTCTGCATCAATTGGAGATAGTCAATAACGACCATGTCTAAACCGATTTCCGCGTGCAAGCGTCGGGCCTTGGAGCGCACCTCCATCACCGACGCGGAAGGCGTGTCGTCCACGTAAAAGTGTGTTTCCGCGAGAATGGATGCGGTTTCTATCAAAAGTTGCCACTCGCTCTCGGTGAGGTGGCCCAGGCGTAATTTTTGGGAGTTAATATTCGTCTTTAAAGCGAGCAGTCGTTGGGCCAATTGTTCCGCGGACATTTCCAGGCTGAAGAAGGCCACATGCTTGTGGAGGTCCAGCGCTGCGTGTAAGGCCATGTTCAGGGCAATGGACGTCTTCCCCATGCCGGGGCGCGCGGCTAAGATAATTAAGTCAGAGCGTTGAAAGCCACCTAATATTTCATCCAGGTCACGGATGCCCGTTGGAACCCCGAGGACTTCCCCTTGGCTGGCCTGGATTTGCTCCAGGTGGTCCATAAGGCTTTCCATGGCCTTGCTCAGATGGCGCAGATCCCGGTGTTCGCGCATGGCGCTGATGGCGAAGATAAGTTGTTCGGCCTGATCCAGGATGTCCTCAATCTCTCCCTCGCCGCGATGAGCCATCCGAGCAATTTCGGTGGCCGCTTGGATGAGGTTGCGGAGGACAGCGGCCCGCTCGACCAACCCGGCGTAGTGTTCTACGTGAATGGATGTGGGGACTCGGTTGGCCAAAGCGACCAACGCGCTGATCCCGCCGACTTCGTCTAAGCGACCGTCACGTTTCAGTTGGTCGGCCAGAGTGAGGACGTCGATTGCCTCCCCGCGTTCGTGTATTTTGAGAATCGCGTCGAAGATCCAGGTGTGACGCTCCAGATAAAAATCTTCCGGTCGTAAACGGGGCACCACGCGCAGGATGGCATTGGGGTCAATGAGAATAGACCCCAGAACGGCCTCCTCAGCTTCGATATTGGCGGGTAAACCGGGTTCTAGTGTAGAGGTATCCATGTAACCGTGTCCGTCCTTTAGCGTACGTGTGTGGGTATTATATCACGCGATAGGGTATTCAAGGCATTTCCGCATGGCACAAGCAAGGCTTTTCAACGGGCTAACACGTGATTCCGGAGCACGCTTGGTTCCCTTAAAACCAGGGGGCATCTTCTTTTTGCTTGTATGTGCAACCCCCCCTATAATATCTCGGTTGAACGTCCGGCCGACCATATCTTTCCGCGCGGGAGTGTTGGTTAGTCCGGGGAGAAAGACGACGTTCTGTATACGTCAGGATGCCAGTTTTCCCTTCTTTATTTTGAGTTGGTGTACGTATATGGAATTTTGTTCGTTCACCAGAAATTTGTGACCAGTCCAGGAGAAGTGGAGTAAACGGTATGGAACGGCAGACACAGAGTGAGCAATATTGGCGTTCTTTTACTCTGACCGAAGAGGATATCGACCGTATTTACAACGCGCTGTTAGATGTGAAGGAACCCGTGTCCACTGAGATGTTGGCGCGTGTGGTGGTAGAAGGACGTGTTCAAGAAGAGGAACAGCGCCTAAAGGAGATCTTATCCCGGGGCAAGGTGTACCGTCCCAAGGATGACTATGACATCGGAGACGTGGTTGTGTTTCCGGCATTGAATTATGCGGTGGGGACGGTAACGGGCAAACGGGAAGGTCACAACCCGGCCTATCCTTCCTTTGATGTGATTCAAGTGCAAATAGAGGGGGAAGAGCGCCCGCGTGAGTTCGCCGCTCGCTTAAAAGCCCCCCATCGGTTGAATGAAAACGGGGATGGGGATCTGAGCGTGGGCCAAGGTCTTTCCGTAGATGAAATCCTGGACCGGTATAAATCGTATATTCTTCCCGTGCTGGAGCGCGGCTTGTCCTCCTACGATGATTTTGTGAGGTTGGAACAGGGATGGTTCTTGCGTGATTCGTTGGCGGAGATTCACATTGGTCACTTGAATATCGCGGATGCGCTTATTGACCTGCGCGGTGAACCCCTTTCCCTGGACGAGATCCTGCCCGAGTTGGATTTGCCTGCGGAGATCCCCGTGGAAATCCAACGTCTCTCCTTGGAACACGCGATGCGAGGTGATGACCGTTATGTCACTGTAGACGTCAACGGCGAACAAAAGTGGTTCCTGCGGCGTCTCCTCCCACCCGCGTTGGCCGAAGTTCCGCCTTTACTGGTGTACGATGCGATACCCTATCGGCGGGATGTGCTCACGCTGGGCTTGTTGCAGATGGAATGGGAGTTGGATGACGAGTGGTCGGATAGCGGGGAGGAAGATTCGTTGGCAGCAGGGGTGTTGCCAAGTGCTACATATGTGCTCATTTATCCCCATTGGCGATATGGGACCATGCCGTTGACATCTCGGGTGCGCGTGTTGATGCCCGAGTTCGACGCGGAGTTGGGCATGATCACGTTGGTGGATGGGCGCTGGGGAGACCGGTTTACCGGTTGGGTGGCGCCGAACTTACGGTTGGTGGCCGGGTTGGAGGAATGGTACCGGAAACACAAAATTCCCGTGGGCGCGTACATTATTATCGAACGTAAAGCCGACGAGCCAAACACATACATTGTTGATTTCCGTCCGCGACGGATGAAACGAGAATGGGTGCGTGTGGCCGTTGTGCAGGATAATCATCTTTCCTTTGAGATGCGCAAGGTGGAAGTGGCCTGCGAGACGGATGAGCATCTGCTCCTGGCCGCGAGCAATGTGGAAGATCTCGACGCGTTAGTTCAATCCCCAGAGGGGCCGCCTCCGCCCATTCAGGAGACGGTTGCCAGTGTTTTCCCCGAATTGGCCAAATTGCACCCCCAAGGGACGGTTCACGCGAAGACTTTGTACAGTGCGGTGAACGTTATCCGTCGTTGTCCGCCCGGTCCTATTTTTGCCGTGTTGGCCGGGAGCGGGCGCTATCAGGATGTGGGTGACGGATACTGGGCAGAGAGATTGTAGGAGGACAGGGATCCATGCAGTGGCAACGTCTGACAACGGAAACGAAATTCGTAGTGGACAAGACGTGGTGGGAACGCACAGGTCGGGATTTCCGGCTTTTTCTGTGGGATCAGCTCTGCCCTGAGTGCAGGGAACAAATTCCCTCGCACGTGGGAACGCGCGAGGTGGACTGGATTGACCCGGAAACCGCAGAAGTGAAGAAGACGGATGCGATTTTGCAATGTATGCGCACTTTGTGCATCCCGCGGCCGGATTGGATTCACCGAGGATTGCCTTTAATGACGGCAATTTTCCGGGCGTTTATTATGAACGATTACCGTCCCATGAGCGCGGAAGAGTTGCATGAGTACATTCCCTGGCGTACCCCGGAATTCATCTTGGCCGCGCTCAAAGCAGCCCAACGAGAATGGGGCATTTTCCCCGTATGGGCCGTAGAAGATGTGGATTTGGTGGCATGAGATCAGCGATCATGTGGCGCCTGCCCCGATCCTTCGACGTGCCGCCCAAGGTTGTTGAAGGCCTCCTCAACGCCGAATCCAAGGGGCGTTACATGCGCGCGCACATCATCGACGAGTATCCCTGGGAGAAGTTGAGATAACCATACATCTGCACAAACAACAAAGAGCCATCCTTGGGATGGCTCTTTTGGCGGGCCCGAGGGCGGGGGGCCGTTGCAACAATGCTCCCCCTGCTGGTCCCGTCATCGACGGTGTTGTGGTTCTGCCTCCCCTCACAACACCAACCCCTCACGTTGTGGGGCATCCGCGGCTGGCTGGTGGGCGAACATCACTTCACGGTCAACAACGTCGCCTACACCGTCCAGGTCCTGGCCGTCAAGGCCATGGCCCAGCCCGCGGGCACCTTCTTCGCCTGGGGCATGGATAACACAGGCCGCTGGGTGCGCGCCCGCCGCGACCTCACCGTGCCCGTGGCCATTTGCGATATCGGCTTCAACACCATCGACCTCTTTGCCGTCGAGGGCGGCACGGTCATTGCCCAGTACACCGCAGGCGACACCCTGGGCATGCGCCGCGCCGTAGACCTGCTCATCGATGACGTGCGGCGCCGCTACGGTGTGCGCCTCACCCGCCACCGGGCGGACG
>CAYPUG010000120.1:0-1077 GCA_964413905.1 uncultured Anaerolineae bacterium | reverse complement strand
ATCCCCGCCTGCACACCGCGGACGGCGAAGTCGCCCTGGATGACCTGGTGCAGAAGGCCCTGGACGTCACGGCCAGGCATGTGGTCAGTTTCCTGGAGAGCCGCTGGGAGACCGGCCGCCAGTTCGAGCGCCTCTTCTTCACCGGCGGCGGGGCCCTGGCCCTGAAGGAGGTGCTTTTGCGCCACTACCCCCACGGCGTCCTCCTCCCGACCCGGTGATGGCCAACGCTATCGGCCTGGCCCGCTACGCGATGCGTGTCTTCCGGAAGAGGGAAGGCCAAAAGGTGCCGTCACCCCGCCAGCATGTGCCGTCAGGGTGACGGCATCTCATTATGGGAGGCGAACCATGAGTCGACTGCGACCCCACGTGAAATTGACCTTGCGCATCTACGCGGAGCGGGACGAGGACCTGTACCGCTGGCTGCAGGGCCTGGAAGACCTGCCCTACGGCCACAAGGCCCAGGTGGTGAAGGAGGCGTTGCGCCGTGGGCTGGAACACAAGGGGGCGTCGGGAGGGGGCAAAACTCCCGTGGACGCGAAGGCCGTGCAACGGGCGGTCACCGCGGCCTTGAGCGACGCCCTCGCCGGCATCCGTCACACCGTTGAGGCTGCGGGGGTCACCGCCCTGAACGAAGTGCAGGTGGTGGTCGTCGCGCGGCCGGGCAATGAAGAGGAGAATGGGGACTTGCTAGATGGCCTGGAGGACAACCTGGTGGTGTGAGAGAGGGCGATCGATGGGTTCATATCCTTTATATCCGATAAGGCACCAACACCTGAATATCTTGCATCGGATAGTGGCGTATGTTTCGCGTGACCAACGTAGCCCTATACACGTAAGCAGTGGCGGCAATCAATGCATCCGGCAACAACAATCCATGAGAGGCCCGAAACTGCTGGCGATAACGCCCTGCCTCGCGGGCAACCGCCATGTCCACCGGCAGTCGTATCAGACTGCCCAACAATGCTTCAATGGGCACTTCCTCGCCCGGACGCACATTGGAGAAAATCTCTGCCTCACTGATAACCGAGAAACATACCTCTGCTCCCTCCAGGAGCAGACTATCCACGAAATCCCACG
>CAYPUG010000119.1:6888-8046 GCA_964413905.1 uncultured Anaerolineae bacterium | reverse complement strand
AGTTCAATACGTGTTCTATAAGACAAGATGAGATAATAGGGTGGCTCCGTAAACTGAAACACCACAGGGGGCAAGGCTTTGCCCATCCACCCCAGGTGTTCATCGGCAATGACGGAGCTGACCTGCTTCGCTAGAATACGTTCCACAACAGGACGACGTTTTTCTTGCTGTACACGCAATGTATCTGCTTCGGCCTGCAAGGGCGCTATTTGCGCGTAGGCCTCATCTCTGTTTGGACTTTCGGCAACCGTGCGCTCTATTTCTCCTTCAAGCGCACCAATACGCTGAGCAACACGGAGGTAATCGAGGACTAAACGCTTTGCTTCCGAGGAAGCGGGATCGGGAGGATGAACGGTGATATGTTCTTGTGTCTCAGCAAGTAGGGCTTTTGCTTCCCAGCGCGGAATACTGAAGCGATAAGGGGCAACAAAGGTAAGAACCTTTGCTTTGTAAGGGTCTTTAGGATGTTGGCGCGACCAGGCAACATAAATTCCTAAAAGTGCGAGGAGGAGCGCACCGACAAGAAGAACAACGCGCCGATTGGGTTTGTATATTCCCTTGCGTATCATAACATGTACCCTATAACCCTGTGAAATGCAAAACCGGGCCCCTTCCTGGAGCCCGGTTTTTAGGTGGCCCATAGGGGGTTCGAACCCCTGTTACCGGCTTGAGAGGCCGGCGTCCTAGTCCACTAGACGAATGGGCCAAATATCTCCAATCACCGAGGGCTATTATAAAGGGGAGGAAATGGGCGTGTCAAATTTGGGGCTGTGAGTTTAGTTGCCAAAGGTACGCCATGGAGACGGATGAATAACCCCTTACCGACTTTCCCCACACCTTTCTTCGGCTTGCCTCGCCAAATTATCCAACCACGCGTGAAGGTGAGGTAGAGACACCCGGGCCACAACTTCACGAGCCTGGGTCAAGTAAGGCCGCGCGTCGCAGGGGCGGTTCAGGGCCAGCAACACCGCCGCGAAGTTGCCCAGGTCGACGACGACATCATAATGGCTACCGATGCCCCGGTGAATTTCCAGGGCCTGGTGGAGTAGGCGCCGGGCTTCATCGTTACGGCCTTGCAACAAGGCCAGGCGACCGAGCGCAGCCAGGGTGTTGGCCTGGCCCAGGCGGTCGTGCACGGCCCGGAACAGCTCCAGGGCC
>CAYPUG010000119.1:0-6788 GCA_964413905.1 uncultured Anaerolineae bacterium | reverse complement strand
TGGAATTGCAGCACATCCCCCATGGCTTTCAGGGTGTTGGCCTGGCCCAGGCGGGCGTGCACGGCCCGGAACAGCTCCAGGGCCTGTTGGTAGTGGGTCATGGCCCCCTGCAGGTCTTTCTGGAATTGCAGCACATCCCCCATGGCTTTCAGGGTGTTGGCTCTGAGGCTTGGGGCAGCAATGCCCAAATCTAACGCGGCCTGCAGCCAGGCCCGCCACGCGTCCCAACGGTGGTATACATTGCGCAGCCAGTTGTGAGGCACGGTGGCTAAATGAGCTAGGGTCTCGCCCTCCCCCCGAGTTCTGGCCCAAGCCACGGCTCTGGCCAAGTGGGGGAAGACCGTGGCTAGGTGAGGAGCGGTATCAGGATCGTCGGTGAAGTGACGATCAAACTCGTCCAGCAGGTAACGGACTAGGCGGTGGTAGGCTGTGTTTTCCTCGCCGTGCTCATGTAGCAGTGCAGCGGCGAGGTCGTGGTACAAGTCGTGCAGGCGGTAACGGGGCGGGGTTTCAGGCAAACGCTGCACTAAGGAAAGGTCGTACCAACGCTCCAGGTGAGCTTCAGCCGCAGATTCGTCCAGCCCCCACAAACCGGCCGCGTGGCGGGGATGGAAGCCGGCCGGGTCCAGCACGGCCAGCTCGCGAAACGCGGCCTGCTCGTCCACAGGCAGCAGGTCGTAACTCAGACGTAATACGGCCATTACATCCACATCGGCCCGTAATACGGCCGGGCCGCGGTGTTCCAGCCGGGCCAAAAACGCGGCTACGGGCGTGGGGTGGCCGTCGTGAGCCCATTGCAGCACACGACGGGCCGCGACATCCAACGCCAGAGGGTGGCGGTGGGTGCGTTCCAGCAGACGTTCTACGGCTTCAGGTTCGGCTTGCAGCAGTGCATTGCCTAGGGTGAGGCGGAGCAGTTCCCAGGCTTGGGCCTCGGTCATTACATCCAAACGAAAGATGCTGTGCCCGGTGATGGGGAGGTTACGCACTCGGGAAGTGACCAGGCCCAAACAGGGATGTGGGGGCAGGAGGCGTTGCAGTAGGTCGTTTTCGAGGTGAAGGGGGCGGACGTCGTCCAGCACCAACAGGCAAGGCCGGTCGCGACACATTTCGGCCAGCCGTCCTCGCACCTCTGAGGGCAATTGTTTCGGGTGTAGGCCTTGGATGTCAAGACCAATTTGCGCGGCCAGGTCGGCCCACAGGTCTTCGGCCGGACGCTCACCCAGGGTAAGCCAAAAGACCTTAGCCACCCGGCCCTTGGACAGCAAGCGCTGATAGGCCACATGTAACGCGGTATGGGTCTTGCCCACGCCACCGGGCCCGCACAGGCCCACGATGGCGGCGATGCGACCCTGGGTCAAACGTTCCACCAGCGCGTCTTCGATGCCCCGGGGCACATAAACGCTCGAGCGCGGGGTCGGCGGTGCGCCTGTAGCGCGCAAATCTTGGCGAGGTGCAGGGGGCAGGTGTTGCACCACGGTCTCAGCTTTACCCACGCCTTGCTTCACCTGCACAATGTCGCCGGTGCCGGTATGAGTCGCGGCTTGGCTATCCTGCCCCGCGATGGTTTGGGGCCTGGCTCCATCCTTTTGGGTTATATCGGAAGGGTGAGTATCTGATAGAGGACGTAGGACGGCAAGAATTTCTCGCAACGCGTAGAGCGAAAAGGCTATGAACACAACACCACGCACAAACCAATGCCATTCAGGAGGCCAGGTGCGGCCCCATCGAGCGACCGCCCAAAGAACAAGAAGGGCAAAGGCGAGGGGAGGGGT
The DNA here is from genome assembly GCA_964413905.1 of uncultured Anaerolineae bacterium. Lineage (GTDB taxonomy): Bacteria > Chloroflexota > Anaerolineae > JAADDB01 > JAADDB01 > CAYPUG01. The sequence continues at coordinate 5,013 of CAYPUG010000119.1, read as the reverse complement.
GAGTTTACGAGTAAGACCAACCAGTACCTCGCGGATGAGGCTCATAAACGCTCCTTAAGCAACACGTTGACCTGATTGATCAACAAAACTCTGCTCTTTTGGGGACAGTGTAACAAGTTCAGGAAAGTTTGTCAATTCGTGAGGCAGCTAACAGGACAATCTCCTTTTCCCCCATTATCATGCTTGACGCTCGGCGCTTGAGGCTTTATGATACAAGTACATTCGCGCCATGGAGAGTCACCATGCACATCGACATATCCGTTCTCATCCCAAAATTGGCCGATATGCCCCGCTGGGCACATCTCGCGGAGCAGGTTGGGTTTGATGCGTTGTGGAGTAGCGAGACAAAGCACTCGCCTTTTCTGCCGCTGGTCTTGGCCGCGGAACATTCCCAACGCCTCCGCCTGGGGACTGCTGTTGCCATTGCCTTTCCCAGGAGCCCCATGGTGACCGCTCAAATAGCCTGGGATCTGCAAGCGTATTCCAACGGACGGCTCCTGCTTGGGTTGGGAACTCAGGTGAAGGCTCACATCGAACGGCGTTTCGGCATGAGATGGGAGGCGCCGGTCGCGAAGTTACGGGAATACATCTTGGCTTTACGGGCCATTTGGGATGCGTGGCAGAACCGGACCCGGTTGAATTTTCGAGGCACATTCTACAAGATAACGCTGATGACCGACTTTTTCGACCCCGGCCCTATCGAACATCCGCACATCCCCATCTACATTGCGGGCGTCAACCCCGGTCTCATTCACCTGGCCGGCGAACTCTGTGAAGGGTTCCACGTGCATCCCTTCCACTCCGTACAATACATGAAGGAAATTTTTCTCCCCGCGTTGAACGAGGGCTTACAGAAAGCCGGTCGTCACCGGACAGACATCCAATTAGCCTCCACCGTGTTCGTGATTACCGGTAAAAACGAACAGGAAATGCAAGCCATGCGGGAGATGGTGCGGCGACAGATCGCATTTTACGCCAGCACCCCCTCCTACCGGGTCGTACTGGACGTCCACGGGTGGGGTGAAGTGGGAGAACGGCTCTCCTACCTCGCCGCGCGCAAGCGTTGGGACGACATGCCGCACCTCATCACCGATGAGATGTTGGCCGTGTACGCGGTGGAAGCGCCGTGGGAACACCTGGGGACCGCCTTGCGTGAACGTTATCAGGGCATCTTAGACCGTATCGCCCTGTATTATCCCTTCCGTCCGGAAGAGGCCGAGAAATGGAAAACCCTCATCGCACAGATAGCACACACCGAAGAACCATGAAAGGCGAAGAGAACCCCATTCCGCCCCAACGTTTACACCTACCGCCGGAACTGACCTGGTCGCCGGCCACAAAGCGGTATGTCATCACCCTTGGACTTGTCGTTCTCCTCGGGCTGTTATACCTCGCCAGAGGCATTTTACCGTTACTGGTGTGGTCTGTCATCATCGCATTTCTGCTCAACCCCTTTGTGAACTTGCTGACCCGACTTCGGTTGCCCCGCTTCATTGCCACCGTTCTCGTGTACATCTTCTTCCTGCTAGGCCTCATCCTCGTGCCCGCGGTCACCATCCCCCTTATCATCCAACAGGTCATGTCCATACCCATTGACCCCCAAGCCTGGGCCTTGAATCTGTACCTGTGGTTGACACACCTTTTGGAGCAGTACATGCAAGGAACCATCCTGGGCTATACCTACGATCTCTCCCCCTACCTGGGCATATGGCTCGAATGGCTGCAAAGTGGCGCGTGGGTGCAATCCATACCCAACATGAACCAAATCATCACGGCCCTGCAAGGCATCTTAACCACGACCACCTCGCTAATAGTGGGGGCTACGGGCTTTGCCGGAACGATTATCTTACAGATTGTATCCGGACTCTTTGCCTTCTTTCTGACCCTTCTCTACACTTTTTATCTCCTTCTGGTCGCTCCCCGGCTGCGCATCGGGTTATACGAACTCTTTCCCGAAACCCATCATCGCGAGATTGCATATCTCATTGACCGCATCGTTCAGACGTGGAGGCGATATCTTCGCGGCCAGGTCTTCTTGTGCATCGTTATTTTCTTTATGACCTGGGCCGGCCTTTCCCTCGTTGGGATGCCCGGCGCGTTCACCTTGGCCCTGGTTGCCGGGGCCTTGGAGGTCATCCCGAACCTGGGCCCTATTCTGGCGACCATTCCCGCCATGATTGTGGCCTTAATTCAGGGATCAACCAAGCTTCACGTCTCTCACCTGGAATTCATGGTCATCACCATGGGTCTCTACGCCTTGATCCAACAACTGGAGAACAACCTCCTCGTCCCCCGCATTGTCGGAAGCGCGGTCCATCTCCATCCCTTCATCGTCCTCATAGGCATTGTCGTCGGCGCCCAAGTTGGCGGTGTTCTCGGCGCGTTTCTGGCCGCCCCCACCCTGGCCACCTTGCGCCACATCGCTCATTATGTCCACGCCCACCTGCTGGACCGACCTCCCTACCCGGATCTGCTCCCCCAGCCTGAAATACCCCCTCCCCCTTCTCCGGAGCCTCCTGCCGTTCAAGATAGACAACCTGACAAGGCTCAAACATGAAGTCGGTTGCTTCATTTTGCCCTTTCACCCCAGGGTGAGGTATGATGTACGTACTGCAAACGTGTGCAAAATGCGCTTGCTCAAGATAAGCGGCAGCACATTCCAAGCGTGCGAGGTGACCCATGACCACACCATTAGATGCCTTTGATGTACGGGGTAAAGTGATTGTAGCCACCGGTGGTGGCGGCGTGTTGGTGGGTACTATGGCTAGAGCGTTAGGCCAACTCGGCGCCCGGCTGGCCATCCTGGACATCATTGAGGAAGCGGCTCAGCGTGTGGCCGATGACATCGTCGCCCACGGGGGAGAAGCCATAGGCATCCGGACAGACGTCTTAGATCCCGGCAGCGTTGAGCATGCTCGGGATGTCATCCTCGAGCGGTTTGGTACCGTGGATGTCTTAATTAACGGCGCGGGGGGAAACAAGCCCCAAGCCACCACCTCCCCGGAGCGTTCTTTCTTTGACCTGCCTGCCGACGCAGTGCGGTGGGTGTTTGACTTAAACTTTCTGGGGACGTTTATCCCCTCTCAGGTTTTCGGCAAGGTGATGGCGGAGAAGGGTGAAGGCGTTATTCTCAACATCTCCTCCATGAACGCGTTCCGGCCCCTGACCCGTATTCCGGCCTATTCCGCCGCGAAGGCCGCGGTGAGTAACTTCACTCAGTGGCTGGCCGTCCACATGGCCCAGGAATACTCCCCGCGCATTCGCGTGAACGCAATTGCCCCGGGATTTTTCCTCACCCACCAAAATCGCTTTCTTCTCATCGACGAAACGACCGGAGAACTGACCCCCCGCGGCCAAACCATCATTGACCACACCCCCATGGGACGTTTTGGCGTGCCTGAAGACCTGTTGGGCGCGGTAATCTGGCTTCTTTCCGATGCCTCTGCCTTTGTGACAGGGGTGGTCGTCCCCATTGACGGCGGATTCTCCGCGTTTAGCGGGGTCTAATACACATCGGTGCATAGGAGGAGCCATGGTCGCTGGCATCGGATACACAGACCGTCTGTTAACCGAGGATGAGACACGGAGCGTCCTAGAGAAGGGACTGGCGGATCTCCACTTGGAGGGGAAGCGCGTTATCATCATCATCCCCGATGGCACCCGCAGCGGCCCTGTGGACCTGTTCTTCCGCCTCTTTCACGAATTATTATGGGGCCAAGTGAAAGCCCTGGATTACCTTATTGCCTTGGGCACCCATCAACCCATGTCAGAAGAGGCCATTCATAAACGGCTGGGCGTCACCGCCGAGGAGATGGCCACCACCTACGCGGGCGTCCGTGTCTTCAACCATGCGTGGTATGAAGAGGGGACCTTTACCCGCATTGGGACTATTCCTCGTTCCGAAGTGGAGGAATTGAGCCAGGGAATGCTCTCCCTGGATGTTCCGGTGGACATTAATCGCATGATTTTTGATTACGATCAGGTCATCATCTGTGGACCTGTGTTCCCCCATGAAGTGGTCGGGTTTTCCGGGGGCAACAAGTACTTTTTCCCCGGCATTTCAGGGTGGGACATCATTAATGTCACCCATTGGTTAGGCGCGCTGATCACCAGTTATGAGATCATCGGGCGTAAGCACACCCCAGTACGGGCGATGATCGATCGGGCGGCCGAGTTCATCCACATGCCCAAGGCCGCGGTCACCTTTGTTGTTCGTGGAGAGGACGCGGTCGGGGTGTGGGTGGGCACACCGGAAGAGGCGTGGTCCCACGCCGCGGATCTGTCCGCTCAAGTGGACATTGAATACCTGGACCACCCGATCAGAACGGTCTTATCCATCATGCCGGAGATGTACGATGACCTCTGGACCGCGGCAAAGGGCATGTACAAGGTGGAACCTGTTGTGGCCGAGGGCGGCGAGGTCATCATTTACGCGCCCCACATTACAGAGATCTCCTACACCCATGGTAAACTCATTGACGAGGTCGGCTATCACGTGCGGGATTACTTCCTCAAGCAATGGGATAGGTTCAAACATTATCCTTGGGGCATTCTTGCCCATTCCACGCACTTGCGGGGCATTGGCACGTATGAAAACGGCGTGGAAAAGCCCCGGGTGAAAGTCACTTTGGCCACCGGCATTCCCAAAGAGCGATGCGAAAAAGTGAACTTAGGCTATCGGGATCCCAAGAGCATCAACGTGCAGGAGTGGATGGAACGGGCGAAACACGATCCCGATTTGTTAGTGGTGCCTCGAGCCGGCGAAGTGCTCTATCGGCTCAAGGACCAGAAGTGAACCGTGAAGAGCATGGAGGAAGGCCGACGCGATCTTGGCCTTTCCTCCTGCTCTTCTTTGCGGGGATGGTTATCGCGTTTCTTTCGATTCACCGTTTGACGCACCCTCCCCACGTGTGGCCCCAAACCCCACGTTTGGCCTTGCGCCCCCGGGCAGGGCTCAACCTTTCCCCCTCGAGGCTGGACGATGTTCAATTTCTGCACAATTTACGTCGTTCT
>CAYPUG010000118.1:0-8157 GCA_964413905.1 uncultured Anaerolineae bacterium | reverse complement strand
ACCGACACATCGCGTTTTATGCACCTTGTCGTAAAGAAGGAGCAGAGTTTTGTCAGTCACTCAGGTAATTGTATCCAGGACCAGGAATTGTGCCACAAGGCAAAAGTCCATGTGCAGCCTGGGTTTAGGACGAGGCCCACGAGCAGGGTATAATACCGCCACGCAGTGATAACACTTGCAACGATGGAGCGTTCACCATGACACGAGCGTTAGTGACCGGCGCGACAGGCCTCGTGGGGGCGAATCTTGTGGATGTTTTGAACCGGGCGGGTTGGCAGGTGCGCATTTTGCGGCGTCCCACCTCCCGCTTGGACGCGCTGGAAGGGCTGGCCTACGAAGATGCAGTGGGCGACATTCTGGACCGGGAAAGTCTCCTCCGGGCCATGGAGGGCGTGGACGTGGTCTTCCACGTGGCCGGAGCCGCCGACCACTGGCGCACTACACGCGAACGCCTTTATCGGGTCAATGTGGACGGCACGCGCACGGTGGTGCAAGCAGCTTTGGAGGCCCGGATATCTCGGCTGGTGTACACCAGTTCCATCGCGGCCATCGGCCCCGCGCCAGATCCGGCCCACCCGGTGGACGAAACCCACCGCTTTACCCTTTCTCCCGAGATCTTCCCCTACGGACACAGCAAGTGGTTGGCCGAAAAAGAGGTGCGCAAAGGTGTAGAACGGGGCTTGGATGCCGTGATCGTGAACCCTGCCATTGTCATCGGCCCCCGGGATTCGCACCTGATTACCGGCAGCATGTTCATCACCTTGCTGCGCAGCCGTGGCCTGCCCTTCGCACCGCGAGGGGGCTCCGGTGTGGTTGCAGCCCGTGACGTGGCATTAGGACATCTGCGTGCGGCGGAAATGGGACGCACAGGAGAGCGTTATATCCTCAGCGCGGAGAATATGACGCACAAGGAACTGGCGTGCATGTTAGCAGACGCGCTGGGCGTACCCGGCCCCCGCTGGGAACTGCCTTCTTGGATGGCCCCTCCGTTGGCCACCCTGGTGGAAGGCTTGCGAGCCTTGGGCATAAAAGTCCCCACTCGCGGGAGCACCCTGCGCATGTCCGTGTACTGGTTCTATGTGAACAACGAAAAGTCCCGCCGGGAACTGGGGTTGACGTATGGTCCCTTGCCGGATGCGGTTCAAGAAGCTTTATCCTGGTTGCGCGAACATCACCTTCTCACGGACTGAGATATCGCGTTTTGCGTCCCTTGGCGCTGATTGACCGACACATCGCGTTTCATGTATCCCGTCGTAAAGAAGGAGTAGAAATTCCTCTTTCTAGGCCAAGGTGCATTCGCAGAGTTTTGTCGGTCAATCGGGCAATAACATCAAAAGAAGAAGGAGGCGAGCCTTGTACGATCCTCGTATTCGTCAAATAGCCGAAGTCCTCGTCCGATATTCCCTCAACGTTCAACCGGGATGGACAGTGCTCATCCGCTCCTGGCCGGCCGGAGAGCCGTTGGTGCGGGAAGTGTACCGGGAGGTGTTGCGCGCGGGGGGAATTCCCTTTGTGCGCCTGCAATTCACCGACCAGGAGGAGGTTTTCTACAAGGAAGCCGGTGAAGAGCAACTGAAAACATTGGGCCCATGGGAGATGTGGTTCGTAGAACATATAGACGCGTTTGTCACTATTCTCGCCGAAGAGAACACCAAAGCGCTCACCCACATTCCTCCAGAACGGATCGCGCTCCGCCAACAGACACGACGCCCTTACTCTCAACGCTTTCTGGAACGCGCCGCGCAAGGAGATCTCCGCTGGACGCTTACCCTCTTCCCAACCCAGGCGTACGCACAGGATGCAGAAATGTCCTTGGCCGAGTTCACGGAGTTTGTCTTCAACGCGGCCCTGCCCGACCCCGATGATCCCATCGGGTACTGGCAACGGGTTAGCGAGCAACAGGCGCGCTTGGTCCGTTGGCTCTCCCAACGGGATGAAATTCACGTGGTCGCGCCGGGCACGGACTTGCGAGTGCGGGTAGGCGGCCGGACGTGGATCAGCGCGGACGGACACGAGAATTTCCCGGACGGGGAGGTGTTCACCGCGCCCCTTGAGGATTCCGTGGAAGGACATATTACCTTTTCCTACCCTGCCGTCTATCGGGGCCGAGAGGTCGAAGGCGTACAATTGTGGTTTGAAAAGGGCCAAGTGGTCAAAGCCACCGCGAGCAAGGGAGAAGATTTTCTCCTCCAGATGATCCAAACCGATGAGGGCGCGCGGCGGGTTGGGGAATTCGCCATCGGACTCAACCGAGGCATTCAGACGTTCACCCGGAACATCCTCTTCGACGAGAAGATCCACGGTACCATTCACATGGCCTTGGGGAAGGCGTATCCTGAAACCGGCGGCAAGAACGAATCCGCCATCCACTGGGATATGGTCTGCGACCTGCGTCAAGGAGGCCGCATGTACGCAGACGGGGAGTTATTCTACGAGAACGGGGAGTTCACCGTCGAATTCTAAGTACCTGTTTCCCTTCTTTCCAAGCCAAGGTGCATTTGCAAAGTTTTGTCAGGCAATCCGCCTGCATGGGCTTAAAAAAGGGAGAAATGAGTGTAGAGGAACGAAAGGAGGACCTATGTCCCGTTGGACACTGCGCACCCTGTATTGGCTAATACTGAACATTGTGGCCATATGGATGGCCGTCCTGCTGGTGCCCGGCATCTCCATTATCCGCCCTCAGGAGGTAGTGTATGTGGGTGTCGTATTGGCCTTGGTGAACGGTTGGATCGGCCCTTTCTTGCGTTTGGTGACTTGGCCGCTCCGTTTGCTTACGTTTGGCCTTTTCTCGTTCATCGTCAACTGGCTTCTATTCGTGGTCGCCGCGTGGCTCAGTCGCCAAGTCGGGGTCAACATCACCATCACAGGCCTACTCCCCGCCCTGGAGGGAGCGCTTGTCGTCGCGATCATTCTGGCCTTGGGCAATCGCATCAACCCCTTTGCTCATAAAAAGCACATCTTCTAACTCACGTTTCGTGTGATTTTCACCACCTCTAGTGGCGAAAATCACACGACTTTCCCCCTCTCTTTATGGGGAAGTCCATTCAACGTGATATCTCGGTCCATCAGTATGTCACCACCCATCTCCTAAAAACCCCCCGTTATAGGGTATCATCGGCATCTTTTATAAAAGAGCATGACCTATATCATACATCCTAATGTCGCCCTGCGTGCATAATAGGACGGTCAGAGACACATCCTTTATTACCGGATATCCGCACACGTGGACCCCATGTCCGCGGTGTGATTCTTTTAAGGAGGCGGATGGTGAAGAAACGGTATGGATGGATGTTGGGAGCCGCATTGCTCCTCCTGGTCGTCATTGTTCCCATCGCCTACACGCTGCCTCGGGAACGTCCCCCGGATGATCCACAGAAGTATCTGCAACGCCACCCTGTACCACTCAGTCACAGTAACCTGATTCAAGGTCCCTTTGAGACCCCCCAAGATGTGACCAAAGAGTGTTTGCGATGCCATCCCGACGCGGCTAAGGAGGTGATGAAGACCACTCACTGGACCTGGGAAGGCCCGCCGGTGAAGGTACCCTGGCGCGATGAGCCCGTACGCATCGGCAAGAAGGAGCAGATCAACAACTTCTGCATTAGCATTATGGGAAACCAACACACCTGCACTACCTGTCACGCAGGATACGGGTGGAGCGAGGACAAACCGTTCGACTTCGACAACCCCTACAATGTAGATTGTCTGGCCTGTCACGCGGATCTCACCACCTATGCTAAGGGGTTTTCCGGTTTGCCCGCCAAAGGCGTGGATCTGGTGGCCGCGGCGAAGAGTGTACGGAACCCCACCCGGGAGAACTGTGGCAAGTGCCACTTCGATGGCGGTGGTGGCAACAATGTCAAGCACGGCGATCTGGCGGAAAGTTTGCTGAATCCACCACCGGAACTGGACGTGCACATGGGAAAATTGAACTTCCAGTGCACGGACTGCCACCGCACCGAACACCACCAGATCAAAGGGCGTCTGCTGGCCGATAATTACACCATCCCCGCGGAAGAGCAAGTCCATTGTACGGATTGCCACAGCGATAAACCGCACGAGGACGACCGATTGAACTTCCACACCCGGTCCGTGGCGTGCCAAACATGCCACATTCCGGAAATCGCAACCAAGGATCCCACCAAAATCTTCTGGGATTGGTCCAAAGCCGGGCAAGATCGCCCTCAGGACCACTACACCTATTTGAAGATCAAGGGCGAATTCATCTATGAACGGCATGTCAAACCCACATACCGTTGGTTCAACGGAAACAACGCGTATCGATATATCCTAGGCGACCGAATCGATCCCACCCGCCCTACCCCCATCAACGAACCTGCGGGGAGTATTACCGACCCGAAAGCCAAAATCTTCCCCTTTAAGATCCATGTCTCCATTCAGCCATATGACAAGAAGTACAAGTACCTTCTAGCCCCCATTACCTCCGGCCCCGGAGGATTCTGGCACGACTTTGAGTGGGATAAGGCCTTCCGCCTGGCCGAACCTATTACAGGGCTCAAGTACAGCGGCGAGTACGGATGGGCCGAAACGTGGATGTACTGGCCGACCACTCACATGGTCCGTCCTGCCGACCAGGCCCTCCAGTGCGACGATTGTCATAGCCCGAATGGGCGCATGGACTGGCAAGCCCTGGGCTATCAAGGCGATCCCATGTATTGGGGTGGCCGCGTGCAACAAGGCTTGATCCCGGACGAGGAAAAGTAAACGATGAAGGGACAACAGAAACGACGCTCAATGGTTCTCATATGGACTCTCCTCTCCCTAACATTGGTTATCGGATTAGCTCTCGGGCTTGAATACGCTTCGGCCCTGACGGCTACTCCTGCCCGCCCTGTGGGTGAACGCCTTGCCACTCCGGCCGCATCGCCCATGCATCCCACGTTCGCCCTGCTGGACGAAGACGGCAACAACGTGATCTCCAGTGGCAAGCCCGTGTCCACCCTTAAAACGTGCGGGCGCTGCCACGACACGACGTTCATCCTACAACACAGTTACCACCGCGATCCCGGTGTCCAAACAGATGCATCCCAAAAACCACCGTCCGAGTGGAGCCTCACCGACGGTATCCTGGGCACGTGGGATCCCCTGAGTTATCGCTATCGACAGGGGAAAGGCGAAAACGAATACCTCTTGGCGAGCAACTGTTTCCTATGCCACACGCCTAAACCCAACGTCCAAGCGTGGAAAGAGGCTCTGCGTCGTGGAGAGGTTAAGTGGGCCAATGCGGCCGTTCTCCTCGGAACGGGCATCGTGCGCAAGACCGACCAAGGGTGGCAGTGGAACCCCATCGCCTTCCGAGAAGACGGCCGTTTGGAGATGGCCTTCGTGCGCATTCGCGACCCCCAGAGTGAAAACTGCGCGGCCTGCCACGGCCCCGGGCACGAGAACGTGAACCAACCGGTAGTGGTAAACACATGCGAGAACCCGCTGGAACCTATGGGGCAGATCATCGCGGGCCAACGCATTTCCCGCTCGGGCATGAACATCTCCGGAAAGGACACCCTCCACCGCCCGTGGGACATCCACGCGGCGCGCGGGCTCTCCTGCGTGAACTGCCATTACGCGCCCAATCATCCCGCATACGCGTGGGAGAAAGAGAACCTCCGGCCCGCGTCCCTCGTGTTCGACCCCCGTCGTCTGACACCCGGGGAGTACCTGAAAGCACCGAATCACAATTTTGCTCGAGGGGAAACGGCTCAACACGCAATAGATCCTGCGACCCGGGGCACCATGCGAGAGTGTGCGGACTGCCACAACGCGAAGGAAGCCCACAAGGATTGGATGCCGTACATGAACACCCACCTGAACGCGCTCTCCTGCCAATCCTGCCACATTCCCAAGATGTACGCACCGGCACCGGAGGTGTATGACTGGACCGTTGTCTTGCCCGACGGTTCCCCGCGCAAAGTGTGTCGCGGGGTGGATGGAGGGAGTTCTCTGGCCAACACCGATGTGCCCTTCACCGTGGCGGATCGTATCAGCGGCTACGAGCCCATCCTGTTGTGGAAACAAGGACGCAACGGCGAACATCTGGCACCGTATAACCTGGTCACGGTCTGGTTCTGGGTGTACGACGATGCAAACGGCCATACCCGCCCGGTCGACCGCCAGGCCCTGAAAGCGGCTTGGATGGATGGCGAGCACTACGCGGCGGAGGTGGTGGCCGCATTCGACACGAACGGCGACGGGCAGTTAAGTGTGGCCGAACTCCGCATAGACACGGACGCGAAACGCGAAGTCATTGCCAAACGCCTGGAGGCCCAAGGAGTGCGTCATCCCCGCATTGAAGGCCGTGTGCTCCCGTACAGCATCGGCCACGATGTGGCGGACGGGAAATGGGCCACGCGTACATGCACCGAGTGCCACGGAAGTGCCTCCCGCCTCACCCGGGAGTTTCCCCTGGCCCCGTACACGCCTACAGGTACAGAGCTCCAATTCGTTAAGGGGACAAACGTCGTCACCGACGGGCAGGTAATGACCAAGGCCGATGGGGCGATTGTGTTCCGGCGGGTAGACAAAGGAGAGCGCCGCCTGTACATTATCGGCCACGACCGCGTGCCCTTGGTGGATGTGTTTGGCCTATTAGCCTTCCTGGCCGCGTTGGCCGGTGTGACCCTCCACGGAAGCCTACGTTACTTCGCTGCTCGGCGGGGTATCAAACACGAAGCCCCGCTGGAAGAAGTATACCTGTATACCGCGTTCGAGCGATTCTGGCACTGGCTCCAGGCAGTGACCATCGGCCTTTTGCTGGCGACAGGATTGGTCATCCACCGCCCCTCTGTATTCGGCGTGGAAGATTTCCGCGCGCTGGTTACCGTACATAACGTCGCCGCGGTGTTGCTCATCACGGATGCCACCCTGGCGTTGTTCTACCATCTGACCACCGGGGCCATCCGGGAATTCATCCCGCGACCACGCGGCTTCTTTGATCAAGCCGTTGTCCAAGCGAAGTTCTACATCTCCGGCATCTTCAAAGGAGAGCCCCATCCCTTTGAAAAGGTGCCCGGCCGCAAGTTGAACCCGTTACAGCAAGCCACGTACTTCGGGTTGCTCAATGTCCTCCTGCCGCTCCAAGTCATCACCGGCGCGCTTATTTGGGGAAAGCAGTACTGGCCATGGTTAGTGAACGCGCTGGGCGGGCTCCCGGTGCTGGCACCTATTCACACCTTGGGGGCCTGGCTTTTCGCGGCTTTTGTCGTAGGCCATGTGTACTTGACAACCACCGGCGCCACGCCGCTGGAAAGCATCCGCGGCATGGTTACCGGCTGGGAACGGGTGGAGAAAGTTGAACACGATCGGGTAGGAGAAGCATGATGAGGGAACAACAAAATACGGCACCGGACACAAAGACAAATTACGGTTGGTTTCACCGGCCCACAAAACCGTACACTCACCCCTACCTGGGCGGGCTATTACTGGGGATTGTGCTCTTCCTGGCTTTTCTGCTGCCCGGGACCGGGTTGGGCGCCTCCGGGGCGCTGGCCGCGGTGGCTGCCTTCCTGGTGGACTTGGTCGCGCCGGCCCACGTGGACCGAGTCCCCATCCTGGCGCACATCGCGGGCGGCCATAAGAACCCCTTCTCCAGTTGGTTGATCCCGGTGGTCATCGGCATGATGATCGGAGGGTTTGTTTCCGGCGTCATCGGCGGCCGTGCCAAGTGGGAAACCACCCGTGGACCTCGTATCTCCGACCGCACCCGCTGGGCTTTAGCGTTTGTGGGCGGATTTTTGTTCGTGTACGGCGCGCGCATGGCTCGGGGATGTACGTCCGGCCAAGCGTTGACGGGTGGGGCGGTGCTGTCCGCGGGGAGTTGGGCGATTATGATGGCCATCTTCGCGGGCGCGTACGCACTGGCGTATTTCCTGCGCCATGTGTGGAATTAACACGAGGAGTGCGGCGACATGTCGCCGCTTGGATAGCAAAAAGAGAAAAAAGGAGATGTGACAATGGCTCCTTTTCCGTTGGCACTGACGGGAGTGGCGAAATACCTGATACTGTTAATTATCGGGTTTGGCTTTGGTTACGCACTGGAGACGTCCGGGTTTAATTACGCGCCAAACCTGGCAGCCCAGTTCTACTTCAAGGACACGCGTGTGCTTAAGGTGATGTTCACGGCCATTGTGGTGGCCATGATTC
>CAYPUG010000117.1:0-8354 GCA_964413905.1 uncultured Anaerolineae bacterium | reverse complement strand
GCGTGTTGCGCGCTGTGCCCGGGGATGACGAATGTCGTCCCGCCGCCTTGGGCCGCGCGCACCGGGCCGGTCTGGCGCACGCGCAATACCACGGTGGCCTGCTTGCCCCCCGCCTGCAGGGTGACGAAATAATCGCCCGGGCTCGCATTGCGGCTGTCCACAAAGAAACGCACCTGCCCGCCCGCATTCACCTCCAGGGACGAGGTCAACACGTGGCCGTTCACCATAACCCGGCCGTGTTCCGTGGCCGGAACATTCGCGCCGGTGATGGTGAACACACTCCCCACCCGCCCCGACACAGGGACGGCCATCAAATACGGAGGGGGCGTCTCCCCCAGGGGCACCGGTCGCGGCCAGCGCACATCACGGGCCCGCCCTAATTGGCCGAACAAGTCGCTGCCCCAGCACATTACATGGCCTCCGTGGGCCGCATCCAAACGCGCACACGCGTGATCCCACGCCACGCGCACCTCTTTCACCCCCGCGGCCAAACCGGTCACCGGGGTAGGCAGAGAACGCCGCTGATAAGACCCATCCCCTACCTGGCCGTACGTGTTGTTCCCCCAACAGTACAGGCCCCCACTTACGACCGCGCAGGTGGAACCGCCTCCCGCATCCAGCGTGGACACATTGCCGCCCAGGTTTTGCACCAACACAGGGGATGGGCGCTGCCACCCCGCGGAGGGGTTCCCCAACTGGCCGAACACGTTTTCGCCCCAACACCACATGCGGCCGTTGGCCAACAGGGCACAGGTATGCGACTCCCCGGCCCGAACGTCTATGGCTCGGGCTTCCAGGTGCACCCGTACCGGATGCGTCCTATCCTGAGTGGAACCATCCCCCACCTGGCCCGACGCGTTCTGCCCCCAACAGTACACCGACCCGTCGGCCAGCACCGCGCACGCGTGGTGCTCCCCCGCGGTCAGAGCGGTCGCCTTGTCCGACAGGAGCACCGTAACCGGTCGGAGCGAATTCGTAGTCGTGTTGTTCCCCAACTGACCGTGGTGATTCCGCCCCCAACAGCGCACGACCCCGTCGGTGCGCAGGGCACAGGAGAAATCTCCGCCCACCCGAACCGCTGAGGCCGCGCCCCCCAGATGTTGCACGGTGACAGGCGTGGTTGAAAGCGTCGTGGTCCCATCCCCCAACTGACCGTAATGATTATCCCCCCAGCAACGCACGCCTCCATTGGCCATGAGCACACAGGAGTGAGACTCACCCAACGTCAGGTCTTGAACCCCGGAGACATCGGGAACACGGGTCGGGACGGAGAGGTCGGTGGTAAAGCCTGTGTTGAACCGCTTGCCCCAACAGTCGAGCGTGCCGTTGGTGAGCACCGCGCAGGAGAAGCTCGAGCCCACGTCCATGTTCCGGATGGCAGGCAAGTGACGCACTCGGTCCGGGATCGGGCTCAGGGTCAGCGAGCCGTTCCCCATCTGCCCCCACATGTTACTGCCCCAACAGAAGGCCATGCCGTCGTCCCGCACCGCACAGGTGAAGTTCGCCCTCGCGCCCGTACTCATGTAGTAGACCTTCCGCTCCAAACCGATCACCGGCGTGATCGTGCGGTGGGCAGTGTAGGTGCCATCTCCCAACTCTCCATATGTGTTGTCCCCCCAACACACGACATCATGGGCCTGGGTGAGGATGCAGGTGTACATGAGCCCCGCGCGCATGAGCAACAGGTTCACCCAGCCGTCCGACGGCTTAATGATGTTACTCGCGCCCCCCCAACAGGAGACTTGCCGCTGCCCTTGGGGGTCCACATAGGCCGCGCACGTGTGAACACACCCGGCCTCAATGGTCACCCCCTGCCCGGATACCGCGGTCACCCGCACCGGCCGCGGGCGGGTCATCGTGGTGCCGTCGCCCAGTTGCTTATAATTATTCCACCCCCAACAGTACATGCGACCATCCCGGAGAAGGGTGCAGGTATGATTACACCCGGCTGTTATCCAGGTAGCCGGACCGGGCAGTTGCACGGTGACCGGGCGAGCGCGGCCAGTGGTGGAGCCGTCCCCCAACTGTCCTGTGTTGTTGGCGCCCCAACATTGGACGTGACCGTTTTCCAACAGGGCACACGTATGCCAGGAGCCCGCTGCCAGGTCAATCACCTTACCCGCCAATCCGGTAACAAAGACGGCCCGATATTGCGGGGAGTAAGAGGGGTGGCCTGTGCCCAACTGGCCGTTTACATTGCTCCCCCAGCACTGGACCCGGCCGTCGGCCAACGCCACACACGTGTGCTCTTCCCCCGCGGCCAGGGTGACCGGTTCGCCCTGGAGCCCCTGGACGAACACGGGGAAAGGAACACTGTACATGGTATTAGGCACCCCCAATTGGGACCAGTCGTTCCGCCCCCAGCAGATGATGCGGTTGTCCGCCAGAATCGCGCAGGCGTGGCCGCTCCCCACACTGAGAGGGCGCAGACGCATGAGCGCCTGCCTTCCTCCGACGTCTTGGGGAACCTTCAAGCGCGCGGGCTCCCCGTTGGGCAGGCGGATAAGGGATGCCGCGGGAGCCGGTGACAAAGGAGGAGAGGGCGAGTCTGCCAGAATCAATGGGCTGCTTAGGGAGGTCAGAACGAGAAACAGGATGAACGCTGAAAGACGGCCGAACACAGCGAGACGTGAGGAGAACATGACGGATCCTCCATACGTTGGGGAAGGTCGGTGCGGCCTTCAAGGTCGGACGGCCTTCCGGTGGATGTATGCGTTTACCTGCTTCATTATAAGGGAGATAGGTGGCCGGGGAAAAAGTTGGCACCCCAATGGAGCCCCCCTGCCTATATCCCTGTACAGGCTACAACCGACCAAACGTCCCGGTTCAGACCTTGCGTGCCATCGGACACCAAGGGCGTGTCCCGTAAACCACTCTACGGTGGGTTTACCCCTTCACCGATCCCGCGAGGATGCCCCGCACGAAATAACGCTGCAGGGAGAAGAAGATCACCAATGGCAAGGCCATGGAGATGAACGCGGCCGCGGTGAGCAGGTGCCAGTTCTGGCCCAAGGAATTCACCAGGCTGCTCAGCCGCACCGTCAGCGGGGCCACCTTCTCCGTGCCGCCCAGGTATACTAACGCGACCAGCAAGTCATTCCACACCCAGATAAACTGGAAAATGGCCAGGGACGCGAGCGCGGGCACCGACAGGGGCAGCACAATCAGCCGAAACGCGGTCCAACGGGACGCGCCATCCAAAAACGCGGACTCGAACAGGTCCCGGGGGATCTCCGCGAAGAAATTGCGCAGTAGGTAGACGGCCAGGGGCAACCCGTATCCCGTGTGAGCCAACCAGATACCCGGGAACGTGCCTGCCAGGTGGGTCTTATTGTACAGCCGCAGGATGGGGATGAGCGTCATCTGCAAGGGGACCACCAGGAGCCCCACGACCACCATGAAGAGTGTCCGGCGGAGGGGAAAATCCATCCACGCGAACGCGTACGCGGCCAGCGCGGCCACCAGGATGGGCAACACCGTCGCGGGGACCGTAATAATGACGCTGTTCACGAACGCCCGAGCCATGCCTTGGGCTTCCAAGACCGCTTTGTAATTCTCCAAGGTGAACTGGCCCGCGAGGAAGGGGTTGCGCAACACCGTCCACCAACCCGAGGACAACACCGCGTCCTGGGTGCGGAAGGAACTGATAAGCAAGCCCAAGGTCGGGATGAACCAGGCCAGAGCCATCCCCAAAAGCACCAGATGCAAAGGCACCGACGCGATTGTCCTTTCCAGACGCCGAATCATCGCAAGGCCTCCTCTTCCTGGAAGCGACGGATGTTGATGAGCATGACGGGAATGATGGCCAGGAGCAAAATCACCGCGATCGCGCTGGCCCGACCGTAATTGCGGAAGTTGAACATCTCCTTGTACATGCGATTGGCCAACACCTCCGTGCCGAAGTCGCCGTTGGTCATCACGTACACGATGTCGAACACCTTGAGCACGTTGATAACCATGGTCGTGGTCACCACCGCGATAGTCGGCACCATGAGAGGCAACGTCACATAACGAAACGTCTGCCACTCCGTGGCCCCATCCACTCGTGCCGCCTCCAACAACTCCCTGGGAATCCCTTTATACGCTGCGGAGAGCACCACCATGCAGAAGCCCGTCCACACCCAAATACCCACCACAATCAACGCGAAATTGTTCACGCTGCGGTTCACCAACCAGCCTACCGGTTCCCCACCCAACGCGGTGATGATCGCGTTCAGCAGGCCGATTTGAGGGGCACCCTTAGGTCGGTACGCGTACACGAACTTCCAGATAACCCCTGCGCCTACGAAGGAAATGGCCATCGGCAGGAAGATGATGGACTTCAGCGGGGATTCATAGCGCACCCGGTCCGCGAGTACGGCCAGGAGCAGGCCGAACGCGACCACGAATACGGTGAAAAAGATGAGCCACAGGATGTTATTGCGGAACGCAATGTGCATTACTTTGGATGTGAAGGCCCACTTGTAATTAGCCCAGCCCACAAAGTGCTGCGACCGCTTGTCGAAGAAACTGTAGTACACGGTCCCCACAATGGGATAAACCAAGTACACCCCCAGAATGAGCAGCGCAGGGGCCAGGTATAACCAAGGGACCCAATCGCGTTTTCGGGACATGGGAACCTCCAGGATCACGATGCATGATGGCGGGCGGGGATCAAGGTCGGCCGGTTCATGCCGACCTCGCCCCGCCCCTGAAACCTAAAGAAGGGGTAGCAAATTGTGCGATTTACTTGTACGCATCCTGGGCCGCGGCCTCGATCTCCTCCAACACCGCGTCCAGATCCGCGCCTCCCACATAATCCAGCACGCCCTTCCAGAAGGCCCCCGCGCCCACGGCCGCGGGCATCAGGTCTGAACCGTCAAAGCGGGCCACCTTCGCGCTGACAATCATATCCGCCATCTTGCGGGTCAAGTCGTCAGGATACACGTCCAGGGAGACGTTCTTGTTCGCGGAGATGAACCCACCCTTCTTGGCCCACGCTTCCTGAGGTTCCGGAGACGCCAGGTACTCCACCAGTTTGCGGGCTTCCGGCGTGTCGTTGAGCATGACGATTACGTCACCGGCCACCAGCGCGGGGGTACCCCACTTCTCGTCAATGGGCGGGAAGGGGAAGAAATCGTAATCCTCACCCGGCTTCAAGCCCTTGGGGAAGAAGCCGGTGATGAAGGACGCCTGGCGGTGCATGTAGCATCCGGGTGGGTTGTCGAACATGGGTCGCGGCGCGTCGCCGAAGTTCGTGGAAAGTTCGCCTGTGGTACCACCGTATACGTACTTCTCGTTACGAGCAATCTTGCCGAAGTACTCCCACGCGGTCTTCACCGCCGGGTCCGTCCACGGAATCTCATGCCGCACCCACTTATCGTACACCTCAGGCCCGGCCGTGCGCAGCATAATGTCCTCAATCCAGTCCGTGCCGGGCCAGCCACTGGCCGAGCCGCTCTCCAGGCCAATGCACCAAGGAGTACCCCCATCGGCCACGATCTGGTCCGAGAGCGCGATCAACTCATCCCACGTCTTGGGAACTTTGTAACCCTTGGCCGCAAACGCCTTGGGGTTATACCAGACCAGACTCTTCACCGCGACCTTATAGAAGATGCCATAAACGTGGCCGTCGTAACTGGCAATGTCCACCCAGGATTGGCCATAATCCTTGACCAGTTTATCCTTGTCCATAAAGGAATCCAGGGGGACTAACTTGCCTTCGGCCGCGAGTTCGTACAACTGACCGGGGTTGGGCAGAATGGCCAGGTCGGGCGGGTTCCCCGCTTCGATGCGGGTAGTGAGCACCGCGGCCAGATCGCGGGTGCCCTCAAACGCCATGCCAATACCTGTCTTATCCGTGAAAGGCAACACCGCATCGCGAAAGTTGGTGTACTCGTCACCGCCCCATACACCAAGAACCGTCACCACCCCCTTAGAGGTGGGTACTTCCTTGGTGACAACCTTCTCAACCTCCTTAGTCACCACCTTCTCCACTTCTTTCGTGATGATCTTTTGCACCTCTCTGGTGACGACCTTTTCCACTTCCTTCGTGACGACAACCGTCTCCTTGACGACTTTCACCTCTGGTGTGGGTTTTGCGCAGGCCGCCAATACCACGGCCACAATAAGGATGGGGATCAACCACAGCACCTTACGCATGACACCGCCTCCTTTCCTCATACGTGTTGGATGATTTGGACAACAACCGATATACCGATGAATTTTCACCGCTTACTCAAATCCCGACGCGAACCACAAGATTCCCGTACGATGAGAGTGGTCTCCAGTAAAATTTCCGTCGTCTCCACCGGACGTCCCTCCACCAGTGCAATGAGGAGCCGCGCGGCCTCCTCGCCTAACTGCCGCGCGGGAAGACGCACGGTGGTCAATGGGGGATTCACATATGCAGCCAGGGGGATGTCATCGAACCCGACCAGAGCAACATCGTCGGGCACGCGCAGGCCCTGGCGGCGAAGGGAAACCAACGCACCCAAGGCGATAGCATCACTCGCGGCAAACACAGCCGTAGGGGGATCGTCCAAGGCCAATAACCGGTCCATAGCCACCTGGCCGCTCTCCTCCCGAAACGCGCCGAAGACCACCAACGCGTCATCATACTCCAAACCGTGGTCGGCTAACGCACGGCGATAGCCTTCCAACCGATCCGCACTGGCCGTGTAGTGAAGGGGACCATTTGTGATCATGCCGATGCGGGTGTGACCAAGGTGGATGAGGTGGGAGACAGCACCGTAAGCGGCATGTACGTTGTCCACATCCACGAAGGGTATGGAGACATCGGGCAAGCGGCCCAGAAGAACAATGGGAAATCTATCCTCATAGAGCGCACGCAATGCCGAATCGTCGGACCGGGGTCCGGAGAGGATGAAACCATCAATGCGATTCTCCAAAGCCAAAGCCGCGTACCCATCATCCTCAGGATTCGTCATCGTCTCCAAGAGGATACGGTAACCCGCTGCCTGAGCTACATAATTAATGCCCTGAAGTACCTGAGGGAGGAAAGGATCCGCGAACACCTGTTCGGGAGATTGACAAAGGACCAGACCTAGGGTCATGGAGCGCTGGCTAACCAGACTGCGAGCCGCGGCGTGAGGATGATAGTTGAGTTGGCGGGCGGCCTCCAGGACCCGGCGCCGCGTCTCAGGTGAAATGTGGACATTGGGCGCGTTGTTCAACACCAACGACACCGTTGTCCGTGAGACGCCGGCCAATTGGGCCACATCCTTCGCGGTGACCCGCTTCTTGCGCCCCATAACGGTCCCCCTACTCGATTGGGCCTGCTTCCTCGTGTGCCCGCCCTGCCCCACGACCCCGGATAAAGCCGCGTCTTCGTATCCGGATTTTCAGATTTCTCCTTCGGCCGGGCAGGTAACACGTGTTAGTGACACGTGTTAGTATAGCAAAAACGGACCGGAATGTCAATATTGTGAGTCCAGAAATTGAGGGCTTATCACCGGTCTAACAAGTCACTCCTAGGGATGCAGAATGGTCGGTAGGAACATGTAACGTTCTAAGAGAACGAAGCCAAAGTCTACGTGGAGCTGTGTTTGGCCGTCGGATTCCACTTCCACATATTCACGGGTGGTCGGATAACTTCCCGCTACATGAGCAACCATGAGCACATAAGTGCCTGCGGTGACGTTCTCAAATCGGTAATTTCCTGCTTCATCCGTTCTGGTCACCCGGTCCCGCACACTGACTTCGTGGATTTGAACGCTACGCAACGTCACAATGACATCCGAAATCCCCGGTTCATCGGATTGGCGCATGGCATCTCGGTTTACATCATGCCACACATATCCTTGAATTTCCCCACCGGCAGCTCCAGGTGTGACTTCAGCTTCCGGAGTAGGCGTAGGAAGGGGCGCTAATCCAAAATGTAGGTAGGGATAGTGTTCACACCGAGTGTTCACCTCATGCACCAACGGATTGGTCCCGGTTTTCCGAAAGCCAACCGGGGGCAGGGCCGTAATCACATAGGTCCCCGTTGGGATCCCGCCCACCTGCCACCATCCACGGTCATTCGTGTACGTGCTTCTACGTACGGGGCCCTCTAAAGTGACAAGCACATGGGGGACGCCCGGCTCACTGCCGTACTGATAAACGCCGTCCTGATTGAGATCGATATACACCTCGCCACCCAAACTGGACCAACACGGCGTGGGCGTGGGGGTGGACGTGGGCGTGAGGGTGGGGGTGGGCGTCGGCATGGCCGTCGGTGTGGACGTGGCCGTCGGTGTGGGCGTGGACGTGGACGTCGGCGTGAGGGTGGGCGTGGGCGTGGGGGTGGGCGTGGGGGTGGACGTGGGCGTGAGGGTGGGGGTGGGCGTCGGCGTGGGCGTGGGCGGCGGCGT
>CAYPUG010000116.1:0-8371 GCA_964413905.1 uncultured Anaerolineae bacterium | reverse complement strand
CACTTCGTCGCCAACTCGGGGATGGCGTGCATATCCTCCTCGGCCAAATCGGTCAAGGCCAGGAATAAGTGCTCGATAATGGTGATGGAAGGGACATCCGTTGCCAACGCGGGATCCAACGTGGGGGGTTCGGTACCCAAGTTATAATCCAAAGTGATCTTCTCTTCCCCAGGAGCGGGAGTAGGTGTTACGACAACTTCCTTGGTAACCACCTTTTCGACCTCTTTAGTGACCACCTTCTCAATGACTTCAGGTGTAGGTTGAGGACAAGCAGCCAGAACGAACGACGTGACAACAAGCACCACGAGTAATGCAAACCATCGAGATTTTCTCATTGTGCCTCCTCCTCCAATCTTCGAAGATGAGATGCCTTGGCTTATAGTGAAAGAAAAACACCTCCCTTCGGCCAAGCGCACATGAAAACAGGGAGCGGGGATGATTAAAACGTTAGGCTAAGGAACTAATGCATTGACGAAACGAACACTTCCGAACGAAAAGGAGAAGTACGTGGCATGTCTACCCCCGAGGACCGGAGACACACCACGTACCCTTGTCCAAAACCTACCGCGAAGAGCCGTTCAGACCACGCCTTCCGTATCTGCGATTTTATCACTGTACAGGAAACACGCCACATAATGCCCGCCGCCCACATCCACGAAGGCCGGTTCGTGCTCCCGACAAATATCCATGGCCCGCGGGCATCGTGTGTGGAAGTTGCACCCCTTGGGAGGGTTCGCGGGGCTAGGCACATCCCCCTGCAAGATGATACGTTGGCGCTTGGCTTCCACCTCGGGGTCAGGAATGGGCACCGCAGACAACAGGGCCTGGGTGTACGGGTGAAGCGGGTTCTCGTACAACTCGTCCCGGTCCGCGAGTTCCACTATCTTGCCCAAGTACATCACGGCCACCCGGTCGGAGATGTGACGCACCACGGACAGATCATGGGCGATGAAAAGGTATGTCAACCCGCGCTGTTCCTGCAGATCCTCCAAGAGGTTGATGATCTGCGCCTGGATGGACACGTCCAACGCGGAGATGGGCTCATCACACACGATGAAATCCGGATCCACGGCCAGGGCCCGCGCGATACCGATGCGTTGGCGCTGCCCACCGGAGAACTCGTGGGGATATCGGTTGACGAAGTACGGATTCAGCCCGACTTGCGCCAACAACTCCTGGACCCGTTCCCGCTTGGCCTTTCCTCGGGCCAGCCCGTGAATTTCCAAGGGTTCCCCCACAATATTTTCCACCGTCATGCGAGGGTTCAAGGAAGCATATGGGTCCTGAAAGATCATCTGCATTCGACGGCGGATGTGACGTAATTCCCTCCCTTTAAGTTGGGTGAGATCTTGACCTTCAAAATAGACATGGCCACCGGTAGGTCGATAGAGTTGCAAAATAGCCCGTCCGGTGGTGGACTTTCCGCATCCGGATTCACCCACCAAGCCCAACGTCTCGCCCCGGCGGATGAAAAAGGATACCCCGTCCACCGCTTTGATATCCCCAATCTTGCGTTGGATGATAATGCCACGCAGGATGGGGAAGTACATTTTCAAATTTTCCACGCGGAGAATGACATCTCCGTTTGTTTGTGTCGCCTCCATAATTACCGCGGCCTCCCTGTGCGAACGTCGATCCAACACGCAACCTCATGCCCTGGAGCTACCGTGGTCATGGGTGGTGCTTCTTCAAAACAGCGATCAATGCGGTACCGACAACGTGGGGCAAAGGGGCACCCCTTCGGTGGAGAGAGTAAATCCGGGGGCAAGCCCTCAATGGGCTCCAGACGCCGTCCGACCTTGTCCAAACGAGGGATGGAGTTCAGCAAGCCTAACGTGTACGGATGCCGGGGATCATGGTAAATATCGTACACATCGCCGGATTCAATGATCTGCCCCGCGTACATCACCAACACCCGTTGAGCCAGCCCCGCGACCACGGCCAGGTCGTGAGTAATCCAAATCACGGCCATGCCCAGTTCATCGCGCAAGCGTTTCACCAAGTCGATGATCTGCGCTTGAATAGTGACGTCCAACGCGGTCGTGGGCTCATCAGCAATGAGGAGTTTCGGGTTGCAAGAAAGGCCCATCGCGATCATCACGCGCTGGCGCATACCACCGGAAAACTGGTGGGGGTAATCGTCAAGGCGCTTTTCTGCGTCGGGGATGCCCACCATCTTCAACAGTTCAATCGATCGGGCTCGCGCCTCACTCTTACTCAACCCCAAGTGCAGTTGGAGCGCTTCAGAAATCTGGTACCCAATGGTCAACACGGGGTTCAAAGAGGTCATTGGGTCCTGAAAGATCATCGCGATGCGGTTACCCCGCACGTGGCGAAGTTCATCTTCAGGAATCTCCAAAAGGTTTTGACCTTCAAACCACACCTCGCCATCGGTGATCTTTCCAGGCGGTTGAGGAATAAGGCGGATGAGGGACATCACGCCGACGCTCTTGCCACACCCCGACTCCCCTACAATGGCGACGGTTTCGCCTTCGTTTACCTGGTAGGAGATACCGTTGACTGCGTGGACGACACCATCCTGGGTGTAAAAACGAACGGTCAAGTTGCGGACATCCAGTAATGTGGTCATCTACCCCCTTCCACATCAGGGCGGAATGTATTCCGCCGTAAATTTACGTACCTCGCACGTCTCAAACGCACGGGCCACCTGCAATGTGTGGTGCTAGATGATAACAGAAAGCGATGAACGTGTCAAGCGGACAAAGGGCTTATCCGTGCATCTCAACAGGGACAAAAACGGGGTAGGACGTGGACATCCTACCCCGTTTTCTCCCCGGCGTGTTCCGACGCTTTACTTGTTCTGATCCAGAACGCCCTGGGCTTCCTGGGCAGCGGCCTCCAGCACTTGCTGCGGATCGCCACCTTCGATGACCTTCTTCATGGCATCAGCAATGATACCGCGAATCTGTTGATACCCGGCGACCGAAGGCTCCATGCGACCGTAAGGCAGCAAGTCGAAGGCCTTCTTGTACTGCGGATTCTTCTTCATGTATTCCTGCATTTCGGGC
Organism: uncultured Anaerolineae bacterium; assembly: GCA_964413905.1. GTDB lineage: Bacteria > Chloroflexota > Anaerolineae > JAADDB01 > JAADDB01 > CAYPUG01. Next base: position 5,342 of record CAYPUG010000116.1, on the reverse strand, counting down.
AATTCGATGGCCGACTTGCGAATGGGGAAGTAGTTGGCCACCATGGCCCATTTGGCCACATTCTTGGGCTCGGCCCAGTACTTGAAGAAGAGCCAGCCCGCCAACTCGCGCTCAGGCACGCTCTTGAAGATGGCCGCACTGGGGCCGTACACATTGACCACGGGCTTGCCAATCGCAGTGGGCGGCGCGGCGATATCCCACTGGAAGGGCCCGGCCTCGCTGGACTCGATAGCGCTGCGGTAGTAAGGTAGCCCTGCAGTGGAGCCAAAGGTGAAGAGCGCCTTGCGATTGGCGAAATCCTTCTGGTCGCCATAGCGCTCGGCCACCTCGTACGCGCATCCGCTGTCAAACAAATCCTTCAGCAACTGTAAGGCTTTCAAGCCGGCCTCGCTGTTGAACGCCACCTTCTGGTTGTCCTTGGTCACGATATCCCCGCCAAAGGTGAAAACCAGCGTGGCGAACAGGGAGGCACTGCCCGAGTACGCGTACCCGTGCGTCCCCTTGGCCGGATCCGTGGCCTTCATGCACATTTCCTTGAATTCATCCCACGTCTTGGGCGGGCCATCGTATCCCAGTTCCTTGAGCCAATCCACGTTGTAATACATCACCTGCATGGAGCGGCTGTGAGCGAAGGAGAGGTACTGTCCACCGAACTCCGGTCGCTTATCCCCCTCCAGCAAATTCCACATAAAGTCCTTCTTATCCTCTTCGGTAAAACCGTACTTCTTACTGTTCATAAAGGGGTCGAGGGGGACGATAACGCCGGCTTTGGCGTACTCGGCCACCTGGTTAGCATAACCAATGGCCATATCGGGGGTCTCGCCTGCCGCGATGCCGGCCAGAATCTTCTTGTAAATGTCCCCGTAATAGCCGGCATACTCAGGAACGACCTTGATGCCGTACGGATTGCTCTTGTTGAACCCGTCGATGATCTCCATGAGCACCTTCTCGTGTTTGCGGGTAGAGACGTGCCAGAAAAGCACCTCCTGCCCGGACGGATCCAACTTACTAATCGGGTCCACCTCTTCTTCGGCCTTGGTCGGCGTGGGCTGGGCAGCAGGCGCCTTTGTCGGGGCCGGTGTAGGCGTCTTTTGCCCTGCGCACGCGGCCATCACCAAAGCCAGAGCCAGTACAAGACCGATGACCAAAAACCACTTTTTGGAACGCATGACGACTCCTCCTTTTGGGTTAAATCTACGTTGAGTTGATTGAGTGACACACAACGTTTTACATATCTTGGCGTACCCAGGGACAGAGATTCGTAAAGTCTCCCCTTCGCCAGGCGAGATTTTCAACGGTCTGACACGCCAAATAGGGCTTTTCAAAGATCTTACACTCAGGGGCAAACGGATAGGCAACGGCAGGGTAGGCGACGGCAATGCCGTCGCCTACCCCCGATGGCCTTACGATGGCTCAACCGCCGATACAGCGCCTTCACGTGTTAGAGCATTGAAAAGGCCTATATGTGAAACTCATGTGTTGACAATTGAGCCGTTATAGTTCTCTCAAAGGCCGTGTCTTTGCCTACTTGTATGCCCCTTCTAAAAAGCCCTGCTTCGTTAGAGATTCTTAATAGCTTCCTGCGGAAACACACTCTACTGATCGGACCTCTTCAGAAACTCATGCTCAAGCTCGGCGAACGCCCTGCAATACTCGGGAGAAAAGTCACCGATTCCGTTTGCCGGTTCTTCACTATCCCTTGAGACCGGTCGTCATAATGCCTCGCGTGAACTGCCGCTGGGTGAACAAGTAGAAAATGATAATGGGCACGATCACCATCGTTGCCGCAGCCATCATCAACTGAGTTTGTGTCGCCTCCTCCACCACGAAACTGCGCAATCCTACCTGAATCGGACGCATCTTCTCACTGGATGTCACAATCAGCGGCCAGAGAAACGCGTTCCAAGAGCCGATAAAACTCAGCAGGGCCACCGTCACAATAGCGGCCCGGGATAGAGGGACCACAATGGAAAAGAGAAAGCGGAAATGGGTACACCCATCCAACAGAGCGGCATCCCAATAGTCCCTCGGAATTCCCATAAAAAACTGGCGCAGGAGAAAAATGTGGAAGACACTGGCCGTAAAGGGGATAATCTGCGCTTCATACGTGTTATACCACCCCAACTTGCGGATGGTGAGAAAGTTGGGCAACACCGTCAATTCCCCCGGCACCATCAACGTGGCCAGAAAAAGGAAAAAGATGACGTCTCGTCCTGGAAACTCCATGCGGGCAAACGCGTACGCGGCCAGGATGCCCGTGAACAGATCCCCGGCAATGGTCGCCATCGCGATGAAAATGGAATTCAGAAAATAACGGGCAAACGGCGCCGCGTTCCACGCTTCCACATAATTGTGCCAGCGCAATTCCCTCGGGAAGAAACGCCCAGCAGTGACCTCACCGTACGACTTAAAGGACGTTAAGATCATCCAGATAAAAGGGAACATCGCGATAATCGCGCCCGCAACGAGCACCACGTACAAGAGCAACTGGACCAGAGAGAGTCGTATATGCTTTTGTTGTCCTATCGGTAACGTTATGCTGCTCATCGATCACTCCATGTAAAACACCCGTTTGGATGCCAGCCAGTTTTGCAACAACGACAACACCAGAATAATCAAGAACAACACAAAAGCGATGGCGGCTGCCTTGCCATACGTAGGTGTTTCATAGAAATTCTTGAAGAAAAGAATTGTTACCGTCGTTGTGGTGTCCAGAGGGCCGCCCACCGTCCCCGAGGACGCGTCGGTCATAATGAAGATGTGATTAAACGCTTTGAACGAGCCGATCATCGCGACCAAACTGAGGAAGAAAATGGTGGGAGAGAGCAAAGGGATAGTAATGTAACGGAACAACTGCCACCGATTTGCTCCGTCGATCTTGGCTGCTTCGTACAACTCGTACGGAATGGACCCCAACCCGGCCAGGAAAATAGTCGCGTCATAACCTACCCAGAACCAGATCACGAAGATCATTATCGTCACCAGGGCCAGGCTGGGCCCCCCCTTCAGCCAGGGAATGTGCATGTATTCCCCGAGCAAAGTAAATATTCCCCTTGGCTCCAGCAACCAGCGCAACGCCGGCAAACCTAACTTGGTCAGAAAACGGTTAATCGGCCCTTCCTGGGGGCTGAACATCCACGCGAACACTGCTCCCGATGCGATGGTGGACGTGATATAGGGGAGGAAATAAATCGTACGGAAGACCTCACGCCCTTTAATGGGTTGATACAGAATGTAGGCTAGAATCAACGCTAAAGTTAACTGGATGGGCACCGTCCCCACCACGTAGTACACCGTGACCTTCAACGCGTTCCAGAACTTGGGATTCTTAAGCACCCACTCATAATTGGTAAGCCCCACATATCCCTGCTTGATGACACGCCACCGGTGCAAACTGATATATACCGCGTAGAACATGGGCCAAAAGTGAAAAGCGCCCAAGATGATGGTTGCCGGGAGGATATAAATGAACCCTAAAATCGCCTCCCCTCGTCTCCACGGAGGACGCGAACGGCGTTTTGACTTCGCAGGGGGATCGGCCGTGGGCCCGGTGACTGTATTGGTCATGCCCCGTTCTCCACAGGTAAAAAAGGATGAATGACGGCATCCATACAAACGTGCACACGTTGCTGTGACACCTGCCATTATATATCCTTTGAAGCAAGAGACCAAACCCAGAGAGAGAGTCCGAGAAGCCGTGGTCGTGCAAATTCAAGGAGACTCGCTACGGATGTTTTTTCAACGTCGTGTGTTCAATCACCCACAAGTACGCGTCTAACGTGGCTCGAGCGACCTCGTGCCAGGTGAACTGACGGGCCTTTTCGACGGCCTTGCGGGACAATCCCTCCCGTAACTTCTGATCTTCCACCAAACGCACCATCGCCTCGGCCAACCCCTCCACGTCCCGCGGGGCAACCAGGATGCCGGCATCGCCCACCAACTCCGGCAAAGAGGCCGCGTTGGCCGCAATGACCGGGGTACCACACGCCATCGCCTCCAGGACGGGCAGTCCAAAACCCTCATACAGGGAGGGAAAAACCAACGCGTCGGCCAACGAGTACAACGCGGGTTTGTCTTCCTCATCCACCCACCCGATAAAATGAACATGCTCATCGATGCCAAAAGATCGAGCAATTTTCCGCGGGTTGGGGAAAAATCGCGTATCCCGTGTGGGAAGACGACCCGCGACCACCAAAGCGGCCCCAAAGGAAGCGGTCCCGGCCGTGCCCTCCTCACGCGAGGTGTAGAGAATGCCCGCATAGGCTTGCAACAAGGTGGTCACATTCTTGCGCTGGTCAAAACCTCCCAGATAGAGGAGAAATCGCGGGGGCAGTCGGTACTTCTCCTGTACATATGAGAGACGCTCCGGATCGGTCACCCGTCGGTACATACCGTCCACAGCCAGAGGTACAGCCCGAACTCGTTCCGGCGGCACTTTCAAATATCGCCGAATGTCCCGCCGGGAGGCCTTGGAATCCGTCAACACCATGTCCGCCCTCCGTGCCCCTTCCGCGACTAAACGTGTGTACGTGCGCACCAGAGGCCCCCCTCGGTAAGCTAGGAGCAACATGGGAATAAGGTCGTGAACGGTCACAACCGTGGGAACCCGCCGCACCAACGCCGAACCCCAATAAGGGACATGGAGGAGATCCACCTCATCGGCCTCTGCAGCCCGAGGCAGGGTGACCTGTTCAAACCATACTTTGGCCAGGTTCTCCCAGTGTCGGTCAAACGGGGTACGTACTACCCGAACGATGACCGAATCCGGGACGGGCACATGTTGGGCATGGGGAAGAGCACCGGGCAGGTACAAAATGTACTCGTGCTCGGGTGCCACACGCAACAACGCCTCTAAGAGATGATGTACGTACTGCCCACTGCCCACCTCCGGTGATCCCCAAAACCACCCGTTAATGCCTATGCGCATAACCTCATATCCCTAGTCTTTTGACGTCATGAGCACCTCTATACCTCAGAGCTGCTCCCCGTAGAGAGTAAAGCGTATCTTACCCCGCATTCCACACTTGTTGTTCGCGAAAGTAAGCCACAGTTCGAGCCAAGCCCTCCTCGAACGAGACCTTAGGTTCCCATTCCAATTCCTCCCGGGCCTTACGCGCGTCCAGATAAATGCGGAAGACCTCGCCCAACTTGGGAGGACCGTAGACCGGCTCTCGGTGATAGCCCACGACCTCGGCCAGTTTTCGGAACACGGTGTTAATGTCTATGCCTTTACCCCATCCCAGGTTATAGATACCACCACTCCCTCGATTTAAAGCAAGCACATTCGCTTGGGCCACATCGCCTACATAGAGAAAATCGCGCTGCTGTTCCCCTGACCCATT
>CAYPUG010000115.1:0-8440 GCA_964413905.1 uncultured Anaerolineae bacterium | reverse complement strand
AACGGGTGGGGTGGGGCTGCGAGTTTGGGGAAAAAGGGGAAACCCGCGGAACGGGTCGCGGAGGAAGCGGTGGCGGAATTTCTAACGTTTCATCGCAGTCCGGCCGCGCTGGACCCCCATCTCGCGGACCAAGTGATTGTGCCCTTGTTGGTGAGGGGCGTTTCCCGTTGGGCGTTGACGACTCCTCGCCTGACCAATCACCTGCGCACGGTTATCTGGCTGAGCACGCACTTTATCCCTGCCGATATGTCCATCTTGGAAGAAGAGGAGCGTGTGATCGTTCAATGTTCGAACTTGTCTTCTTAGGCACATCCGCGTCTGCACCCTCCAAAGATCGGGGCCTCTCGTCCGCGATCCTCATGCACGAGGACAAGCGGTTCATGATCGACTGCGGGGAAGGCACACAACGCCAACTCCTCATCAGCGGTTTGGGGTTCCGGCGATTAGATACCATCTTGCTCACTCACGGACACTTGGATCACATCCTGGGGCTGGGGGGGTTGTTATCCACGATGGGGCGCTGGGAGATGATGAAGCATGTGTCCATCTACGGAGGACATTGGCCCCTGCAACGGGTGAAGGGGCTTTTGGACGTGGTGTTTGGCCCTGGGGCATACCCCTTGCAGGTAGATTTAATCGAGATTGCCCCCGGTGTGTTGATGAAGGATGAGCGCCTCACCGTCTCGGTTTTCCCCGTTGTTCATCGGGGGGAAGGGTGTTTTGGGTTCCTGTTTGAAGAACCTGCGCGGCGTCCTTTTCTGCCCGAAAGAGCAGAGCAGTTGGGGATTCCCCCAGGCCCGGAACGGCGCCGTCTGGTCGCGGGCGAGATCGTGACGTTGCCCTCAGGTAGGGTCGTGCACCCGGACGAGGTGCTCGGGCCCCCGCGGCCGGGCATCCGGGTGGCGTTCGTGGGAGATGCCGCGGAGACGGAGCCTCTGATACCGGTGTGTGAGGGCGTGGATGTGTTGGTGATCGAGGCCACGTACTTGGAAAGTGAAGCGGATTTGGCCCGGGCGTTTGGACATTTGACCGCGGCTCAGGCCGCGCGATTGGCTCGGGATGCAGGGGTGAAGACCCTCATCCTCACCCACATCTCCCGGCGTTACACGGCCGCGCAAGTGGAGGCCGAAGCCCGTTCCCTCTTCCCCAACGTTATCGTAGCCAACGACTTCGACCGCTTTGAGATCCGGCGGGAGGAGGTTCGGAGAAGCTCCTTGGTGGACTCGAGTTTGTAGGGTATAATCCCTGCCGGAGCCCCTTCGCGAACAATTGCCTCCCTCACATTTTTCTGCTACAATGTAAAAGAAAAAGGGGTAATTCGGGGATGTACGTGCACACGTGGTGGAGAATTTTCCCCGTTTCTCAGGGCGTAGGGATCGGAGAGTGGCGATGAGCACAGCGGTCCAAGTGAAGGAACCTATTGGAAGGGATAGATTTCCGGCCAACGGAACGCCTCACTTTGCCACGGCGGAGGAATTTCTGCAGTGGTTGGATGAGGATACCCTGGCCGAATGGCGCAACGGAGAAACAATTATGATGACCCCTGCTTCTTTACGCCATCAGGACCTCGTTGGCTTTTTGGCCGTATTGCTTCGCCTTTACGTTCAGCAGTACGCCTTGGGACGCGTTATTGAGGCGCCGTTTCCCATGCGCATGAAAGCGTCTGTGCGGGAGCCGGACATTCTGTTTGTTGCTCGGGAGCACGTGGAGCGTTTGAAGGCCACCCATCTTGAAGGGGGTGCGGACTTAGTGGTGGAGGTCATCTCGCCGGAGAGTGTGGGTCGGGATCGAGGCGAGAAGTTTTACGAATACGAGGAGGCGGGGGTTTGTGAGTACTGGCTGATTGATCCTCAGCGAGAGGTGTTAGAGGTATACGAGCGGGAGGGGGAGCGTTTTCGGCTGGCGTTTATGGAGCACGTGGGGCGTTACGAGAGTCGGGTGTTGCGGGGTTTCTGGGTGGAGGCGGAGTGGTTTTGGCAGGATCCGTTGCCGCCGGTGCTGGAGGTGTTGAAGGCGCTCAAGGTCATTTGAGCGCGATAGTATATGGCGTCTGCTTGAGCAACTAAACGTTGCATATGCCCTTTGGCTTCAAAAGGGACGGGCCATTCGGGGATGTACGTGCACACGTGGTGGGGAATTTTCCCCGTTTCTCAGGGCGTAGGGATCGGAGAGTGGCGATGAGCACAGCGGTCCAAGTGAAGGAACCTATTGGAAGGGATAGATTTCCGGCCAACGGAACGCCTCACTTTGCCACGGCGGAGGAATTTCTGCAGTGGTTGGATGAGGATACCCTGGCCGAATGGCGCAACGGAGAAACAATTATGATGACCCCTGCTTCTTTACGCCATCAGGACCTCGTTGGCTTTTTGGCCGTATTGCTTCGCCTTTACGTTCAGCAGTACGCCTTGGGACGCGTTATTGAGGCGCCGTTTCCCATGCGCATGAAAGCGTCTGTGCGGGAGCCGGACATTCTGTTTGTTGCTCGGGAGCACGTGGAGCGTTTGAAGGCCACCCATCTTGAAGGGGGTGCGGACTTAGTGGTGGAGGTCATCTCGCCGGAGAGTGTGGGTCGGGATCGAGGCGAGAAGTTTTACGAATACGAGGAGGCGGGGGTTTGTGAGTACTGGCTGATTGATCCTCAGCGAGAGGTGTTAGAGGTATACGAGCGGGAGGGGGAGCGTTTTCGGCTGGCGTTTATGGAGCACGTGGGGCGTTACGAGAGTCGGGTGTTGCGGGGTTTCTGGGTGGAGGCGGAGTGGTTTTGGCAGGATCCGTTGCCGCCGGTGCTGGAGGTGTTGAAGGCGCTCAAGGTCATTTGAGCATGATAGTATATGGCGTCTGCTTGAGCGACCAAACGCCGCGCATGTACCTTGGCTTACAAAGGGAAGGGACAATTCGTGGGCCTTCGCTGCTTTTAACCGCGAAGGCCCACGAATTGTCTCCACGTCAACTCCCCTCTGGCACCAGGGGGCCCGGTTCAGGGAGTTCCTCGACCGGCACGTCCTTCCATTTATCCCCTTCTTCGATGAGCATGACCGGAATATCCTCACGGATAGGGTATTTCCGCCCGCAGTCACGGCACACCAGCCACGTGCCATCGCGGACCAAGTCCAGTTGGCCGGCATCCGGCCCATTGCGTACGCACGCGGGGCAGCGGAGGATTTCCAACAATTCTTGACTTATAGCCATCGTTTTCTCCTCCATTATAAGAATTGAGCAAACACTTTGCGTAACCTATAAAAATCCTTCAAGTGTTCCTGAAGGACGATGTACACCTGGGAATGATCGATTTCCATGTAATCGTGAACGAGCACCTTTCGAAATCCTATCATCTTCATCCAGGTATCCCGAAGATCTGCATCCAGATATCCGGCCTTGTACAGAAGTTCTGGTACATCCCGATAGTAATCTACACGTCCCAGGCCTAAATCAGCCACCACATGGCTGCCAAGTCGTTGAATGCTTCAATGGCCAATTGCAAAAAGCGCTCTGCGCTTCCGTATTTCTCCGGTTCGCGGATAAACTCTTTCATAGGGGTAGTCTGCAAACGACGGAGAATGGCCAGGTACTCATCTAGTTTCTCCAGCCTTTTGTGAATGACGTCCTTCCTGACCATAGAGAACACGCTCCTTGTATGCTCGACGTTGAGTCTCCAAGATGGGCAGAAAATCCCAGTACATGCGCACAATCTTAGAGAACAGCTCCCCACGATCGAAATCTTCGGCTGCGTAGATGACCCGATTGTGTCGGACGACTTCGAACCACAATACGAATGTTTCGAATGTCCAGGGGTCCAGAAACACTACATCGACTTTTTCATAGCCGGCCTTGACCAGGTTGGCCAGGAGGTCCAATGTGTCCGGCGGTGAACTTCCCGGACGTAAGATAACCCCCAGATCCACGTCGCTGTCCGGACGCGCGTTTCCCTCTGCATGGGATCCGAACAAGTATACGGCCCAGATTTGGGGATATTTGCGAAATATGCGGGCGAGCGCCGTGTAATCCTCGTCCCCGAATCGGGACACACTTCACCTCCTTCTGCCATAAAATCCCTGGACGAAAGCAGTATACTCGACTTCAATGTCAATCGACAAGATGCACGGCGGAGAATAAGAGACGTAACATGTGATGCGGAAGCCTCGGATATCGCACCTCTTCCTCTCCGCCTTTACCCTGATCGGGCTCTCTGTTATCCGTACCGACCACCAACCGTCGGATATCCTCGTTTATTTTACTCCCGGGATTTGCCCGTGCCTTGCTCGTATGTTATACTCCCCGCCTGGGCGCCCATCAAGGGCGCCTTCATTTCGCACGCCCTGAAGGGCTCGGTCGTGTCCCAGTGGGGTCAGCCGGACTCAGGGCGGAGGCACAACGACCGAGGAGGTAGAATAATGGCGATTGTCTCTATGAAGCAGTTATTGGAAGCCGGGGTTCACTTCGGCCACCGCACCCGTCGGTGGAACCCGAAGATGAAGCCTTACATCTTCACCGAGCGGAACGGGATTCACATCCTGGACCTCCAACAAACCATCCGCCAGTTGACCAAGGCCTACAACCTGGTGCGAGACACCATCCGCGACGGGGGCACCATCCTCTACGTGGGCACCAAGAAGCAGGCCCAGCAGACCATCAAGGAGCACGCGGAACGGGTGGGTATGCCTTACGTGGTGACCCGCTGGCTGGGCGGTACGCTCACCAACTTCCAGACCATCCGCCAACGTGTGGATTATCTCATCGAACTGGAACGGCGACGGGATGCCGGGGAGTTTGACCGGCTCCCCAAGAAGGAGGCCCTCAAACTCAATCGTCTGATCGAGAAGCTGGAGTACCGGGTGGGGGGGCTACGCAACATGCACGAACTGCCCAGCCTGCTCTTCGTCGTGGATGTACGGCGGGAGGAACTGGCCGTTAAAGAAGCGAACCGCTTGAACATCCCGGTCATCGCGCTGGTGGACAGCAATTGCGATCCCGATCCTATTGACTTGGTTATCCCCTCCAATGACGACGCCATTCGGGCTATCAAGTTAATGGTCGGTAAGATTACCGAGGCCGTAGAGGAAGGACTGCGGATGAGAGAGGCCCTGATGGCCGAAGAAGAGGAGGAAATCGGGCCGGAGATTTTGCCTGAAGAGGAAGAATCGGAGGTTATTTACGGCGAAGAGGACTTTGAGAAGTTTGAAGAGGTAGAAGAAGAAGAACCGGGGGCGGCCATCATCTTCGAGGAAGAGCCGGAACCCTACGAAGAATACGCGGAAGAATTCGGAGAGGAAGAGGAAGAGGAACAATGAGCACACAAATCACTGCTGAGATGGTGAAGCAACTACGCCAGGCCACCGGCGCCGGCGTTCTCGACTGCAAAAAGGCATTGCAGGAAGCCAACGGCGACATGGACCGCGCGGTGGAACTCCTGCGGGAATGGGGCATCGCCAAGGCCGCGAAGAAGGTGGGCCGTGAGGCCCGCGAGGGTATTATCGGTTCCTACGTGCACATGGGCGGTAAAATGGCCGCTATTGTGGAGCTGAACTGTGAAACGGACTTCGTGGCCCGCACGCCTGAATTCCAGGAACTGGCCAAGAATCTGGCCATGCAGGTGGTCGCGGCCCGACCTCGGTATGTAAGCCGGGAGGACATCCCCGAAGAAGTGATCGAGAAAGAAAAGGCCATCCTGCGGGCTCAACTGGCCGATTCGGGCAAGCCCGAGAACATCATTGAGCGCATCATCGAGGGCAAACTCAAGAAGTGGTATGAAGAGGTTTGCCTCCTGGAGCAGCCTTACATTCGCGATGAGGACATTACCGTCGGCGAATTAATCCAACAGTACATTGCTAAACTGGGCGAAAATATCGTCATTCGACGTTTCGCCCGCTTTGAAGTGGGCGAAGAATAATCGCTAGAAAAGGCGTTGGGACCCCCCAACGCCTTTTTTTGTAATACCCCACTTTGCATCTTGAGCAATCCAAGGAGATGTGAACATGTCCGATGTCCGATACCGCCGAATACTTCTCAAACTCGGCGGGGAAGCGTTGGCCGGGCCCCAGGGGTTTGGTATTGACCCGACCCAGGCTGAAGTGGTGGCCGCGAAAATCAAAGAGGTCAAAGAACTGGGTGTGGAAATCGCCATTGTTATCGGCGCGGGCAACCTGTGGCGCGGCAAGGACGGGCTGGCCCACGGCATGGAGCGCACCACCGCGGACCACATCGGTATGTTGGCCACGGTGATGAACGCGCTCGCGCTCAAGGACGCGCTGGAACGCAGCGGCGTGGAAACGCGCGTCCAGACGGCCATTGAAATGCGGGCCATCGCGGAGCCCTACATTCGCGGGCGAGCCATCCGGCACATGGAAAAGGGACGGGTGGTTATTATGGGCGCGGGCACGGGCAATCCCTACTTCACCACCGACACCGCGGCCGCGCTGCGAGCAATGGAGGTGGACGCGGAAGTGCTCATCAAAGCGACAAAGGTGGATGGTGTGTACGATGATGACCCGCGGGTCAACCCCAACGCCAAGCGGTTCGACTACTTGACGTACCTGGACGCGCTGAACTTGCGCGTGGGGGTCATGGACAGCACGGCCATCACCCTGTGCATGGACAACGACTTGCCCATCATCGTCGCTGACCTCTGGCAGCCCAGCGCGCTGGTGCGCATCGTGCAAGGGGAGCGCGTGGGCACCATGATCTACCACTAGTGTGCGGCCACGGCCTCGTCCACCAACACCCTGCGCCGTTCCTCCATCAGGTCGCGCAGGCGAGCCGCTTCCCGAGGATACACCTTGTACAGGGCAAACCACACGATTCCACAGAGGAACCAGGCCACGGTCACCATCCAGAAAAACGTCGCGGTCAGGCCGATGCGGTCGGCCAGGTGGCCGGCCAGGAGAACGCTCGCTGAGGCGATGCTGTTCTCAAACGCGTAGAGAAGGGCGTACGCGCTTCCCCGCTGTTCTGGAGGCACAATGGCCTGCATCATGGGCTGCTTCGCGCCCTGCCCTGTCCATCCCACCATAAACGCGGTTAAAAAGGCGAACCCAATCAGTTGCATGAGGGGCCATTCCCACTGGAGCAGGAAATAACTGGTGGGCACGCCGCTGAGCACGGAGAACTGTCCCACCACAATTCGCCCGTATTGGGGATTCCACCGCTCGGCGATGTCGCCCAGGAGACCGCCCACGAAGTTACTTAACCCGGTCCCCACCACAATGGCTGCAAAGATAAGGGGGGCCTGGGCCTCGGAATAGCCCCGATCGTCCACCAGCCATGTGATCATAAAGGTGGCCAAAACCACCCAGGGCGTGGTCCCAAATACGCCCTGAAGGAGAAACAACCAGAGAGTACGCAGTCGGGCCAGGTCGGGCACATGTTCCCAGCGGAAACCAAAGCGCGCTTGCGCCTCCTCGGCTACCTGGTCGATAATGTCCTCCAGTTCAGGTTCTGCCGCGCCGCGCGGGGGTTCCTGAACGAAGAGGGCGATGATCAGGCCGCTGAGCACGCTGGCCAGGCCCATGACGATAAAGCCCGCCCGCCATCCCCATTCTGGGATGGTCGCCAGGCGTCCCAGGACGAGCACACTGATGACAATGCCGAACATGCCCGCCGCGCCCAGCGCGCCCAGGGCACGCCCGCGCTCGTGGGGTCGAAACAGGTCGCCCAGCATGGAAAACGTCGCGGGCATCAGACAGCCCAGCCCCAGTCCGGCAATAATGCGCAGGGCGAGCAATTGCTCATACGTGGCCGCCAGGCCCGTCAGCGCGGTCCAGATGCCCCAAATGCCCGTTCCGAACACCAGCACCCACTTGCGGCTAAAGCGGTCGGTGAGGAATCCCCAGATGGGATGGGTCAACGGTTGGAGAATGTTGCGAATACCTGAGATCACCCCTAGCGCCGTGTAACTGAGGCCCAGGGCCGTGCGGATGGCAGGAAACAGCGTGGGCAACGCCTGACTTTCGCCCTGGTCCACAAAATTGCCAAACGCCAGGGCGAGGAGGGTAAGCCAGCGACGGGAGCGAGCCGACGGTTGGTCCATGATATCCCCCGCAAGGTGATGGAACATATGCGATTTGCCTTTGTTGTGCGCCCATTTTATACTCATTCGTCTTAGAAAGGGAAAGGGAAATTCGTGGGATGTTCGCCGCCAAAGGCGGTGGACATCCCACGAATCATAAATAATAAATAAGGCAAACGGGTAGGCGAGAGCACTGCCCGCGCCTACCCACTGCTAGAAATTACAGACGCGGAGGAGACACTATGGCCACGATTTCCCAACCCAAGGGCCTGTACTTCGAGGATTTGAACGTTGGTGACACCATCGAAACCATGGGCCGCACCATCACCGAAGCAGACATCGTCCAGTTTGCCGGGCTCAGCGGCGACTTCTACGGCCTACACACGGACGAGGAATTTGCCAAGAAAACACCCTTCGGCACTCGCATCGCCCACGGCT
>CAYPUG010000114.1:0-8458 GCA_964413905.1 uncultured Anaerolineae bacterium | reverse complement strand
CTCTAGCGTTCGTTCTACTTGGCTAAGAGGGATGGCATACGTTTCCTTGCTTACCTGAACGAGCAGCGCTTGGATAATGGCGAGTGTAAGCGGCAAGCGTACCCGAAACGTGGTCCCTTTTCCGGGTTCGCTCTCGATGGTCAGGGACCCGTGGAGTGCCTCTACTTCGCGTAGGACGACGTCCATACCAACACCACGTCCGGATACGTTTGTCACCTCTTTCGCGGTGGAGAAGCCCGGCTCACAAATGAGGCGGAAAATTTGAGCGTTGTTCATTTCTTCGGCTTCAGCCGGGGTCACAAGTCCTTGCTGGATGGCTTTTCGTAAGATCTCTTCTCGGTTTAACCCGCGACCATCATCGGCGATTTCAATGGCCACGGATTCCCGCTCCCGATGGGCCCGTAACCATATGTGTCCTTGTCGTGGTTTACCCTGGCGTTCCCGTTCCTCTGGGGATTCTATTCCGTGATCCACGGCGTTGCGGAGTAGGTGCGTTAAGGGATCTCGCATTCGTTCTAGGATGGTACGGTCGAGTTCGATATCGTGTCCTTCAATAATGAACTCCGCTTCTTTACCCCGCTCACGTAGCAGATCTCGCACCATCCGCGGAAAACGGTTGAAGATGTGGGCTACAGGCACCATCCGGGTCTGTAAAACGGCGTCCCGAAGTTCGGATAGGAGACGGTCATGTTTTTCTAAGGCCTCTTTTAGATCCGGCAGGTTGTGGGTTTCCTGCACGCGCCATAAATGACTTCTGCTCACAATGAGTTCGGCCACGACATTCAACAGGGCATCCAAGTGACGGGTGTTGACGCGGATTGTTTGGGGGAGAGCGGTGTAATACGTCGCGCTCTGTGTGTCCCTTTCGGGGTCTCTTGGTGTTTCGGGTTCGGACGTGCTGTTTTTTTCCGATGGCGGTGGCGTGAGCGGCGATGACACATCGGCATGTTTCAGTTTCTGAACCCATTCCTCCACGTTCATGTGGGATGGGGTGTTCGTTGCGATGTCATCAAGTAGACGATTTAACACATCTACCGCTTGGAACAGTAGATCGGCCAACTCCGATGTGAATCGGTCCTTGCCCCGGCGTAGCGCGTCCAGTCGGTCTTCGAGGGCATGGGCAAGTTGGGTAATTTCCTCATAGCCCATTGTGGCGGCAGCACCCTTTAGGCTGTGGGCTGCCCGGAATGTTTCGGCCAGGGCTTGCTCATTTTGGGGCTCGCGTTCCAAAGTGAGCAAGCCGGTATTGAGTGTTTCAACGTGCTCTTGAGCTTCTGCCAGGAATATATCCTTGAACTCGGATAAATCCATCATTTTCCCTGTTCCTCTTGTATACGCGTCCGGATGCTATGCATAATGGCTTGCGGGATATCGTCCAGGTGACGCACCATATCTACAACGCCCAGGGCGGTGGCTGCGCGGGGCATACCAAATACTGTGCTGCTGGATTCGTCTTGGGCGATGGTGATGCCACCGGCTTCTTTAATAGCTTTCATCCCCTGTGCTCCATCCGCTCCCATGCCGGTGAGCAGTACCCCTACTGTGTGTGTTCGGAACACCTGCGCGACATCTTTCATGGTGACATCGACAGAGGGGCGCACACCGTTGACCGGCGGTGATTGATCGAGGTGGACTCGGCCTGTTGACCCGTGAGCCAAAACGCGCATGTGATATCCCCCTGGAGCAATGTATACCTCGCCGTTTCTGAGAACATCGTGCTCTTCTGCTTCCTTGACGTGGAAAACGGTGAGGGAATTCAGGCGCTCGGCGAAGGATCGAGTAAACCCTGGCGGCATGTGTTGGACCACCAGAATGGTCACGGGGAGGTCTGGCATAAGACGAGTGAGCACGTGTTCGACGGCCCGGGGACCGCCTGTGGACGCGCCAATGACAACGGCCCACAAAACGGTTTCTTTAACAGAAGGTTTGAACTTTGGAGCCGTAGGCGTCATTCGCTTTACCAGCGTGGTTTGGGGCTCCTTCGGGGGAGAGGGAGGGGGGGGCTCCGATGCCCGAAGGGCGGCACGTTGTACTTTGTAGATAATGGTCGCTGCAATCGTGTCTAAATCCAGCGAGATAGGCCCGGAGGGTTTACGGATGATTTCGGCAGCGCCCAGATCCTCGGCGATCCGCAAGGCATCCTCATCGTTGATGCCGGTAATAACCACGACCGGAATGGAGGTGTGTCCTCGGATACGTCTTAGGGTTTCTATGCCGTTCATACGGGGCATGAGCAAATCCAGGGTGACTACATCGGGTTGCAGCGCGTCGATTTTGGCCAGCGCGTCTTCCCCGTCACGGGCTACACCAATGACTTCGATGTCCGGAACGTTGTTGAGAATTTCCGAGAGCATTTTGCGCATAAGGGCCGAATCATCTACAACCAACACGCGCGTTTTTCGCCGTACGTTGGGGGATGAACTTTGGGCGTTCATGTTAATCACCTTATGCTGGGTGAGTTTTCGCGAGTTCTTGTACTTCTTCGGTGCTGAGAACGCGACTGAGATCCAAAATAATAAAGAGACGTTCGTTATAAACGGCGACTCCGGTTAGGAATACTCCGCTAATGTCTGCGATCATGGCCGGAGGGGATTCGATGGTATCTACGGGTAACCAGAGAATTTCGGTTACAGCGTCTACGATCATGCCTATCTGATGCCCTTGTACATCTACAACAACGATGCGCGTCTCTTCATCATATTCACTTACAGGTAAGCCGAGACGCTTCTTCAAATCGATGACCGGTACAATGTTCCCGTGAAGGTTGATGATCCCCTCGATAAAAGGTGGGGTGTGGGGTACGCGTGTGCTTTCTACCAGTGGCACAATGCGCCATACTTGGTGAATGGGAACGGCAAACTCCGTTTTCCCCAGGCGGAACACGACAAATTGTGCTTGTTCAACGTGAAGTTCCTGTTCGTTTGTGTGCATAGGACCTCCTTACTTATAGCTTAAATTTTTCGACGAGGTGTTGGAGGGTGGCGGCCATTTGGGCGAGTTCTTGGGCGGCGGTGGCGAGTTCTTCGGTGGCGGTCATTTGTTCTTCGACGGCGGCGGCCATTTCTTCGGCGGAGGCGGCTTGTTCTTCGCTGATGGAGGCCATATCTTCGATGGCTTGTTTGACGTGTTCATTTTCGCGTTGTTGTTCTTCGGCGGCTTGTGCGCTGAGGCGTGCGAGTTCGGCGGTGTGGTGGACGAGGTCGCGGAGGTGGGAGGTGGAGTTGAGGACGAGTTGGACGTCGTCTTGGATTTGGTTGTTGAGGGAGGCGATTTGGGAGACGGCTTGTCTGGAGTTTTCGGCGAGGCGACGGACTTCGTCGGCGACGACGGCGAAGCTTTTGCCGTGTTCACCGGCTCTGGCGGCTTCGATGGCGGCGTTGAGGGCGAGGAGGTTTGTTTGGTCGGCGAAGCGTTTGACGGTGGTGGTGATGGAGGAGATACCTTCGGAGCGTTGGTGGAGGGCATCCATTTGTTGGCGGAGGGAGTTGACGGCGTGGAGTGCGGCTTCGACGGCGGCTTCGGTTTCTCGGGTGTTGTGGACGATGCGTTGGGTAGCGTTGGCGAGGATGTGGACGGATTGTTGGATGAGTTCGGCTTGTTGGGCTTGGTGGGCGGCGCCTTCGGCGACGTGTTGGACGGTTTCGGTGACTTGGGAGGCGGAGGTGTTGACTTCTTCGGTCATGGTGGAGAGTTCCTCAGAGGAAGAGGCGAGTTGGGTGGACACCGACGACACGTTGCTCGTGATTTCACGCCAACTTTGAAGCATTTCTAAGAACGCTTGGCCGAGTACGTCCCCTTCAGAGCGGGGCATAATGTGAATGTTCAGGTTTCCTGCTGCCAGATTTCTCGCAGCTTCGGCCATTTCTTCCAAGTAATTCGCCATTCGCAGAAACGCGTGTCCGAGCACATCCCGCTCGGAACGGGGCTGCACGTGCAGGGAAAGGTCGCCCTCGGCCACACGGTTCGCGCTATCCGCCACAGAACGTAGGTATAACATCATTTCCTTGAACGTGGTGGCCAGTTCGCCGATTTCCGTCGATCGCGCTTGTACCTAACACAAACCCTATAGCCATTGTGGAGAGATGAAAACCGATTCGGCCCATGGTATAGGCGACGGTTGCCATGAACTCAACAAGCAGTGCGACCCACACCATGATAACGACGATAATGCTGTTTCCGAATTTCCAACGCAGAACTCCTAATAAAGTGCCCAGGATAAAGGCACCTACTGTGGCGGGTATCCAAACTTGAGCAAGGGCATCCATTCTCCTAGCTCCTCCTTATATTCCTCATGTGAACGCATCACAGTTTAAATTTTTCGACGAGGTGTTGGAGGGTGGCGGCCATTTGGGCGAGTTCTTGGGCGGCGGTGGCGAGTTCTTCGGTGGCGGTCATTTGTTCTTCGACGGCGGCGGCCATTTCTTCGGCGGAGGCGGCTTGTTCTTCGCTGATGGAGGCCATATCTTCGATGGCTTGTTTGACGTGTTCATTTTCGCGTTGTTGTTCTTCGGCGGCTTGTGCGCTGAGGCGTGCGAGTTCGGCGGTGTGGTGGACGAGGTCGCGGAGGTGGGAGGTGGAGTTGAGGACGAGTTGGACGTCGTCTTGGATTTGGTTGTTGAGGGAGGCGATTTGGGAGACGGCTTGTCTGGAGTTTTCGGCGAGGCGACGGACTTCGTCGGCGACGACGGCGAAGCTTTTGCCGTGTTCACCGGCTCTGGCGGCTTCGATGGCGGCGTTGAGGGCGAGGAGGTTTGTTTGGTCGGCGAAGCGTTTGACGGTGGTGGTGATGGAGGAGATACCTTCGGAGCGTTGGTGGAGGGCATCCATTTGTTGGCGGAGGGAGTTGACGGCGTGGAGTGCGGCTTCGACGGCGGCTTCGGTTTCTCGGGTGTTGTGGACGATGCGTTGGGTAGCGTTGGCGAGGATGTGGACGGATTGTTGGATGAGTTCGGCTTGTTGGGCTTGGTGGGCGGCGCCTTCGGCGACGTGTTGGACGGTTTCGGTGACTTGGGAGGCGGAGGTGTTGACTTCTTCGGTCATGGTGGAGAGTTCCTCAGAGGAAGAGGCGAGTTGGGTGGACACCGACGATACGTTGCTCGTGATATCTCTTAGATTGGCAAGCATGTGTTGAAACGCGTTTCCTAAAATATCCTCCTGTGATCGCGGGGTGACGTTCTGACGTAAATCGCCTTGGGCAATGTTTTCTGCATACTGGGCCATCTGACGGAGATACTCCATCATCGCCCTGTACGCGGCTGCTAACTGACCGATTTCATTTTGGGCTTTGTACGTGACTTCTCCCTGCAATTGGCCTTGAGAGATGTGCTGAGCGATTTGTGTCAGGTCACGTATAGGATTAATAATCTGCTTATAAATTATCCAAGTTACGGCTGCAATGCTGAGTGTTCCAAACGTGAATCCGGGGATGATGGTCTCCATCCGGACCCCTAAACGTCCCATGTTATACGCTGTGTTTGCGATGAGTTCAATAAGCAACGCCACCCAGAACATTTGGGTGACCATAATACTGGGGCCTAAACGCCATCGCAGGAGGAGCAGCATTGCTGCAAGAATCAGGGCTCCTACGAGGGCAGGCAACCACATTTCATAGATACCGGTACTCATAAGTTCTCCTCCTTATGATACGTGGGATGAGTACTTCTCTTGCGATAGATGTGTTCTCGTCGGTTGATGGTTTCAAATAAAGATGAGAAGTGAATGGGGATGATTTCTGTTTTGCCAAGAACAAGGTATCCTCCTGAATATAATGCTTTGTGGAAATTCTGTAAGATATAGTTTTGTTGGGGACGTTGAAAGTAAATGAGTACGTTGCGACATAAAATGATGTCGAAACGCCGCGGGGGCTCTTCGTGGAGAAGATCGTGGCGTTGGAATCGTACAAAACGCTTAAGATCGGGTCGGACTCGACGTTTTTCTCCCTCGTGTAAAAAATAGCGTTCTAAGTGCGGCCACATGGTTCCCCGGAAACTGGCAGGACCATATACCCCTTCACGGGCTTGAGAGAGTTTGCCCTCGTCGATGTCTGTTCCTAAGATGCGGACATTCCATTGATGGATTCGAGAGCCTAGCACTTGGCTGACTAAAATCGCGAGGGAGTATGTTTCTTCTCCACTGGCACACCCGGCGCTCCATATGATCAATTTTCGCACACCACGCTGTTCGCGTTCTCGAATAAGAGGGTGCAAGATCTGATTTTTAAGCGCTTGGAAAGTGGAAACATCTCGAAAGAATGAGGTGTAGTTAATAGTAAGGGTATCGAAAAGCCGCACATATTCTTCGTCGTCCAGAAGGTGCATGTACGCTCTGTAATTTGCGACACCGCGGGCCCGTAAGCGGGTGGCAATGCGTCGCTGAACAAAGGAGGGCTTGTATTGACTTAGGTCCACTTTGCGTTCCCTTTGAATTTTGCGAATCAGTGCTTGAAAATCCGCATCGCTTCCGTACATCGTTACTCCGACCCTCTCCTCGCGTGGTGATACCGGTGGACGTTTGCTTGTTCAGCCGACAAATCTCGAGCCTCATTATCATCTTAACGTTTCAAGTACGTGACGCAATAGACCGAAAGTACCACCCCTATGAACCACAAAGCCTCTGTTGATTGGCCCCTACATCGCGTTTAGCGTACAGGCGAGGGAAAAATTTGTAGGATTTTTCCCCTTTTAAGCCGGGACCCATGTACGGCGTCTTGTTCGTCAATCGAAACACATCTTTTCAATCACACTGACGGGAGGGGATGTCAAGGGTAACGTTTCTTTCCGTAAAACGTCTTGATCCACGAGTGAAGTAACACCTGATAAACCCTGGAATTCTTGGGGAGTGACACGTATACGTGAACCTGCATCGCAGCCCACAACGTCTACACATCCTATATAGTAAATGGGCCCCCTTTTTTCATTGGGGAAGGTGGGTACGTTTAGCCATCATCCTTATCCTCTCGGGGGGGATATCCGCGTCCATAAGTGTTTGCGGCGCGGCTCCTTCGCCATTCCCTGAAGTGACCCTCATTCGCTCCGATGAACATGGGGTGACCTTACAGTTACGCGTTCCCGATCCGGTGATAGATCTCGTCGAAGTGGAAGGAGAACCTCGCACCCGTATTACTCTGCCCGAGATGGGGCATCTTGGTGGGATTGGCCGACCGGATTTGCCACAAAAGACGGTGTTGGTCGCTATTCCACCCGGGGTTCAGATACGCTTGCACGTTGAAGAACAAGAGACCTCAACGATGAGGCTGCCGGCGCCGGTATTACAACATTCGGTGCCTATTCTAAATAATCCATTCCTTGGCGGGGAGATGCTCACTATGGATACCCCGCTGCGCTACAGAGGTGTCAAATGGGTTCGTCCTTCATCTTCTGATATGCCCAAAGGCCGATATCCAAAATCCAGTGCCCGTCTTGAGGAAATCGGTTACATTCGAGATCAACGATATGTACGCGTGGTGTTTACTCCCGTGCAGGTGGAGTCATGGGGGCGGTCTTTGCGGGTCGTTCACAAAGTGATCGTGTCCTTAGAGTTTTCCGGAACGATGGCACCTACAGTACAGGCCGACATTCGGGATGCGTTTGAGAAAGTTTTGCGCGTAGCCCTTATTAACTATCACCAAAGTCTCCACTGGCGCACCCCTCATCCACCAACAGATGCTGCCCGTCGCACAACCGTTTACCCAACCGATACGTCCATGTACAAGATTCATATTAATCAGGATGGCTTTGTACTTGTGAAGGGAAGGGATTTATCCGCCGCGGGCTTTCCCGCCCATCGCGTGCCTTCACGTTATCTTCACGTGCGAGCAAAGGAGCAGGAGATTGCTATTTGGATAGAGGATGGGGGAGATGGGTACTTTGATGAGGAAGATACACTTCTATTCTACGGGCAGAAGACGCGGAGTCGGTATACAGACGACAATGTTTATTGGTTGTGGGTTGATCATACCCCTGGACGGCGTATAGAAACTATTTCAACACCGCCCGATCCTTCTGTCCCTCCAATTGATGTGTTCTCTTCCACAATACATATAGAAGAGAACCATATATATCTCAGTGATGTTCCCCGTGTTGAGGGCGCTGATCATTGGTATTGGATGTATTACAGTGCCGGGCGTCCGACCAGTCGTCCTCGTCGTGAGGTGAGTTTTGCTTTACCCGGTCTTGTGGCTGATGGGACGGCCGTTTTAACGCCGGTGCTCCAAGGCGTCTCTTCCTATTTTGCCGTGGATCCCGATCATCATGTGCGATTTTTCATCAACAGTACCCGCGTTGGCGACGCCTTTTGGGATGGCGGCCGGGCTTGGCGCACACCCTTCACCTTTGATGCTTCTATTTTGCGCCCTTTGGGGAATGTCTTCCGCTTAGAGGATGTGTTAGATACAGGCGCTCCTGAAGATGTGGGGTACTTGAATTGGTTTGCGATCACATATCCTCGAGCATTTCGGGCC
>CAYPUG010000113.1:0-8565 GCA_964413905.1 uncultured Anaerolineae bacterium | reverse complement strand
CACGAGCCCCCAATTCCACGCGTCCTCCCCCTTCATGGGCATAAATAGTCACGCGATCGTCGATAAACGCGTGAGGCCCCACCCTTAAGTTGGGACACCGAATTTCCGCCCGCGGGGAAATCCATGGACGAGAGGTAACGGCCGCGAGGATCTTGCGATCCTTGTACACGCCCGCGGAAACGCGCGCAACCTCCAGGGCCACCCGCCCCATCAGAGGCACATCTCCCAGAGCCAGTAGGGATTTGAAATATAAACCACGAGCCCGTAGGCGTAAGCGCACCATCAGCGGTAGGGGACGCTGCCGGTTCATGGGATCACCTGGTACGGAATGGTATCGGGCCGTTCCGGATCGTAAGGGCGATCCGCGTAGGCCAAAAGGTGGGCCGGCCCGTCACCCGTGTTCACAAAGGCGTGAGCCACGCCGGGCGGTACGGTTACAACCACAGGGTCATCTGGGTGCAAGTGGACGATCAGACGTTCCCCGGTGCCAGGATGCTCTAAGACCAAATCGGCTTCTCCGGACAGGAGGAAGAACCACTCCGTTGTCCGTTCGTGATAATGATTGGCCTTCACCGCGCCCACATCGGCCCAGGAAACGTATATCTCCCCGAATTCCCGGGCCTGAGGGGGGAGGTGCTGACGCATCAACACCTTAATTAGCCCTCCACGCGTATCGCGATGCGCGCGCAAAGGCCGAATCTCCACCCCGGGGATCATTCCGGTCGCTCCTCCTCCAGAAGGACGGATGGCATCGTATGATGTCGGTTATCCGGCGAAGGATGAAAAACGTCCAAGTCGTACCGTCCGTTGTCCAACACCACAATGCTGTGCTTCTGCCCCGATTCCAACACCTTTTCGGCCAAATATACGGCCCGCAACGCCTCCTCCGGGGAAATCAACGGAGGCGCATCCTGTAAGATGGACCGGACAAAATGTTCCAACTCCAAGCGCAACGGCTCCCGTCGCTGGAGTTCGTATTTGATGTGACGCCCTTCAGAGACACCCATTAAGGCAACCAGCCCATCCCACTGATCGGTGATCTCCCCGTTCTCGATAAAGTGCAACTCCTGGGTCAAATAATTGACCAGAAACATACCTCGCTCACCAATAAGGCTCAATTCACGAATTTTGGTCGGGGTAAGCCAGTTGATTTCTAAACTGCCCACCGTGCCGTTTTCAAAGCTGAGAAGGGCGGAGAGTAAATCCTCATGGGATGCGTGAATCTCCTGACGGGTGGCCGCGTACAAATCTGCAATGGGAGCCCCAATAACGTATTCCATGATGTTTAATTCGTGGGTTGCAAGGTCAAACACAACGCCCACATCCTGGACACGAGGCGGAAAAGGCCCCACCCGACGGGCGTGAATCTGAAACACACGCCCCAATTGCCCTGTCTCCAAGCGCCGCTTCAACTCCAACACCGCGGGGTTAAAACGTTCGATATGCCCCACCGTCACCTTCACGTGGGCATCTTGAGCCGCCCGGACAATCTTCTCCCCTTCCTCCACACTCGAAGCGATGGGCTTCTCGATAAGGCAATGAAGACCGTGGGTAATGGCATCCAAGGCAATCGGGGTATGCAAACGGGTAGGTACGGCAATAACAACCAGGTCCAAATCCTCCTGGCGGAACATCTCTCGATAATCAGTGTACGCGTGGGCTTTGTACGTGGATGCCACTTGCATCACCGCGTTTTCATCCACATCAGCCACGGCGACTAATTGCACATGTGGCAGGCCGGCCAACACACGCACGTGGTTACGGCCCATCGTTCCCACGCCGATAACGGCCGCGTTCAACAATTCTTTGGAATGAGAGAATGAACTCATAATGGCGCTGACCCTCTCTCCTCGAAACATGGAATTCTACCCGCACTCAGACGCAAACGACATAATAAACGCATCCATGAGGACTGATGGACTGACAAAACTCTACAGCCCCGTCAACCATGGAATGATGGATGGGGTGGGCGAAGGCAGTGCCTTCGCCCACCCGCAGTGCCTTCGCTCCCCCCACGGCAGCGCAGAGGGCTCACTGATGTGTCAGCCATCGGTCATCAGGATAAGAACGTTTCATATCTTACTTGTATCCCACATTAGAGGCAATTACCGGCACGTGATTGAGAGGGGTTATCAATGCTCTACGCTGTATCGGCGGTTAAGCCATTGTAGGGCCGTCGGGTAGGCGATGGCAATGCCGTCGCCTACCCGTTTACCCCTGAGTGCTAGATCTCTGAAAAGCCCTATGTGATTGATGGAACCCTCCACACAGTCGATTAGACTCGCTCCCTCGTGGGCTCAGTTCTGTGGCAACGCACGAACCAGCGTGCCCGCAACTCCCCAATACACCACACCGGCCAGCACAAATACCCAACGCAGCCCCAAGCCCATGGCGATGCCGGCACCAACGAGGGGCGCCACCGCACGCGCGGCCGACATCATAGAATTGTCCAGCCCGTACGCCGCGCCCTCCTCCCCGGGCCGGGTATAACGAGCCAACAACGCGGACAACGCCGGGGTAAATCCTCCCAACCCAATCCCTACCAGGATCTGAGCCAGAATCAACGTCAAAATCGAGGTCGCCATACCCTGAAGAAAAAACGCCCCCCCTAAAATTAGCGCCCCGACTTGCGCCAACCGCCGATGCCCCAACCGATCGCCAAGACGCCCCAACCAAGGAGCACTCAGAGAGGTCCACAGGGCACGGCTACCCGCGACCACACCCGTCCACGTCGCCACAGCCTGCCCAGAGACCAGCAGGGCCTCCACCAATAGCGGAAGAAACGGTCGGACCATGGATTGCCCTAAATGGGAAGTGAACCG
The DNA here is from genome assembly GCA_964413905.1 of uncultured Anaerolineae bacterium. Taxonomy (GTDB): domain Bacteria; phylum Chloroflexota; class Anaerolineae; order JAADDB01; family JAADDB01; genus CAYPUG01. The sequence continues at coordinate 5,743 of CAYPUG010000113.1, read as the reverse complement.
CAACCCATACACAACCGCCACGCCTGGGGTCTTCAACACCGCCCACCATTCGGACGCAAAGCGAGACGGCTCCTTGGAGGCCAGGCGGGGCGTATCATCATGAACGCCGACGATGACCAAAAGGCCGGCCAAGGCCAAGAACGCCGCGGTAATGAAAAAAGAAAAACGGTATCCAAACATATCGGCCAACATACCGCCGACTAAGGGCCCCAACGCAATTCCCGCGTTCAACGCGACCTGAAGCATACCCAGAGCATAGCCCGCTCGTTCACGAGGTACGGCCGCGGCCACCAGCGCGCTGTTTGCCGAAAGCACACCGGTGATAGCCCCTTGAAGGGCCCGCAACAACACCAACTCCTCAGCCGAACGTACACAGCCCATCAATCCCAGGATGACAGCCCCACCTAGCGTCGCGCGAACCACCATTAACTTGCGTCCGTACCGATCGGCCAACGCCCCCCACACAGGGGACGCGAACATCATGGTGAACGCGGTAGAGGAGAAAACCAAACCGGAAAGGAATTCCACACTGAGATGCCAACGGCTTCCCAAAAACTTAACGTAAAGGGGCAAGAACGGGGCTACAAAAGAAAACCCTAATGCGGCGATGAGTTCCACCAAGAAAACAATATAGAGCGTGCGTTTCCAGGCCGTGGTCTCATGGTCCATGTGCGGGACGCTTTCAAATCAGGGAGATAACCCGACAGGTCATGTTCAGCGTCATCTCTCCGAACATGACCTGTCGGTCGCGCAATCGCCCGCTACTCCTCGCTCATCCACTCATCCGGATCATATGCAGGAAGTTCCCGGCGTAACGGCTTGTCGCGGCGCCAACCCAACGCGTACCCCGCCTGGAGCAGGATATGAATTTCTGAAGTGCCCTCGTAAATGACCGCGCCCTTGGAATTGCGCAGGTAACGTTCCACGTTGTACTCGTTGGAATAGCCGTACGCGCCGTGGATCTGAACCGCATCCGCTGCCGAGGCAAACGCGGCTTCCGTGGCGAACCACTTGGCCACGGAGGTCTCTCGGGTGTTGCGAATGCCCTGGTTCTTTAGCCAGCCCGCGTGGTACACTAACTGAGTAGCGATATCCAAACGCTGCTGCATAAGTGCGATTTTCTCTTGAATGAGTTGAAAATTGGCGATGGGCTGACCAAACGCGGTGCGCTGTTTGGCGTATTCCACACTTTCCTCCAGGCAGGCCCGGATGACGCCCACCGCGCCCGCAGCCACGGTGTACCGCCCGTTATCCAGCGCGCTCATCGCGATCTTGAAGCCTTCCCCTTCCTCACCCAGTCGGTTCTCCACGGGTACCTCCACATCTTCCATGACAATCCAGCCCGTGTTGGACGCGCGTGCGCCCATCTTACCGTGGATGGTCCCCGTCTTCAAGCCGGGGGTTCCCCGCTCAATCAGGAACGCGGAGATGCCCCGATGCCCGGCCTCGGGATCGGTTTTGGCGAAGACGAGGAAGTGGTCGGCCACGTCTGCCAGGGTGATCCACATCTTTTCGCCGTTGAGGACGTACACGTCCCCGTGCCGGACGGCCCGAGTACGAATACCCCGCACATCCGAGCCTGCGTTGGGCTCGGTGAGCCCGTAACAGGCAATCTTCTCCCCCATTGCCTGGGGAACCAACCAACGCTTCTTCTGCTCCTCGGTCCCCCACTGCAAGATGGCCAGGCTGTTCAACGCGACGTGCACGGAGATGGTCTCCCGGAACGCGGTGTCCCCCCATTCCAGCATTTCGGAGACAATACCTAGGGCAATGTAATCCATACCCGCGCCGCCGTATTTCGCGGGAATACACACCCCCAGAAATCCCATCTCTCCCATTTTGTCCAGGATGCCGCGGTCGAATTGCTCGTTTGCATCCAGTTCCCGAATCTTGGGGCGAATTTCCTTTTCGGAAAACTCGCGCACGGTCTTACGGAGCATCTCGTGTTCTTCTGTAAACCAGTAGTGCATGGGTGCCTCCCCTTAAGTATTGAAAATTTAGATTCTAATGGACCGACACATTGTCTTTTATGTTCAGCAGCGTAAAAGAGAAAGGAAATTCGTGGGATATTCGCCCCCCTCCGGCAACGAATATCCCGATGCCACTATCAAAGCGGCAACAGGTCGCCACATTCTAAAAGATTCTACGCGATGACTACCCGACCGGGCAGCATTGCAGCGCAACCCACAGCTTTTGGGAATAGGGCTTTTCAAAAATCTTACACTCAGGGGCAAACGGGTAGGCGACGGCATTGCCATCGCCTACCCGACGGCCCTACAATGGCTCAACTGCCCATACAGCGCTTCACGTGTTAGAGCATTGAAAAGCCCTACCTCGGAAATGCGGCATCTTGATGCTACTATCAAAGCGGAAACAGATCGCCGCTTTTCAAAGCCGCTCAGTACAGTTTCAGGAATTTCCCGATTCCTTTCCCAAAACCGGCGAAAGACGTGGATTGGGCCGTCAGGTTGAAAATTCTAGGTTATTCGACAGGTATTGGTTAATGTCCCAATATGCTCGATTTCTATTTCAACCACATCCCCGTCCTGAAGGAGCAATGGAGGATCACGGAATATACCCACACCCGCGGGCGTCCCCGTCAGGATAATATCCCCCGGCAGGAGGGTAAAGGACCGGGAAAGGAACTCGATCAACTCGGCGACGCCGAAGATCATGTTGCCTGTGTTGCTGTCCTGCCGGGTTTCCCCGTTGACCCGGGTGCGAATGTGCAGGTTCATGGGATCACCGATCTCGTCTTGGGTAACAACCCAGGGGCCCAGAGGACAGAAGGTGTCCAAACTTTTGCCTCGCACCCATTGCTTGTCCCCAAACTGCACATCACGAGCGGAGACATCGTTGGCCGCGGTGTAACCGAACACGTAGTAATAGGCCTCGGATGCGCGCACATTGCGCGCGACCCGGCCAATGATCACGGCCAGTTCGGCCTCGTAGTCCACTTTTTGGGTAATCTCCCGATTCCATTGAATGACGCCGCGCGGGGCCAGCAGGGCGTTGGGGAATTTGGCAAACACCGTGGGATGGTCGGGCGGCTCGACACCCTGCTCCTCGCAGTGGTCTCGGTAGTTGAGGCCGATGCCAATGATCTTAGAAGGGGCAATGATGGGATGGAGGAGCGGAGCCTGTTCTCGGTCGTACACCAGGTCGGTGTAGCGCACGTGGACATAATCCAGGCCACCTACGGCTTTATCCAAAGCGCCAATCGCCTCTCGTAGCAAGGGAACGCCATCGGCTTTGAGGATCATGTCCAAACCCAAGTTCAAAATCGCTTGGTAATCCTCTTCTCGCTGCCCCCACACACGCTGGGCTAACAACGGCAGATTCACGACCCAACGATCCGTCACCCAGCCCAAATGCACCTTCTGGTCCACGAGCAATGTGGCCAGTCGCATAGCATTTCTCCCTTTTCAAAAGAAGTTCACGGCTCGAATTGTACCTTAATATAAGGGGAGAAGGACAAACGCCAAGAGTACGTGGGTTTATCGCTAAGGTTGGGGAAGAGGTTCCAATGGATGGGGGATCTTCAAGAGGTTGCTCAGTTGGCGGCAGAGAGATTCGAGATCTCCCGGAGGGAACCAAACCAACCAGTGTTCACCGTAATCGTAGCATTCCAACAGAGAGCGACCGGCCTGTTCTAAGCGCATGGAAACCACAAGGCGGGCCTCGGTCGCCCGACGCAAGTGTTCGGCCAACGAAGAAGACAGAGGACCTCTTACCTTATAGACGGGCACCTCTTTGGCGATGCGCAGCCAAAACAAGGGCTTGAGTAGAAGGCCCAAACAGCCACACCCGAGCCGCAAGGCGATAGGAGCATCGCTCATCCCCGAATCCCAGGGTTCTGCGCGGACACCCCATGTGGCCGGATGGGCCCAAGGCTCGGGAATCCAATCCGCTTCCTCCACCACCGCCTCAACCGTTGCATCCCCTTGCAGGGCCATGTCCAACGCCATATCCAAAGCCTGGAGGAAAGCTTGATATCGCTGCTCATAGGTAGTATGTTCCCACGCGGTTGTGGACAGGGTATACGGTTGATAGGACATGGAGGAGAGACGTCTCCGTGTTCTGATTTCAATTAGACGCCCTTCAGGGCTCGATCAAATTCTTCTGTGCTGTTCACCTGGGCCGCCGCGATCAGCAGAGATTGGAGCCGATTCATGTCATCAATAGTCTCCAAGTGCCCGACCACATCATTCAGCCATGCTTCATCCGGCTGGAGACGCGCCCGTAGCAGGGCCACCACATCCTCCCGCCGAGCTTTAAGCACCCCCTCCTGAAGGCCTTGCTGAAGCCCCTGCTGAAGCCCCTGTTCTAACCACTTCTGAGCTACTGTGGCCATAATTTCACCTCCTTCAGGCAGTGCCTTAACCACTTTTCGTACATCCTCCTACAGAACTTCGTCCAGGGCCTGGGTGAGGGTACGGGCCCGGACGACCTCCAATCCCTGCGGCGTGTCATCGCCTCCACGCCGCGCGTGGGTGCGGGGCACAATCGCCCGCCGAAAGCCCAATTTGGCCGCTTCGTGCAGACGTCGATTCAAGTGGGCCACACTGCGTACTTCCCCGCTTAGCCCCACTTCGCCCACCAGCACCACATCCGCGGGGATGGGCTGATTGCGCACACTGGACACAATGGCCGCGGCCACGGCCAGGTCCGCGGCGGGTTCATCCACGCGCAGACCGCCTACCACGTTGACGAACACATCCTGGTCACTCAAGCGGAGCCCCACCCGCTTGCTGAGCACCGCGGTCAGGAGCAACAGCCGGTTGAAATCCACGCCGTTGGCCGTGCGCCGGGGCTGACTGAAGGACGTGGTGGATGTCAGCGCCTGCACTTCTACCAGCAACGGTCGTGTGCCTTCCATGGTGACGGCAATGGCCGAGCCGGCCGCGTTGGGCAAGCGTTCGGCCAAAAACGCCTGGGACGGGTTGGGAACTTCCATCAGCCCGCGCTCGCCCATTTCGAAGACCCCCACCTCATTGGTGGACCCGAAGCGGTTCTTCACGGTGCGCAGCACCCGGTACATGTGAAAGCGTTCCCCCTCGAAGTAGAGCACGGTGTCCACCATGTGCTCCAGGACGCGCGGCCCCGCGATGATGCCTTCCTTGGTCACGTGGCCTACCAGGAAGAGGGGAATGTTCAGCACTTTGGTCAGACGCAGGAGCCGGGCAGCACACTCCTTCACCTGACTGATGTTCCCCGCGGCTGCCGGAAGCGCGTCCGAATACACCGCCTGGATAGAGTCCACCACCACCAGCGCGGGCTCCATACGTTCGATGTGGTGCAAAATCGTTTCCAAGTGGATTTCAGCCAGAATGTACAGGTTGGGCTCTTCAATGCCCAGGCGTCGGGCCCGCAATTTCACCTGCTGCGCACTCTCCTCGCCGGTGACGTAGAGCGCGCTGCCTGCTTTGCGCGCAATCTCCGCAGCCAGTTGAAGAAGCAAGGTGGACTTGCCGATGCCCGGCTCCCCGCCCACAAGCACGCCCATGCCCGGCACAATGCCGCCCCCCAGCACCCGACTCAACTCGCTCATGTCCACGGGAATGCGGCGCACATCGTCGGTGTCGATTTCCGGCAGGGGCCGCGGAGGAGTCGTCTCGGTGAGGGGCATGGTGGAGCGAGAACGCGCGCCCCGTCCGGTGTCCTGAGGTGCGATGACCACTTCCTCCAACGTATTCCACTCCCCACACTTGGGGCACCGCCCGTACCACTTCGGGAACGTGGC
>CAYPUG010000112.1:0-8620 GCA_964413905.1 uncultured Anaerolineae bacterium | reverse complement strand
GGTGGGTGTGGGTGTGGGGGTGGGGGTGGGGGTGGGGGTGGGGGTGGGGGGGGGTGTGGGCGAGGGTGTGGGCGAGGGTGTGGCCGTGGGCGTGTGTGTGGGTGTGGCGGTGGCCGTGGGTGTGGGGGTGAGTGTGGTTGCCAGCGTGGGCGCTTGGAGAATGAGGTGCCCAAATCCCTGGTCACTACGGGTCGTCCCCACACCCGACCAGATTAAGTAATAATCCCAATTCCCTCCGTCATCGTCGTCGTGGTAAGCAAAGTTGAAGCCGATGATCCGCCCGGGGGTCAGGGGACCGGCCCGTAACACGTCCACCGGGAGGAGGACCTCTACAATCCACCCGTCATCCAAGGGGATGACTGTGGTGGTGATGCCGGTCGTGGGGCGGGCATAGCGGGTAACGCGACCGTCCGCGACCAGGGTAAATTGGTGGTCGTCCCGATCCCAGTGCGTTTCCCCGTCGTTCATGCCGTCCAACGCGAGTTCTAGAGAGTCATCTCGCCAGCAGTCGGTGCTGTCGGTGACCGTGGTGGCGTCGTGGATGCGAGCGCCGAAGTAGAGCCCTTCTTCGTTCCAGGCGGTATAAAGCACAACACGCGGATCCTCGTCCGCGGGGGGCGTGGGTTCGCTGTACGTGGTTGCGGTTGTGCGATCGAGAACGGCTGCTGGGGTATCCCATTCCTGCAGTACGCCGTCTACCTGAACATCGGTGCGATAAGGCACGTTAATGAGGTGGGCAGGATCCAATGTGGGTGTCGAGGTCGCCGTGGGTGTGGGAGAAGGGGTGGGCGTAAAGGTCGGAAGGGGGGAGGGTGTTGGGGTAGGCGTGAAGGTAGGAGAAGGTGTGGGAGAGGGGCAGGGACCGGAACATTCGCCCAAAATGAGTGAGGCCCATTCGTTTGTTCGGGTGTTGGTGGATGTGCCTTGCCAAATCAGGTATATATCCCAATCGCCACCGTCATCATCATCATGGTAACCAAAGGTGAAGCCCAGGCGTCGTCCGGCTACAAAGGAACGCGCACCAAAATGCTCTCGGGGGAAGAATGCTTCTATCTGCCATCCCGTCTGTGTGGTGTGTACCTCTGCTTGGAACTCATCGGTGGTTCTGCCAAAGCGCGCCTTTCGCCCATCGACCGCGATGGTATACTGCCGATCTTCTCCCCAGTCGACTTGTCCATCATCCGAGCCGTCGATTCCGATTTCCAGGGAATCGTCCTTCCAAATAGATTCTGGAGTATCGGCAATTTTATTCGCGTCGGTGATGACGGCGGCTATGTACAGCCCCTCCTCTCGCCATCCTACGTAAAGTTGTACATCGGGATCGTTGGGGTCTGTGGTGTACTTTTGCCCCACATAGGAGGCGGTTCTCACGTTGAGTCGGATGCCCGTCATCTCGTTCCATTCGTTGAGGTCCCCATCCAACACGGGGGCTTGAGTTAAGTGTGGTGCTATCAAGGTGGTGCGCGAGGGGGCGGTCGCTGTGGGCGTAGGTACAGGATCCGGTGGGGGCGGTGGTTCGGGCGCGCTCCCCGGTCGGGCTACGTCCACAAAGTGGATGTACTCGTCGCCATCGTTGCGACAATCCAGCACAAAATCGCTTTGCCCCGGCAGTTCATTGGTAAAACGGGCGTTTGAGATGACGAATACAGCCTGTTTCCACGTACGAGTGTCCTGCTTCTTCACGTACGGGAGGGTACTCCCCAAGGGAGTTGCCGCACGGGGTTGTCCATGGGTGTCCACATAGCGGAGTTGCCACGTGTCACTGCCCACGTCCAGGTAAGTGACGGTAATGGTGATGTTTTGAACCGCTCCATAGAGGAACGCGTCGTCGATCTTGAACCACATATAGCGGTTACCGGTGGCTTGGTCGGTTCGACGCGTGGCCCATCCCTCAATACCCGGGGGAATAACAGGGTCGTAGGGATTGAGGTTATCGCGCATGGAGATCACATCCGGATCGTTGGTGACAGGAACTGTGCGGCCGCCGGGCACAGAATCGTCTTGTTTCAGGTAGAATTCGTAGTTCCCCCATTGGGGATGGTTCGGCCTGCCTTGGGGCGGTAGGTCCCAACATCGTTGGTCCGGATGTCGATGTTCCCTCAACGCCACCCATGCACTGGGGGAAGTGTTCGCCGTAACGCCCATATAGCGCTTAACCCAGTTGAAAATGCGGAGGTTCTCAACGCGGTCGTTGCTCCCGTCTTCTGCAGGAGGGTCCGGAGGTCCATCGTAGAAGAGATCTGTGTGAAGGCGAAGGTACGTGGGATGTTTGTCCAACCCGTTTAACATTCCCCAGTAGACAAACGTCTCGTTACAGAGGAACATATGGTATGTCTCGAAGGCAAGAGGAATTTTTTCCTGATAAATGCGGGGCACATCGTAGATCCCGCACAGGTTACACGCCCCGTTTTCCCCATAAAAGGCTCGTTCTTGTTGAGGAAAGAGCGCGTTCAAAGAGAGCCCGATGCCGTTTTGGGCCGCGTGAAGTTGAATGGCCGTGCGTTCCCAGGGGGCAAAGGAGTAAGGTGCGGCTTGTTGTAAGAGCACTTTTTTGAGTTCGCCGTTTTCGCTAAACGCGTCCAGGTACCAATCCGCGACTTGATTGACGTAGTCGACCCACATTTGGCTTGTGATGCCGCGTTCTCGTAGCACCGGGAGATCGACAGGGTCGGCGGCGCGCGTTTCGCCGTAGATGCCGGTGCCGATGGCGACCCACTCGATGCGCGGATCGTTTCGGTATCGCTGTCCGAACGCGTAGATGAAATCCCTGTACGCTCGCAGATAATCCGGGTGCCAGTAATTTGGCACATACCATCCATCGGGCATCCGAAAGAGGGTATCGGTACGGTGAAGGAAGGTGGGGAGTGCGTTAATACCGCCGTGCAAACGACCGTTATACGTACTGATGGGGATGCCGACCACTTTGCCCCCTGCCTGTTGGAAGTTGATCCACTCTTCCAACGGAGACCAGTCGTACTGTCCCGGTTGCTTTTCGATAAGAGACCAGTTCACTGCGTTGTAGAGGGCGCCCACGATGTGATAGTGTTGGGGATCCAATCCCCACCAGAAGTCCACAGCGTAGAGCCCGGGGTGGTGTATCAGACGCATGGGCGCATGTTGGGGCGTTGGGTAAGGGGTGAGGTATAGGGAGCGCGGTGTTTCCGCACCGGCCCCATAACCGCTTCCCCCGATCATCAGAAGCAGGATGATACTTATAAGGATGTAAATTCGCAAAGACATGATCCTCCACAGCGTAGGGCCAATAGGTCGGAAACCACCAATCTCCCGGTATTCTTTCCCATTGACCGACAAAACGTCGCGTGAGCACGGTGCCTTCAAACGCGAGGTGTCGGTCAATCGAGCATCTTTCATTAAATCACGACGTGAAGCGGTAAACAAGGTTACGTAGTGCCCACTATTGTGGACCCCTAACGTGTGAACGGCAAATCCTTCAGCCAACTCATGTGAGAATTGACAAGATCCAGTACTTTTGGGAAAATTGCCGCGCATTTATCCCCCTGCACGGTGAAGTCGACGCGAAGGCTTATGTTCTGACGTAGACAAGGAACGGGGGATGTAAACGTTATCTATCCTTATGAATATGAGGGTATGAACGGACATGGCAGAAAAACGGGATTTCAGCAAATTACGCAAGCGTCTTTTGGAAGAAGAACAACGTCTGCTGGAGGAAATCGAGCATTTGAGCGCGGCGGTGCGTTCAGGCGAAGTAGAAATCGAGGTAGATGAAGGTGATCCGGAGATCACCGAACGGGAGAAAAATGTCGCTATCCTCAGCACATTGCAGGCTCGGTTGGAATCGGTACGCTCTGCTTTACGTTCGATGGATAAAGGTACCTATGGCATTTGTGAGCGATGTGGCGCGGAGATTCCCATCGAGCGGTTGGAGATTTATCCGGATGCGACGTTGTGCGTTAAGTGTCAGGCCGAAGTGGAGCGTTTGGTCAAGCGCGGTATGTATCGGGAATTAGAACGGTTGAGCGAGCGCGCCCGACGTTCCTTCCAACTGGATTAAAGGAGGTGAACGCGGTGAATTGGATGCGTGAGGTCCAACCGGGAGTGTATGTGGGTGTTCATCCCCTCATCCACACAAAGTTGACGTTGCTGCGGGATGTGCACACACATCACCGGGAATTTCGTATCCTCGCGCGAGAGGTGGCTACTGCGTTGGGATGGGCTGCTCTGTACGACGTTCAGGTGCGTGAACGTCCTGTGCAGACCCCGTTAACTACCACGGTGGGCTACGAGTTGAATGAGAAAGTCGGTTTAGTGCCCATCCTGCGGGCCGGTCTGGGATTAGTGGATGGCGTGTTGAGTGTTGTGCCGAACGCGTCCGTGTGGCCTATTGGCATTTACCGTGACGAGGAGACGCTTCAGCCCGTCACATATTATGAGAAACTGCCCGAACGCATGCCTGTGACCCTATGCATTGTGTTGGACCCGATGTTGGCAACCGGCGGATCGGCGGCTGCCGCGATTTCTTTGGTCAAGTCACGGGGGGTAAAACGGGTAAAGTACATCGGTCTGGTGGGAGCGCCGGAAGGTGTGAATTTCGTCCGTTCTCAACATCCGGACGTGGAGATTTTTCTGGCTGCTCTGGATGAGCGCCTGACACCGCCGCCGAGTAAACCGGGCGATCCTCCGAAAGGGTACATTGTACCGGGCCTGGGGGACGCCGGGGATCGGTTGTTCGGTACATGAATGTCGGTGTTATCGTGTAGGGCTCCTCGGTTAAACGGGGAGCCTTTGTGTATTCAAGGTGAGGGGTGAACATGTCTCGGCAACGACCTTCCTGGGATGAATACTTTATGAGCATTGCTTTTCAGGTGGCGACCCGGAGTACATGTGATCGGGCTCACGTGGGCGCGATTATTGTGAAGGATCGGCGCATTCTGACCACCGGCTACAACGGAGCCCCCATGGGATTACCCCATTGTGACGATGTGGGTCACCTGATGGTAGGGGGGCATTGTGTGCGAACGCTTCACGCGGAGCAAAACGCGATCATCCAAGCGGCTCTTCACGGGGTGAGTGTCCGGGGGGGGACTATTTACGTTACTCATCAGCCCTGCCTAACGTGTGCGAAGATGATCATTAATGCAGGGCTAGTGCGTGTCGTGTACGCGGGGGAATATCCCGATCCCCTGGCGGTGCAATTCCTGCAGGAAGCCGGTGTCACCTTGGAACATATGCCCTGGTCACCGGAGAAGCAAGCGCGCGTTTCCGGCCTGGCGGGCTATTTCCTCGATCAGGGACGCCTGATGGCTTGGCGTGAGAGCATTCTGCGGGTTCTACGACAGCGTTTCGGTGGGCATGCGGCCCTGGAGGACATTGCTTGGCAACTGGAACAAGTCGACGAGGAAGATCGGTTGAAGGTGCTTTTCGATCGCGCGATGCAGGTAGAAAGTGTGGACGCGTTTCACGTTTTTGACCTGTAAGCTCAAGGGATGTTTTGTTCAATGAGCCTCTAGCCGGGCTTCAGCACAAAGACGTTATTCCTGCCCCCGAGGGATACATTCATGAACGGGTACATGGGAAAACTCCTCCATGTGGATTTGGACACGGGGCGTTTAGAAGATGTGCCTTTAGATGCCGATTCGGCCGTTCGATTTGTGGGCGGTTCCGGTTTAGGTGCCCGCATTCTGGCCGATATTCTCCCCGCGGACGTGGATCCTCTTGCGCCCGAAGCTCCCCTTGTGTTTATGACCGGTCCTTTGGTCGGTACAGGCATCCCCGCGACCGGACGTTATAGCGTGGTTGCCCGGTCACCGTTGACCGGGCTGTTAGGGGAGGCGAACAGTGGGGGGTACTGGGGACCGGCCCTGCGTGCAGCAGGCTACGATGGCTTGATTATTGTGGGACAGGCCGAACCGGGCACGGTCTTGGTCATCGTCGATGGCCGTTCCCGTCTCGTTACTTTGCCGGACATTGTGGGTATGAACACGTACCGCGTGCAGGAGTACTTGCGCGATGCACTTTCCTTGCCCCGTGCCCGTATAGCGACCGTGGGACCCGCGGGCGAACAACGCGTTCGTTACGCGGCCATTATGAACGATCACGGTCGGGCCGCAGGGCGTACGGGGTTAGGCGCGGTTATGGGGAGCAAGGGGCTGAAAGCCATTGTCGTATCGGGACAGTCCAAAATCCCCATGGCAGATGCGCTCGGCTTTCGCGACGCCTTGCGTCAGGCCATGCGGTACGTTATTGATGATTTGTACGCTCAGATGTTGCGGGTAGGCGGTACGATTCTCTACACTGAAGTGGGCAACTTATACGGGGACGTGCCGGCCCGTTATTACTCCCAGGGCGATGTGGAGCCGTGGCTTGAACAGATCAGCGCGCCGGCGCTTAACGACAAATACCTGAACAAACACGTTGCGTGCTATCGATGCCCCATTGCCTGTGGCCGGGAAATCCGCCTTCCTGAATATGACGAACCCAAAGTGGATGGCCCGGAGTACGAGACGGCTGTAGGATTTTCCTTTATGATTGCTGCGGACAACCTGGCCGATGCCGCGTATGCGGGTCATTTGTGTAATCGTTACGGGTTAGATACGATTTCCACTTCCTCCACGATTGCCTTTGCGTTCCACCTGTACAACGAAGGTATTCTCTCGCGTGCGGATGTGGATGGGCTCGACCTCTCGTGGGGGAACAGTAAGGCGGCCATCGCCTTAGTAGAGAAGATCGTCCGCCGCGAGGGGATTGGGGATCTGCTTGCCGAAGGTGTGAAACGTGTAGCCGATACGTTGGGAGTTCCCGATTTGGCCGTTCACGTCAAAGGATTGGAAGTCCCCTACCACGATCCACGAGCATTTAGCGGCATGGCGTTGGTGTATGCCACGGCAACGCGCGGGGCCGATCACATGTCTGGCGATGTGTATCACGTGGACACAGGTCGCGAGATCACTGAGTTAGGCATTGTCGCTACGGACCGCTGGGAGATTTCTGAGGAAAAAGTTCGCATCGTCGCCCGGGTGTTGGACTATCGCGCGCTCACAAATTCCTTAATTCTCTGTCACTTCGCCGAGTTGGACGTGGATAACTTGCTGGCCCTCGTGCGCTCTGTGACAGGGTGGTCGTGGACGGTGGAGGATTTGGCACGCACGGGTGAGCGCATTTACACCTACAAGCGTCTGCTCAACCACCGCTTGGGAGCGACGGTCCAAGATGATCGGTTGCCCAAGCCTTTGTTGCGGGCACTCCCCGATGGGAACGCGGCCGGGCAAGTCCCTGATATGGAGACCATGCTGCCCTTATATTACCGCGTACGCGGGTGGGATCCCCAAACCGGGCTCCCCACCGAGGAAACACGGCGTCGTTTGGGGGTATAGTGTCACTTCGTTTCCGATGGAAAGGCGAGGTATACGACCCGCCGATCCTTTTCCACGCGGTAGCGTACGGCCACGCCTGGGTACACGCGCCCGTTAATGCGTATGGTGCCGGCGACGGTGTGTTCGAGCGCTTTTGGGGGGATGAACACATACCACATCCCTTCATCCTCTCGACGGGTGCCTCCTAGCCCTAAATACCGGGACGGGGAAACAAAAGCAGTGACGGCGAACTCTCCACTGCGGAAGCGCTCCACATAGCCGTGATCGCCGATTACCCACCGTTCGCGCTTCCCTACACTCATGCGGCCGGCTGCCCGCACGGCGTGTTTTCCCCGGCTCGGGAGAGTGATTTCCTTGGTGGGGTGAGATTGGGGATGGAAGCAGACGAATTGGGCGCGTCGGGCCCATAAGAACATCAGGAGGAGGGCACCGGCGCCTGCCCACCACAGGCCCGATCCGACTCGTCCTCCGGGCAAGAGGTGAACTTCTGTCAGTCCTCCACCTATAACACAGAGGAGGATGGCCCAGCGGATCATGGACCATCCTCCTACTCGATGTGTGTAGAGTTGATAGAGTGCGTAGTACGCGCGCGAGAGCATTGTCAATTCATGGCCGGTGAAGGGGTGGATACATCGATGCTGATTTCTTCAGCGACCGGGCTGTTGGTAAAGATGCGCTCAAACTCTGCGCCGTCAATGGTTTCCTCCTCGAGCAGGCGTTTCGCGACCGCGATGAGCGCGGCTTTGTGGCGCATTAGAGCCCGCTTAGCTCGCTCATAGGCTTCCTCCACCAGACGACGCACTTCATGGTCGATTTCTCGAGCCACTTCCTCACTGTAATTACGTCGTTCAGCGAGTTCCTTTCCCAGAAACACCAATTCGTCGCGTTCTCCCAAGTTGAGGGGACCTAACCGATCGCTCATGCCGTACACCATGACCATACGGCGCGCCAATTGGGTGACGCGTTCCAAGTCGTTGGCCGCGCCGGTGGTGATCTCGCCGAAGATGAGTTCTTCGGCTGCACGGCCACCGAGTAAGCCGGCGAGTTGGGCTTTGTATCGCTCACGGGAGTTCAGCGTGTGATCTTCAGGGAGAGGAAGCGTGTATCCTCCGGCCATACCGCGAGGAATAATCGTTACCTTTTGGACGGGATCATTGCCTGGTATGGCCCGCATGACCACGGCGTGGCCGGCTTCGTGGTAGGCGACGATTTCCTTCTCCTCGGGGCTGATGACTCGGCTGCGCCGTTCGGGTCCGAGGGCCACCCGC
>CAYPUG010000111.1:0-8782 GCA_964413905.1 uncultured Anaerolineae bacterium | reverse complement strand
GGAGTGCAACGACCTAGGGCTGGATACCATCGAGATGGGCAACACCATCGCCATCGCCATGGAAGCCGGATTGTTGGACTTTGGCGACAAAGAAAAGGCTCTGGCCCTTTTCGATGAAATTCGCAAAGGAACCCCGCTTGGACGCATCTTGTCCAACGGCGTCGCGGCTACGGCCAAAATCTTCGGCGTGCACCGGGTACCTGTTGTCAAAGGGCAATCGATGCCCGCGTATGAACCCCGGGCCATCAAGGGCATCGGCTTCACCTACGCCACCAGCACGATGGGCGCGGATCACACCTCCGGTTACACCATCGCGCCGGAAATTTTGGGCACAGGTCAGAAGGTAGACCAATTCACATACGAGGGCAAGGCAGAACTTTCCCTTGCGTTCCAGGCGACCACCGCATTCATCGACAGCACCGGCTACTGTCTCTTCATCGCGTTCCCCATCTTGGACATCCAAGAAGGGTTTGAAGGCATGGTAGAAACGGTGGCCGGCGTGATGGGTTGGGACATCGGCCCGGACGATGTGGTAGAGATCGGCAAGGAAATCTTAAAGAAGGAACGCCTCTTTAACGAGCGAGCCGGATTCACCAACGTGGACGACCGTCTGCCCGAGTTCATGCGCTATGAACCCTTGCCGCCGCACAACGTGGTTTGGGACGTGCCCGACGAGGAACTGGACAAGGTGTATGCCTGGGTCCATGCCGACTAGACTATTAGGCCGACATAACAGCATTTCATTACATTCCTGGGTTTGAACAAGAATGTGCTAGAATTCGCTGCACCTCATCACCTTATGGAGGTGCAGCGAATTCTGTACTCGGACGGGGAGGAAATAAGACGTATGGCCATTGAAGTCCGATTATTTGCCACACTTCGCCGTTACAGGCCCGAATTGGGCATTGGAGAACCGCTGCGCATTGAAATTGCAGAGAAAACAACCGTTCGTGATGTGCTCCGCCAATTGGGCATCCCCGAAGAAGACGTGAAAATCGTCATGCGAAACAACCGACAGGTGGAACTCGACACTGTTCTTGAAGACGGCGATCGTGTGGCTTTTATACCCGCGGTAGGGGGAGGATAAGATGCCCACGTTTGTCCATCCTTTATGGGGGTACGCGTTAGAGTACCCGGAAGGTTGGGTGTGGCAAGAAGACGGCGAAGTCACCGCATTTGCCCCTCACAAGGCCGCCCTCTCCCTTCAATACGAAGGAAAACGCATGGGACATCTGGCCATCCGGCCGGAATTGAACCCCTATCTGCGTCCTATAGAACCCCTGTGGACCCAGTACATTACACGTATTAGCGTTATGCGTGGGGCCAAGAAATTAGGAGCCTCTGCCCTCAAGATAGGAAACCTCAAAGGCTACGAGGCGGAATTACTTCTCCCCGCCAAACAGAATAGGCGGTTGTGGATCGGTTTACTCGCCGCCGGAGGCATGGTGCTACACCTCGCGGTCACCCACCGCAAGGATGAGAAGTCCTACTTCCAGCCCTTGGTCTCGAACATGGTCCAAAGTTTACGTTTTGTGGAACATACCGACGAATATCAAATGACGGCCATGGACTTACCCATCCCTCCGGCTTACACGCCTGCAGCGCCGGAGGACATCATCGAAGCCATATCCCCCCATAAAATATGGGACGCGTACCGGGGAGAGGCCACCATCAGCGCCTTGCAAGTATTCTACCTACGTGAACTGCCCCATGTCGGCTGGCAAATTGATACATATTACCCCTACCCGAATCGTAACCCGGAAATTCGCTTTGCAAGTTTTCTCATCCACAAAGCCGAACGCACGGTGGTCATTGCCCTTATCCCACGAGGAAGTAAACCCACTCTGGCAGACATTGTGATGATGGAACATGAGGGTTGACATCATGGCGCACGTACAAATTAACGTCTACGGTAAACTCCGTACTAAATATAACCTCACAAGGGAAATCGGCACACGAGGTATCATCGATGTAGAGATTCAAGAGGGTGAAACCCTCGAATCGGTATTCAACCGATTAGGAATCCGAGCCGAAGAACTCTACACCATCTTCTTGAATAACCAACTCCTTACCACCAAGAATTCCATGGCCCAGCATTTAGGGTACCAGCAATATTGTGAGGATTGCCATAACTGGGATCTTTGTGTCCAGCTGAAAGACGGGGACACTATCGCCATCTTCGGATTTGATATGGCAACATTGGTCATTTAATGCCCCCAAACTCACATACCACGAGGAAACCCGATGGCCGCGCGCGAAACACGCCTTGCATCGGTCTCACCACAACACGCCGAACCACCTTATGTCCTGGCGCTAGATATCGGTACATCTTCCATTCGTGCTATCCTCTTTGACCGGTGGGGACGCTCCATAGAAGGACTCCGCAGTCGGGCTCATTACACATTACATACGGCCCCGGATGGTACAGTGGAAGCCGATGCAGAGGAGATGCTTCATGCCCTTTGGGGATGCATTGACGCCGTCACGGCACAGTTGGGCTCCTTAACCGGCGACATCGCAGGTGTCGCTTCGTGCTCCCTGGTGAGCAACGTTTTAGGGGTTGACGAAGACGGACGGGCCATTACACCCGTGTACACCTACGCGGATACACGCCCGGCCCCGGATGTACACACGCTGCGAGCCCACTTCGACGAACGCGAAGTCCACCGACGAACCGGTACCCTCTTTCATACAAGTTATTTGCCGGCCCGGTTCTTGTGGTTAGCCCGTACACAGCCACACCTCCTAAAGCGTGTGTGGCGATGGGTTTCAATTGGGGAGTACATGGAACTTCGGTTGTTTGGAGAGACAGCGGTTTCCTATTCAGTTGCTTCCTGGACAGGTCTATTGGATCGGCGCCGGTTGCAATGGGACGACGAACTCTTGAACTTTCTACCCATTGATAAACATCACCTTTCGCCCCTGACCGATGTACACGTTCCAAGACGCGGTCTGCAAGCTCCTTACCGGCACCGCTGGCCTGCCCTGGCCGATATAGATTGGTTCCCAACCGTTGGGGATGGCGCCGCAGCGAATATTGGAAGCGGGTGCGTTGCGCCCGAACGGGTGGCCCTGACCATGGGAACGAGTTCCGCTATCCGTGTAGTGACATCCGAACAGGTTGAAGAGATTCCCTGGGGGCTTTGGTGTTATCGAGTGGATGCACGGCGTTCCTTGCCCGGTGGAGCCCTCAGTGAAGGAGGGAATGTTTTCGCCTGGCTGAAAGACAGGTTACAACTGAACGGTAACGGACAGGCACTCGAGGAGAAACTGGCAGCCATGCCCCCAGACGGCCACGGACTCACTGTGCTACCGTTCCTCGCGGGTGAACGCAGCCCTGGATGGCGGGGAGATGCTCGAGCGACGATTCACGGCCTGACGTTAGCCCACACGCCGATGGATATCTTACGGGCGGGGATGGAAAGTGTGGCGTATCGCTTGGGGCAGGTATTTCACTTGCTGCAACCTATATTACCTGCCAATGTGGAAATTATCGCGAGCGGAGGGGCTTTAGTGCACTCACCGACGTGGGCCCAAATCATCGCCGATGTCTTAGGTCACCCCTTATCCGTATCCCAAGTTCCCGAAGCCTCCGCGCGAGGGACCGCATTGCTCGCCTTAGAAACCCTAGGGGTCATCTCTGACATCAGGAACGCGCCCACCTTTACCGGCAGAACATTCGTCCCCCACGAGGAACACCACCGAATATACCAATCTGCCATGAAACGCCAACAGGAACTTTACGAACGCCTATTGGGAGAAGACGGAGCACTGAAGCGACGATAAATCCATTCCTGCAACACGCGCCCAACCCGCTCCAGGCTCTGGGGGCACACTTTGTCCGCGGTGTCCGCGACCGTGTGCCAATAGGGATAATCGAAATCAATAATATCTACAGCGGGAATGCCCCGCTCGACAAAGGGCACGTGGTCATCCATGACAGATAAACGCTCTTGGGGGATAAATACATCACCGAACCCGAGCGTTCGGGCCACTTCCCAGATCGCGGCACGCAGTTTGGAATCGGAATGGCCTTCCCAGTAAAACTGTTGTTCGCAATCGCCAACCATATCCACCAAAATCATCGCCTGCACCTCGTTGGGAGAAAGGGCTTGAGCCGCATGACGGGCACCGACAGCCCAATCCCAGCCTTGGATGTCCCCACTATCCTCCCCATCGAAAAAGTACAACCACACCTGAAAGGCGTCCGCATTCCACCGCAACACGCGGGACAATTCTAACAACACGGCCACCCCACTCGCGCCGTCATTCGCTCCAGGTACCGGAGTAAGTCGATGTGCAGGTACAGGATCCCGATCGGCGCGTGGCCGAGAGTCGTAATGGGCGCCTAAAATCACAATCGGCCCCTGTCCTTGCTTTGCAACCAAGTTCACCAACGCCGTTCCGTGATATAGAAATTCTTCCTCTTGAACTGCCCATTGGGAACGCTCTAAAACACCCCGCATATAAGCACGCGCCAATCGCGAAGATGGACTGTTTGGTACGCGAGGGCCCAACGAAACTTGCATTAATACATGCTGGTATGCACGTTCTCCACTGAACATCGGCCGTGTTGGGGTAGGGGTCCACGTGAACACCGCGGTCGGAGTGGGTAAAACGAGCGGAGTTGAAGGAGGGGATGGAAAAGGGGTGGATGTAAGGGTGAGAGGACGCGTAGGCAAAGGGGTCGGTGTCGGTGGATGACGAAGAGACCAGCCTACTTGGGCCAAATACACTAAAGCCAGTGTCAAAAATCCGAACAACACTAATCGTAGTAAAAGCGCTCGGTACGGTGTGCGCACATTACCCCTCGTCACGAAGGCATAATTCCCAAAGTTGTTCACCTAAGTGGACAACATAATCCCGCCCTTTTTCCCCGTTTTCCAGAGCATCCCACCAACGCCGAGGGACGGCAGACACACCGTGGAATGCGCCGGCAATGGCTCCCGTCATAGCGGCTAGAGTGTCCGTGTCCCCTCCCAAACTCACTGCGTAAACGACCGCCTCTTCAAAGGATTGCCAAAAGGTGATGAAGGAAAAGATGGCCGTGGGAACAGAACGATGAGCGGAAGAACGATTCCCTAATTTCCGCACCACGAGATCTCGGTCTTCCCACCGATCACGCAGTTCCCATGCCAACATGAGTGCGCGGCGATATGCTTCTGCACTGGGGGGAAGGGCCGCTTCTAATTCCTCAACAAAAGATTCGGGGTCAAAGTGTGCCGGATTGGCCTGGACGGCTAAAGCAACGGCCAGGGCCTGGAGGGCCGCTCCTTCCTGGCCAAGAGGATGGGCATGGGTGACCGCGGCCTGAAGGCGCGCCATCTCGTACACCCGGGGCAAATCGCGGTGGTAAAGTACTCCTACAGGAGCAACGCGCATCGCGCCACCGTTCCCGTAGGAGCCTCCGTCAAACAACGAGCGGGCCGCCTCACGCCAATGTGTCCCCAAATCCCAAAGACGCACAAGCCGGTGCATACCGGCACCAAAACCTCGACGGGGATCGTAGGCCTTCCGAAACCGTGCTTGCAAATCGTCAGGATCCAAACGGCCCTGGTGTGCAATCAATGATTCTGCCAGGGCAATCATCAACAACGTGTCATCCGTGTATGTCCCTGCACCCAAACGGGCCGAAATCATGTCTCGAATTTCGCCGAATTGACGGCGAATATCGCGCCATGACCATCCCTCAACGGGCATACCTAGGGCATCCCCCACAAATGTGCCGATAAGGGCACCTATAAATCGGTGCCGATCACAGACCCTTTCTTCCGGCATAAGCAAAATTCCTTAACGGATAATGGCTTGATTTCGACGCCTTCCACTTGAGGCTATCAAAGCGGCGACCTGTCACCGCACTCCAAAGATGCCAAAGCGGCGACGGGTCGCCGCATTCCAAAGAAAAGATATCTATCGATTAGCGACATTAGCGGCCACTAAAATAGGGTCCCAGACAGGCGAGAACGGCGGGGCATAAGCCAAGTCTAATTCCGCCAACTGATACGTCGTCCACCCGGCGTGAAGGGCGGCCGCGAGGACATCGATGCGTTTGGCAACACCTTCAGGACCTACCATTTGACCACCCAATAGACGATGAGAGCCCTTCTCAAATACTAACTTGACAAACAAAGGAGCATGTCCGGGCATGTAATGCGCTTTTGTGGAGGATTTGATTTTCACAGAGGCGACGTCAAAGCCTTCATTACGAGCCTGAGTTTCGGACAAGCCGGTACGGGCCACTTGTAAATCAAACACTTTGGCGACAGAGGTACCCACCACCCCCTTGAACACAGCATCACCGCCGGCTGCATTGGTGCCGGCCACGCGTCCTTGCTTATTGGCCGTCGTCCCCAGCGGGATGTACGCCGGTTTGTTCAAGACCAAATGATGGACTTCCGCCACATCACCGGCAGCCCACACATTCGGTACATTCGTGCGCATGTGATCATCCACAGCAACGGCACCGGTGGGCCCTAAAGCAATGCCGGCATTGACAGCCAACGTCACATTGGGTTTTACACCGACGCTGAAAATGACAATATCCGCGAGAAATCGCTTTCCCCCCGCCACCACAACCCGAACCCGATCATCACCCTCAAACGCTTCGACCGCATGTTCCAATTGCAAACGAACTCCTTGGCGTTCCAATTCCTCTTGAACGTGTTCCGCCATATCCGCATCCATATTAGGCATCACTTGGGGCAACATTTCCACGATGGTCACCTCGATGCCGTGAGCCGAAAGCGCCTCGGCCATCTCTAAACCGATATACCCGCCCCCCACAATGACGCCCTTGCGAGGCTTCTGTTCGGCTATCCACCGCCGTATGGCCACCCCGTCCTCCGGAATACGGACTGTGAAGATGCCCGGAAGATCCAGCCCAGGCAGCGGGAGACGGGCGGCCGCGCCACCGGTCGTCAAGATGAGTTTGTCCCAGTGATCTGTGAATTCTTCACCCGTATCAAGGTTGCGCACGCGTACGGTGTGGGCTTCTATGTCGATGGCCGTCACTTCATGGTGAACATGCGCGTAGATACGCTGCTTGGCAAACTGTTCCACTGTGCGAGCGACCAAGTCCTCAACATAAGGCACTTCCCCAGCAACGAAGTACGGTAAACCACAGGCGCCGTAACTGATAAACCCTGATTTTTCGTAGACTTCGATTTCCAGTTCGGGATTGACACGACGCGCCTTTGCGGCCGCACTCATTCCGGCTGCCACGCCCCCAATAACAAGCATCCGTTCGGCCATTTTCGCTCCCCCTTTATCCCATGAGATATAAAAAGCGGCCGTTGTGAAACACAACGACCGCTTTCTTGAACGCCTTTATATCCCCACTTACGCAGGAACGGGTAACTTTTTGACCTTCATCAACTCCCGGACAAACATGGGCTCCGGAACTGCGCCCTCGATATGAATATCCTCATTAATGACCGAACGAGGTACCCCCATCACCTGATACCGCATGGCCAGGTGCGGGAACTCTGTCGCCTCAATCATATCTGCCCGAATCAGCGGGCTGGCGAACGCCAGCTGATGCGAGAGCATGACTGCACGCGGGCAATACGGACACGTAGGCGTAATAAACACCTGAATGTGAACCGGACGGTCCAGTGTCTTGATCTGTTCCAACGTTGCCGGGCTTAGAGATAACTTCCCCGTGCTTACAAGTTTAATCGCTTCCAATAAAGACATGAACTCATAACCGCTGGGAATCCCAAAAAACCGAATGCCGTAATCTTCTTCACTACCATCTTCCTTCACGCGAGTAACCACGATAGCCGGAATCTTATCCACCCCGAACTTCTCAGCAATATCCTGAGATTCCACAAAATCGTGGACCACGACTTCTACCTTATCGGACAACGCGGCTACTTCTTCACAAATCTGGCGAGTTTCCCGGCAGTACATGCACTCAAAGTCCTGAGTAAACACATGCAGGCGCACCGGGTGCACCAACGTCTTTTCAAAATCCTGGCGGATGTATTCCGCATCCTGCTGCGACAACAACGGCATCTTGTCACCTCCTTGAAATTACGTGGCTCAAATTTCCCTACAATTCATGCACATCAATTGATTGACTGACACATCATCTTGCATGTATCTTGGCATAAAAGGCGTAGAAATTCCCCCTTCTTTTTGAGCCAAAATCCACACACAGAGTTTAGTCGGTTCAATCAGCGTTTCAAAAGGTATCTTAAACGTTTGCACGTAAAGGGCAAACCTATCCGACCCTCTGGTCGGTAGCCGCCACAAACCACGACGGCGTAGGCCTCCCACTGCGCTGGCCTTTAGATGCAAGGTAAAGGAGGAAGGTTACATGTGTCGACACGAATTCACCGACGGACGTGTCCAAAAGACGCAACGGGCTACGCTCACACAAGGGCGTAGCCCGTCAGGGGGATGTGCCGTGATGTGGAAGTCACGTCAAATGAAAATCCGACCGTTCAGCGGGTCGCACGGGCATCGGCTACCCACGTCCACATTAATAACGCCACTAAACCTATGAAAATAAGTCCCTCCATGATGCCTCCTCCCTTGTGGGACGTTGTGTTCCTCGCTTGTCCATCTGATGGAGCGACGCATCCCGTTTGATGTACCGCCATGTAAAGGGAAACCGGAAATTCGTGAAATTTACCTCCCTTTTAAGCCGCAGCGAAGGTGCATGGACGTTGACTCAGTTCATCAAGTTATCCGTAAGACGACCTCACAACATATTCGGTTCCCTACCCACGTACGCTTTTGCAATTTTGGTATATCACAGTAAGATGAAAATCGGGTG
>CAYPUG010000110.1:0-8921 GCA_964413905.1 uncultured Anaerolineae bacterium | reverse complement strand
CACCTGCCGACTTTCCACGTTGAGCACGCCGATGCACTCGCCCTCGTCGTTGAAGATGGGCACGGCCAGTTCCGATTGCGTCTCCCCCGTGAAATCCACATAGTCCTCATCTTGGTGCACATTAGGGACAAGGGCAGGTTGTTGGGTCAGAAACACGCGGCCTGTGATCCCCCGTTTGTGTCCCTCACGGCCCAGGGGTATCCGGTGTTCAAGGTCAACAAGAGCGGGGTAATCACCCGGGGGCGAATAATGGGTAAACTCAAGGACGTGAACAAAACGGTTGTATAACATAATACTGGCGAAATCGGCGCCAACGGCTTTACGCGCTTCCTCCAAAATGGTGGGAATCGCTTCGGGGCCCTGGGTGGCCCGAAACAACGTGTCCAGGATGTTGAGGGTACGCTCCAGCCGGTGGTGGGTGCGGGCCATGTGGATGGTGATAGCCGCGACGTTGGCCAGGTTCTCCACGAATTGCTGGTCTTCATCGGAGAAGGCGTAAGGCCGGGGGCTCTCCAGGTCGATGATGCCCAGGATTTCCTCTCCGTAAAGGATGGGCACCGTTAGTTCACATTGGACGCCCTCTATGGCTTCCACGTATATGTCCCGCCATGTGTCGTTTCCCGGGATGTTTACAGCCAAGGCGCTCCTCTTGTGCTCAACCACCCAGCGGGTGATACCGCGTCTCGCCAACATGGGATCGGCGTAGCGGAAAATCTCAACATCAACACCGTGAGCGTACCGGGTCTGCAGGGTGTCCGCTCGCTCATCCTTCATCAGGAAGGCCCCGTACTCGGCCTGGGTGACCTCCGCGGCAATGGTCAGGACCCGCTCCCACACCTTTCCCACGTCCTCGGCATCGGAGATCACACTGACCACCTCCGCAAGCGCTTTCAATTCCTGGCGTTTGCGTTCCCGAGAGCGGGTCGCGCGCAGGCCTACGGCCCCAAAGGACACAACCAGGCGGAAAATGTCCTTTTCCCACTCCGTGAATTTCTGGGGACTGCGGTAGTTCACGAATAACACGCCCAGGGGAGGAACATTCGCGCGCCCGGGGAGGGCCAGGGGTGCAGCAATCAGGGCTTTAATGCCCTCTCGTCGGATGAATTTCCGCTTCTTAAATTGGAATACCTCCGGGTTGTTCTCATCCCCCATGTCTTCGATTATCACCGGCGGCTTAGAATGGCGGAGCACGTAGAACACGGCATTCGTTTCACCACGCACCTCGTCCCTAGGGTTGAACCGATCGGGCTGTTGAAGTCCCCAAGCAGCAACACTTGCCACATCAAACTTTTGAACCCGTGCATCGAAGGGGTACAACACCACGCAATCGGCCTCCATGATTTCTCCTATGCCCTCGACAATGGAATCGAGGAGTCGTTTTGACTCTTCTGACACAGATTGTGTAACGAGCCGGGCCATTTGGGTGACGTTCTTTAGGGCATCGATAAAGCGAGCCCGGTCAATGGCCACGGCCGCGTGGCGGGCCAGTTGTTCTAAAAGGGGAATATTCTCCTCGCGAAACGCGTACGTGCGCATTTTGCTTTGAGCATCTAACGTCCCGATAATCTCACCCTCAAGCCAAATGGGAACACTGATGATGGACAGGAGGCCTTCCCCCGCCGCCGCGGGGTTCTTAAAGCGGGGATCGTTGGGCACGTCGTAAGAGATGAGAGGTTTTCCGTCTTTCACAACGCGGCCGGCAATGCTGGTGCCTACCGGTTCCTTCGTGCCTTTTACGATGTTCTCCGAGAGGCCGTACGCGCCGGCAAAGTAGAGGTATTCGCGCGCCCGATCCAACAGGAGCACCCCCCCCGCATCCGCGTTGAGCAAACGGGCCGCCTGTTTGGCGATGAGGTTCAGCGCGTCCTGGAGAGTTTTAGCGGTATGCACTTTGGCTGTGGCCTCCAGCACGTCCTCCAGCCGCCGAACAAGGCTAATAGCAATGGCGGCCTGTGCGGCCAGCAGGTCCATGACGCGGATAGTTTCCTGACTCGGCCGTTTACAGTTCTCAGGACTCTCAAGCCAGATAAGACCCAAGGGGTGCCCATCTTCATCTTGAATGAGGGCACCAAACATATCTTCCGCACGCCAGACTCCCTCTCCGTCCCCCCCCACGCGGGAGCACGCGCGTTGCCCCGGTTGCGCTTCCAGCCCATAATGAGACAGGTCCAATGTGCCTGCGGGAATAAAATAGGTGTATTCTCCCACTTTACACCCGTGAGCCTGCGCGTCGCGGAGAAGGGGCCCGAAATGCTCTTCCCAGTCCCGCACGCGCTGTCGTATGCGTTCTGCGCCTTCCTCGGGAATGCCGGCAATGCCCAAGTGGTACACCTTCCCGCCACGCACCACGCTGACGAGCACTTCCTGAAACCCGGTCAATTCCCGCACTTTTTCGGCAAGGGTGTTCAATACGCTGTTGAGATCGTTGTGACGCAGGAGAGCCCGACTGACCTCCAGCAAACGCCCGAGGATGTCCCGTTCTCGCGCCAGGCGATAGTGTTCCGCGGCCAGTTGAACTTGTAAGCCCACCTCCTCGGGCTTAAGAGGCTTCTCCATGTAGCGATAAGCCCCGGAACGAAGCGCGTGCTGCCCCGCTTGAACATCCCCATACCCGGTAAAGATAATGACGGGCAACTGGGGATAATCGGCTTTGATGAGCCGCATAATGTCAATGCCGTTGTCCCCGCCCAGCACCTGGTCGATGAGCGCGACATCGATGTGCGGACCGTCTTGCTCCACAAGGCGGAGAGCCTCTTCACGATCGGCCGCTTGCCTTACCGTGCATCTCCACTCTTGTTCCAGGTACTCGGCCAATCCCTGACCCAAAAACGGATCGTCCTCCACCAACAGTACCTGAATGCTCATGCGTCCTCCTTTCGCTCGTTATCTGCCGGCAACTCAATGACAAAGGTGGACCCCACCCCGATCAGGCTCTCCTCCACGCTCACCCGTCCTCCCATGTTCTCCACCAGGGCCCGGGTGATGTACAGGCCCATCCCGGTGCCTCCCGTCCGGGTGGTGAATCCTAACTTGAATATCTCCTCAAACCACTTGGCGTGGATGCCGGGCCCCTGATCGCGGACACGGATTTTGACGGGCAGCCCATCCGGGTCATCGGGTTCGTAAGATGTGCGCACTTCCACCTTGCCCTTTCGTCCGGCCAGGCTCATCTGCTGCACCGCGTTGAGGATCACGTTGACCAGAGCTTGCTCCAGGTGAACGGGCGTTCCTTGAACTCGGGCCACAGAGGCATCGGCGGTGAACTCAACAGAAATGCCAGAGCGTGTGGCCTCCACCTGAACAACGGTCGCGGCCCGACGGGCAATACGGTTGACATCCACAGATGTTTGCCCCTCCTGACGCATGAGATCCCGGAACAAGCCGACCGTCTCCGCGACGCCGTAGATGACATCCGTAATGCGTTGAACCCGTTGCTCCATGGCATCTCTAAAAGATAGCCATTCAAGGGTCTCTGTGGGGGGCTCTTTCATCCTGCCGAGGTCGGAGCGAAGCGAGCGAGCGTCGAAAAGCAGGGCCTGGAGTTTATTGTTCACTTCATGGGTCAGCCCCGCGGTCAATTGCCCCATCAGAAAGTGCTGGTGAAAGCCAAACAGTTCTCGTTCGAAGCGTTCCTGCTCCAATGCCATGCTGATGCGCAGAGCCGTCAGGCGGGCATCTTGCAAGTCCCTCTTATGGAACGCGCGAGGAGAGCGGTGAAACAGGAACAGGGCGTGGGTGGTTTCCCCTTCCACATCCACGGGCACGCCAATGCACGATTCGCAGGGGAAGGCCGCGCGTAATTTCTGAAATCGCGCCGCACTGTGTTTGCTAACATAGGTCTCAAATACCTGAGCCTTGTCTTCTACCACGTCACGCACAGGGCTGTATTCCAATTCGTATTTGGTCGTGTCAAAATCAACATCGATTTCGCCGCTTCTTGCCACCAAGGTCACCCGGCGTGTTTCCCGATCGAAGTGAAACACCCCCACCCACTCCGCGTGGGTGCGGGAGCGCAGTTGTGTGAGCACGGCCGTGAGAGGATCTGAACGTTTGGCGAGAAGGGGTCGCGGCTTTTGGTGATATGTCTTGATGGACTGCAAACGCTGCAACATCTCGGTGCGAAGTTGTTCCGGCGTCTCAACGGCCCGTTCAACGGTTTTCAAAAGAACATGGTCCGAAAACGGCTTACTAATATAGCCAACGATGTAGGCCTGTTCATCCTCTAGGCGCTTGTTGTCCCCCATCATGCCGGTCATCAAAACGACAGGAAGAGCCGGTTGAATGTTTCCCATCTCACGGGCAACGTCATGCCCATTACTACCGGGGATATTGATGTCCAGCAACACCATATCTATGTGGGGGTGTTGCCTGAGAGCCTCCAAGGCCTTTTTTCTGTCTCCCGCCTCTATGACGCTGTGTCCCGCCTGTTTGAGAAGGGACGCTATTCTCTCCCGTACGTCCTCGTCATCTTCCACCAACAAGATGGTATACGAACAGGGAGATTGAAGTTGCAAGTATTCTTCCTCAGCAAGGTGGAGAACCCGCTTCAGGATTGTAGAGCTCACGCCCAACCGCTCTGCCAACGTGACCCCGGACGACCTTCGCAGGTATTCCTTTTGAGATTGGGCATCTAAAAGGGCTTGGAATCTGCGCAAACTCAGGGACACACGGCGACGGTCGGGATCAATGTGGGTAATGACGGCGGCCACATGGTCGCCCACCCAAAAGTGCTTTTCCAGGTCTTCACTCTCGTCTACCGGAAGGTCACTGCGATGAATCAATCCCACCACACCTTCAATAATCTCGACGAAGAGGCCGAAGGGCATGACTTTCACCACCCGGCCTTTGATGGCCATGCCCACTTGGTGTGTTTTCAAGAACGTCTCCCAGGGGTCCCCCAACGCGCGGCGCAGGCTGACATTCCATCGGGAACGTTTTTCATCGTACTCAAGGAGATAACAGGGGATCTCTTGACCGAGGCGCACAATGTGACGGGGATGAGGGGGGCGGGCAGCCCAGGAGAGTTCACGACGTTTGATAAAGCCTTTTTGACCATCGGGCAACTGCACCCATACCCCAGAGGGATATATTCGGGTGACTTTGCCTGTCGTTGTGGTTCCAGGACGGAGGGTCTCTTCCAAGACGATCTCTTCGGTTCTCACATCCCCTTCCCTCTTAAGCTAAGGTACATACGCGAAATTGTGTCGATTAATCAGGATGACCCCTTAAAAGCATGAACTCGAATCTGCAGGGTAAGAAATGCTATTGAGGAGACTTCTCGACAGCATAAACTTTCTTGCAAAGCACCATACCACACCGGAAAGCCCTCTGCATAGCAAAAACTTCGCAAATTCCTGGCAAATTCCTTTCATTTTCCCCTTCCCGCGTCATCTGCTATACTGTGTCCATGCTGAACCGTGTGTCAGTGGCTGCACCCGCGGGGGCGGACTACGTGATCAAACTGGATGTCTTCGAAGGCCCCCTGGAATTGCTGCTCTATCTCATCGAGCGCCAGGAACTGGACATTACCGCGGTCTCCATTGCCAAGGTGACCGACCAGTACCTGGAATACATCGCGCGCGCGGAAAACGTCTCCCCCGGGCTGATGGCCGATTTCATCGCGATGGCAGCACGACTCCTGCAGATCAAATCCCGGGCCCTGCTGCCACGCCCTGCCCTGAACGAGGAGGAAGAAGAGGAGGACCCCGCGGAGGCGCTGGCCCGCCAACTGCGCGCGTACCGCCAATTCCGAGCCGTGGCCGAGTACCTGAGCGCGCGGGAGAAGGAACACCTGCGCGCGTACGTGCGCGTCGCACCCCCTCCCGCGCTGGAGAAACGACTGGACAAGGGCAACATCACCCTGGCCGACCTCATCGCGGCCATGCGTCGGGTCCTGGAAGAACACGAGGAGGTGCCGGTGGATGCCACCGTGGTCACCCCGTACACCGTGACCATCCAGGACAAACTTCAAGAACTACACGACCTCCTCCGGCGTACGTCTCGAATCGTCCTAACCCACCTCCTCCGGCGCAGTCGCCATCGCCAGGAGATCATCGTCACTTTCCTGGCCGTCCTCGAACTCATCAAACAAGGAGAAGTGGACGTGCAACAAAACCACCTCTTTGGGGACATCGAGATTATCAAGGTACCGGCTTAATTCCTGTGTTTTGTTGATTTCGGGCACGCGTTTCTAAGATCGCTGAAGGTGCCGCTCTCAAAGCGGCGATGTGGCACCGCATTCCAAAGCGGTTATTAAAGCGGCGACAGGTCGCCGCATTCCAAAGTTTGGGTCTCAGCGTGAAGGACGAGTGTACACAAGGTGTGAGTTAAGCAACGTACGAGGTGCCTATGCTATCCCTGGACAGTTTGCACGTGTTCGTCGTGGCCGCGGAAACCGAAAACTTCTCCCGGGCCGCGCGGCGTCTTCACATGAGCCAACCCGCGGTCAGTCAACACATCCAAGCCCTGGAAAAGCACCTGGGGGTCTCCCTCTTCGAGCGCCACGGCCGCCGCATTCGTTTAAGCCCGGAAGGTGAAACCCTCCTCCCGCTGGCCCGCGAACTCCTACGGGCCGGCAAACACATGGAAGAAGTCGCGTTTACCCTCTCCGGCAAAATCGTGGGACACCTGGTGGTGGGCTGCTCGACGACCTCCGGCAAATACGTGCTTCCTCGCCTTTTAGCCATGTATCGCCAAAAATATCCCCTGGTGAAGGTCACCGTACGTGTGGCCCCCCGGGAGCAAGTCGTGGAATGGCTCCTCTCGGGCGAAGTGGATATGGGCATTATGAGCGCACGCTTACAACGTCGCCGGCTTCACTACCGTCGATTCTTCGAAGATGAGATTGTGTTAGTCGTGCCTGTACACCACCCATGGGCGGAACGCCCTTCCATTACTCCCCAGGAGTTATATCAGGAACGATACGTCATGCGTGAACCCACATCGGGCACATACATGGCCGTGAAGGAGGCGCTTGACCTGGTGGGCATGGATGTGGAACAACTGGAAACCGTGCTCACGCTGGGGAATTCAGAAGCGGTTATCATGGCCGTGGAAGAAGGGATCGGCTTAGGGTTTGTGTCACGGATGGCAGCAGAACGCTGTGTCGCGCTGGGCCGGGTACGCATACTTCCCATCGAAGGTGTCACCATGAAGCGATGGATTTATTTGGCCTACAGCAGCGGACTTCCCAACACACCGGCCCTCCACGCGTTTTGCCAATTTCTGGAAATGATAGACCCCAACCACGAATGCATCTATCCCCAATGGCGCACCTTACAGTGGGACGAAAGCGGTGAGGAGACGGAGAAAGGTGAAGCGTTGAGTGCAGATGAAGACCTGCCCCCAGAAGTAAAGTAAACAAACATCCCCCACGTCCTCCGGTCCGCCAGACATCTTTGTAATGTTGCTCTCCGATCTCCCCGTTGTTATAATTTCAGATTGTGATTGCGATCTGGCCGGTTTATCCGGAAGAGAGGGTAGAAACGCGTGCTTTTTGGCTACTCCAGGGCCGAAAAGGTAACGGAACTTCCTCCTTCTGGCATAAGGCATTACTCCGGCGCAGACACGCACGCCTGCGTCGGATATCATTCACTGCACCGTGTGCAGTCATAAAGAAGTGAGGGTCCTATGGCAAAACAAACTGAAGAGTTAGCATGGCGAGTTGGTGGCCCCCAAGGCAGTGGGGTCGACACGGCGGCCGGCATTTTTCAAAGAGCTTGCGCCATCGGTGGTCTGCACGTCTTCGGTCGCCGCGAGTACTACTCCAACATTAAAGGGCGTCATAGCTACTATGACGTCCGGGTAGCGCACCATCCCCTGACCTCCCATCGTGAAAGCGTGGACCTCTTGACGACCTTCGAGCCCGAAAGTCTCACCCGACACGCGATGGCAGTTGTACCCGGCGGTGCCATCATCTTTAATGCCAAAGATGCGGATGTTCCCTTCTCGCGGCTCATTTACTTGGAAAACCGCATTCGGTCGGACATCGAGGCCTATCTTGACGCCAAAGGGTTGCCGAAAACCACGGCCGGATTGTTAGAAGACGCCAAACAGCGCGGCGTTCAGGTATACTCCATTCCTTATGACGAAATCACCAAAGAACTGGGAAAGCGCCTAGGAGTGCCCAAGGCAATCGCCGACCGTACACTCAACACCTTGGCAGTAGCCATTTCCGCCGCGTTGTTGGAATTTCCTAAGGAGTACGTCATCAAGGGGATTGAGAAAACGTGGCCGGGTCGACAGAAAATCATCGACATGAACATCCAAGCCGTCGATTTGGCCTATGAATACGTGCAAGAAAACCTGGACACGGAACACTTCCAGTTCCGCATGGACGTGGAAGCAGAACATCCCCCTCGCTTGCTTCTCAACGGCAACCAAGCCGTCGCCTTGGGCAAGATGGCCGGGGGTATGACATTCCAGTCCTATTATCCCATCAGCCCGGCAACGGATGAGAGTTTCTTCCTGGAAGCCAACAACACCTTTCCCCTGCGCAATGGGCAACAGGGCAACGTGGTTGTCGTGCAGACCGAGGATGAAATCTCCGCGATCGGCATGGCCCTGGGCGCGGCCCTGGCAGGCGCTCGCGCGGCTACGGCCACCTCTGGCCCCGGCTTTGCGCTGATGACCGAAATGTTCAGCTGGGCCGGCGCGAACGAAACGCCCGTGGTCATCACCATTTACCAACGTGGTGGTCCTTCCACCGGTATGCCCACCCGCACGGACCAGGGCGACTTGCTCTTTGCCATCCGTGGCGGCCAGGGCGATTTCCCACGCATCGTCATGGCATCGGGCTCCCTGGAAGAAGCGTTCTACGACGCGGCCCAGGCCTTTAACTACGCGGAACGTTACCAGGTTCCCGTCGTCCACCTGGTGGACAAGGCCATGTCCAGTTACACACAAACGGTGGACGTGTTCGA
>CAYPUG010000109.1:0-9237 GCA_964413905.1 uncultured Anaerolineae bacterium | reverse complement strand
GCAAAATAAAGCCCACCCCAAGGTGCCATGACCAAATGTGGTATAACACAACACCGACGCCCCCCCCCCAAGGTCCTAGGCTCCCCCCAAATAATAGGAATCGTCAGAAGTTGCAGCCCCCGGATAAAGCGGTTGGGTGTTTTGGCAGGGAGAAGTTCAAGAAAGAAAGGGATAAGGAGTGTGGTGGCGGATAGCACCAACACTACACGAATCCCATCTGCCCCCAAAATCCCTCCCAGCAGAACAATCGCACTCGCCCGTTGACTCATCACCCACTTCAAGCGTTGCCCACGGTCATCGGCTAACCAAGCAGCCAATGCCCCGCCAAAGAAAGCAAAACTCCCTATTCCCCACCATGCCGCATCGGCCCAAAGAACGTTTGTGCCGGGTAAGGAAAGCCAGTGGCTAAGCCAACCGGCTCCGGCCACAATCTCAATACCCAGCCAGGAGAGTGGAAAATCGGGAACGTCGAAAACATGTAACCGAGTTAACGAATAAACGCCTAAACGCCACCACACGCTCAGCATTAACAACACCAGCAACCCTTTGGGGTACACCATTTCAGACCAAGAGGAAATCACCACTTCCCGGGGAGCCACGATCATAACCGTCCACAAAAGCAGAAGGCCACCTAACACAAGAACCACTAACCGTGAAACCATACGCTGCACATCGAGCAGTAAAGCCATATAAGCCGCGTCCATCACCAACCATCCCAGGAACAGGGCCGGCAAATTATCGGCCAACACCATAAGCAGGGCGCCGGCGATGAGAACAAGCCCGACCCCTGGGCCTGACACATACCCGGATGGGGGCTTAAAACGCATCCCTAACGCGCCCAAAAGACCGGCCATAGCAATAAGAACGGCAAAAGACCAAGCAACAGAGGAGACTCGTAGACTCACAAAGAAGGGAACGCCTAGAGGACCATAAACAGACAGCACATGTTCAATGGGAACCGGTGAAAGCCGCCACCCTAAGATCCAGACAAACGACAGAGTAAACAAGAGGATGACACTGCTCCGCACAACTTGCGGAGTACGACGAACATTCAACGGCCACAAGACCGCTGCCCCCAGCAAAAGCAACACAATGGGACCCCACGGCGTTAAAAGAACCGTTAGCACCCGGTGCCCTCCTCTATGGCGAAATTACATCTCAACCTATTGAGCAAACGCATTCTATCATATCTCACATGAGGAGATATAATAAAATCTTGCTCGAATGCCAAAATTCTGCACCCGTATACCGACCTGCTTAAACGTCGATCTGACGAATTGACGCGTTGCGGTGGGTCGACCTTGGCATTAGACATTCGGCCAACGCACGTACCCGGAGTTCTGTCAGGCAAGCGGTATAAAGCCACCATGTTATGCGGACAGAAACGGTGGGCACCGATATGAGAACGGACGTGGAGAGACTGTTTGACCCGCATCGACTACAACGCGCACGCGAGCATGCCCGCCAACAGCGCCCTTGGCTTGTGGCGGCTTGGCTCTCCTCTCCCATATACTTTGCCCTCTGGTTACACCCGATTGCGCAACAATGGTTGGACACCCACATACCCACCGCAGCCGCCTGGTTTCTTCAAACCGTGTACGTCTTTGGCGTGCTTGGCGGTGGTTATTGGCTTCTTCAAATCTTGGGGGCCATCCCCCAGGAATACCTGGCTCGTCGTTACAAAATTAGCACGCAAACCTGGGAACAGTGGTTTACAGAACGCGTAAAGATTGGACTCCTTGCAGGTTTCCTCGGAACACTCGCCGTCGTTGCTGCTTACGGTTTGCTCCGTACAACATCCCTATGGTGGTTTTGGGTCGCGCTCATGGTGGTTCTCGTGATGACCGGTTTGCAAGTCATCATGCCCATCGTGGTCGCCCCCCTCTTCTTTCATTTTGAACCCCTAGAAGATGAAACGTTGCGAAAACGATTTTTGCAATTAGCGCATCGGGCAGGCGTGAGGGCTGTCGATGTGTACCGCTTCGATATGTCTAAACGCACCAGGGGAGCAAATGCGGCCGTTCTGGGGATGGGCCCGACACAACGCATTGTCATCGCCGACACCTTATTAGATACGTTTCCTCCCGACGAAGCCGAAACCGTGTTGGCTCACGAGATCGGCCACTACGTACACAAGGACATTCTGCTCGGCTTAGGACTCCAGGCCGCCTTAACCTTTGCGGCCTTCTACCTCATACATGTGGCATTCACATGGGCTCAAGCGTGGGGGGGCCCGCCCCAATCCCCCAAGAGCCTTCCCTTGGGACTTTTAGTACTCACGATTTTAGGCATGATTATCACGCCTGTAGTCAACATATGGCTACGCGCACGCGAAATATTAGCCGACCTCTTCGCGGTCCACCTGACCCACAAACCCCTTACATACGCTCGTGCATTAGCGCGATTGTGCGAACAAAACCTGCTGGATCCCGCGCCTCCGCGCTGGTTTGTTTGGATATTTGCAACCCACCCCCCTATAGAGGAACGTATTGCCTTCGCATTGGATGTAGCCCGGAGTGAAGAAATCGGAGATGCTCAAAACTCCCATGACTTTTTGGGACAATCGAGAAGGAGGCCAAGATGAGCACATTGCCTGAGCGGTTGGTGGAATGTGTACCCAATTTCAGTGAAGGAAGACGCCAAGAAGTCATTAACGCTATTGTCGAGGTCATCAAAAGCGTTCCTCAAGTATGGATTCTTGACGTGGAAAGCGATGCGGATCACAACCGGTCGGTCATCACGTGCGTCGGTACACCGGAGGCCGCCCAGGAAGCCATGTTCCGAGCCATTGCAAAAGCAGCAGAGCTCATAGACCTGAACAAACATCAGGGCGAACACCCGCGCATTGGTGCCACCGATGTGGTTCCTTTTGTCCCCTTACGCGGGGTGACCATGGAAGAATGTGTCGAGTTGGCACGTAACTTGGGAGCGCGCGTGGGTGAGGAATTGCACATCCCCGTCTATCTCTATGAAGCCGCAGCCACTCGGCCCGAAAGGGAGAATTTAGCCAACATTCGCAAAGGGGAGTACGAGGGTCTGAAAGAGGCCATTAAGACAGATCCCTCACGTATTCCTGACTTCGGGCCACGTGAATTGGGGCCCGCCGGAGCCACAGTTATTGGAGCCCGGGAGTTTCTCATCGCGTTCAATGTATACCTTAACACAGACGACGTCAAGATCGCCAAACGTATCGCGCGGGCAGTACGGCATTCCAGCGGCGGCTTAAGGTACGTGAAAGCATTGGGCATGTTAGTCGGAGGGCAAGCGCAGGTCTCCATGAACTTGACGAATTTCAAAAAAACACCTATTTTCCGAGTGGTAGAACTGATTCGTCGCGAGGCCGCCCGATACGGGTGCACCATCACCCACACAGAACTGGTAGGGCTCACCCCGCTGAAAGCCATGCTGGATGTAGCGAAGTGGTACCTCCAATTGGATGGGTTTGATGAGAACCAGGTATTAGAACGACGTCTGGAACAGGTCATCTCGCAGGAGGGAGCCGACTGAATCCATGCCGTACCTCATAGATGGGCATAATCTCATCGGCACCGGGCTCCTCGAGGGCATCACATTAGCCGATGAAGACGACGAAATTAAGCTCGTGCAACTCTTAAAACAGTATCAACCGCGAGCCCGGACCCGGATTACGGTCGTCTTTGACCGTGGCCTACCCGGAGGACGGGCTCGCGCGCTTTCTGGGGGCGGGGTAGAAGTCATCTTTGCAGGAAGTGGACAAACAGCCGATGACGTTATCAAAGCACGTATCCGTCGGGCTCGTAACCCGGCCTCCCTGCGCGTGGTCTCCTCAGATAGAAGCATTCAACAGACGGCGAAGGCGCACGGATGCAAAGTTATCCCGGCGAAGGTGTTTGCTCACGAATTGCGCCACCCACCATCTGAAACCTCTGAATGGGAAGACGTCCGTCTGACAGAAGAAGAAATTGAGGAATGGCTTGCTCTTTTCAAACAAAGAAAAGGGCGGACGTAAACCGCTGTTCGACCCGTCTAAGAATTTCCACCTCGTTGTTCACGTATCCAACGCTTTGTTGCCTCCCGTAAGAGCATTTCCGCATCCCATCCCCGATGTTTCGCCCACGCAGCCAACCAGAACAACAACTCACCGAAGACTTCCGGAGTGAGAGATGTAACGGTTTCCACATCCACGCCCGGAGGGGAGGGAGTATCCTGCCAGTGGCCCCGCGATGCCACCATCGCCGCCAGCATAAGAGCGGGCATCGCTTTGGGAATGCTGGCAAAAGGATCTTCGGTTTCACCACGGGCCGATTTTTCCGCCTTCTTGATAGCTTCCCAGTTTCTCGCCACCTCTTCGGCGCTCTCCACATGAACATCACCAAAAACGTGGGGATGCCGTCGAATCAACTTCTCAATGTGTTCTCCAATAACGTCACCGAATAAAAACTCTCCTCCCTCCGTGGCAATGGCCACGTGCAATGCGATTTGCAATAGCAAATCGCCGAGTTCCTCCTGCAAGGCCTCCATATCATCCCGATCCAGGGCATCAAGGACCTCATACGTCTCGGCCAAGAGATGACGTCGTAGGGACTGGTGGGTCTGTTTACGGTCCCACGGACATCCTTCTGGGGAGCGCAGGTGATTTACAATATTTTGCAAGGCTTCATACGACGAAGGATGATTCCAGGGAGGCACGACCAGACTGGTCATGTGGTCAAAGTCGGACAGGCGGTCCAATTCATGGAGAGGAAGCGTACGGATGGAGACGTCCTCTGTACCCGCATGCCGGACGAGAGTGACCGGGTGCTCGGGAGGATACGCAGTTAACAGGGTTAACTTCACGTCGGACGCTAAATCCCTACTGAACAATTGGCCCAGCAACACCGGCCGATCCGTATTCACCGTCGGGAAGTACTCCTGAGATACCAACATAGCGTCGTACACATTCAAGCCATCCAAGGGATCAATGCCTACAGCATTGCACACCACATCGACGAAACTCACCCCTTCCACAATGCGTACATCTACACCGGTATCTCGAGCCCACTTCTCAATCAGCGGAGTCGTCGCCTCCCCCACACGAGGGTGCCCGGGGACCGCGTAAACAACGTCCCGGCCGGCCTGGGATAACGTAAGAATATCACGGGCAATGGCCTCGTATACCTCCTCAAACGTAGACGCGCGCGCGTACACATGGTCAAAGGTTTTCACCTTTGCAGTAAACAGAGTCAGAGCCGGATGCTCACCGGTACGGGCGTATATGACTTCGGCCCGGGATAGCACATCCCAAGCCTCTCGGGTCAGTAGATCAACACGTCCAGGTCCTAACCCCACAATAATAATAGCCATTACCATCCTCCGGATTACCAGGGAAGTTCCCGCCCCTCCCAGGTAAGATATTTCCCCGTATCGGCCAATGTGGTTCTATCTAAAACGTGGACAATACCCCGGGCAGATTCCTCCGGGCTCAACGGAGCGGCTGCGCCTCCCATACGCGTTCTCACCCATCCAGGATGCATAATGATCACCGTAATACCCCACCCCCGTACCTCGTACGATAAAATCTTACTCAGCATATTCAACGCGGCTTTACTCGCCCGGTAACTGTAATACCCACCTCCTTCGGTTAACGAAATGGAGCCCATGATAGACGTCATTTGGCAAATTTTGGGCTGATGGCCCCGACGCAATAGCGGCAGGAAGTGTTTGACCATGAGCATGGGTCCGATAGAATTTACACGAAACGCGTGGGCCAGGTGATCGGCGGACAAATTGGTAATGTGCTCGCCCTCATACATAATACCCGCGTTGTTGATAAGCCAATCCAACCCATCCACGCGTTGGGTTACTTCGCGGGCCGCACGACGGATACTTTCCTCATCTGCCACATCAAGAGGAAGAATCATAAGCGTGTGAGGATACTCGCGCGCCAAGGATTGCAAAGCATCGGCAGATTCAGGTCTGCGGGCCGCGGCCAAGACCACATCCCCCCTTTGTAGCAAATGACGGGTTAACGCTAACCCGATGCCCCGATTACTTCCTGTAATAAGGACTCGACGTGCACTCATAACGCTCCCCCCATACGTGAAGAACTGTGTGCTGATTGACCGATGTACCTTGGCATAAAGAAAGAATTGTGTGAATAACCGACGGCCTTTTGGTTTCGCGAGGTACAACGTAAAACGAATAAGGGCCTACCTCAACAGTAGGCCCTTATCACGTGTGCCGTGGCGCCTAACGGAGGTTCCGAGGTGACGCCACGGCACGGTTCATTCTGCTACGTTTACTGTCCATTGGCATCACCTCCCTCCTTTTTGGGATAGCAAAGCCATTAGGGTACCCGGTCGGGGAGGTCAATACCATATCGGTCTTTCCGGGTAACCCGAGAGATAAGAACGATATCCCAGTGTGCCATACGTGGCCCAATTTCACAAATCCAGATACTCTCCGCGGACGACTTCCTCCGGCCGAACGTGGAACTTTTCTAACAACTCAGCGGCCAGCGTTGCTTTGTTCAGGGCGTCCTCTTGAGACCACGTACGGCTCTTAATCTCTAGGAAATACTCCTCCTGTTCAGGCTTACTGAGCTTATCGATGTTAATAGCAAAGTCCACACCCTTATAACGAATGCGGTAGCGGTTGCGCCACTTCACCACCTCTTTAATCCGTTTAGGCTGAAAGTATTCACGATAAAACCGCAGGGAATACATAGCCGACGCAGTGAAACGAGAACGAGAAAGAATGACCGAATTGCCGAACTCCCGCTCGTGGGTTGGTCCGAGCAACGTTAACGTGTAAATAGGTTCCACATTCAAAGTAACCGGCATGCCCCTATCTTCTCGCTGTCGGATAACGTTATCCTCCCGATAGCGCAATATGCCCTGTTCGCGGCCGTTGAACAAGAAGTACGTATCATACTGCTGACGAATCGTGTGCTTGACAATTTCAATGTCTGGGTCGGAGAGCAGCACCTTTTCGACTTGAGCAGGATCCGTAATACGAGCTTTTACTTGGATTTCAAACGTTTCCTTCCGCTCCAGCCCACCGATTGCTATCAACTTATCCAACAAACTGGTTTCACGCTTCTGGAGAAAGTCCGCAATTTGATCGGCAATCGCCTGGGCGCGCTCATAGACCTCTTCCACGTTAATGGTCAACACCTCGCCATCCCGTAACACTTGCCGGCCGTTAATCCACACGTGCCGGACATCGCCGGCGTGAGCCGTGTACACCAAATATCCATACACATTCGCATCGTTCATGCGATATTGGGGATACGCGTGGGGAGTATCCAAACGCAAGACGACTATATCGGCCTTTTTACCAACCTCCAAGGAACCGATGAGGTGATCCATGTGAATGGCCCGGGCCCCTTCTATCGTAACCATAGCAAAAGCTTGTTCCGCTGGCAATGCCGTGGGATCCCCGGACACACCTTTGGGCAATAAAGCCGCCAGGCGCATCTCTTCAAAAATGTCCTGATCATTATTGCTGGCCGGCCCATCGGTCCCCACGGCGACAGCCACCCCCTGTTTTTGCATCTCCACCACCGGAGCAATGCCCGAAGCCAACTTCAGATTACTCGTGGGGTTGTGAACCACTCCCACCTCTTTGTGAGCAAGCACGGGGATCTCTCGTTCTTCCACATGCACACAATGGGCGGCAATGGCCTTTGCTTTGAACACTCCCTGGGAATCGGCCCATAAAATAGGGGGCATGCCGCGTGTCTTGTAGTTATCCCTTACTTCCTTGGCCGTCTCGGAAAGGTGAATGTGTAGAGGGACATCATACTCCAACGCTAAATCCACACATTTTTGGAGCATGTCCTCTGTGGCGGTATACGGCGCGTGTGGGGCAATGGCCGGGATGATAAGTTCGTGGCCACGCCATTTCTCGATAAATTCACGCGTGTAGGCCAAACTTTCATCGTACGATTGGGCATCCGGCGAGGGAAACTTCAAGATAGTTTCCCCGCAAATAGCCCGCATCCCTGCCTCAACCGCCGCGGTGGCGACCTCATCTTCAAAATAATACATATCACAAAATGTGGTCGTCCCCCCCCGAATCATCTCCAAACAAGAGAGCAATGTGCCCCACCGTACAAACTCAGGGCCCACAAATTCCCGTTCGATAGGCATCATGTACCCCATCAGCCACACATCCAAACGTTGGTCGTCTACGATGCCTCGTAACAGAGACATGGGCACATGAGTGTGGGCATTTATCAACCCAGGGATAACCAAGTGCCCACGAACATCAATGACCTCCGCCTTTGGAAACTGGGGACGTACTTCCTCAACGGCCCCTACGGCTACAATATCTGAGCCCCTCACCACCACCGCGCCATCATACAAGATACGGCGTTGGGCATCCATAGTAACCACAATGCCATGGGCGAGCATCCACACACGGGCATCGCCCGCAGGACCGGCGGACAAAGCATTCGTTGTTATTCCCATGTTTCCTCCTCATCCGCCAAGTCCTCTAGCGAAAGTTCATCCTCATCTTCATCCCAAAAGTCCTCTTCTAATTCCTCATCCTCTAATTCAATATCTCCTAACTCCTCAAAGGTCGTGCAGGAAAGGTCTTCAGGATCGAGTTTAATCTCTTCAGCCGTGCAATAGCCGTCTTCCCAATACACACAAGTTGTTGCCGGACACTTTACTCGCGGCATCGCCTTGCCTCCTTCTTTTAGGGTGCCTTTTAGAATAACATGTTACGATGTTCGCTTTGTAAGCGCTTGCCATTCTAAGATGCTGAATAGGAACATCATGGTAATGCTAAAGGCTGAAATCAAGCAATAGATACAATATTCGTGGAGCACAAACGCCTCGATATACGTTAAATAGGCCGAGTACAACCAGCTGGCAAACGTCAGCCCGACCAAAACGTGTAGAGCCCACAAGCGGCGCTGTTTATCCCGCCCACGAAACGCGTAAATTCCACTTCCCAACATCACCAAATAATCAAGAAATCCGAGCAAGGCAACCGGTATCCCGAATATCTTGGCATACGAACTCGCTTGCACAAACGCACATTCCCCAAGCCCATAACATTGTGGGGCCAGGTGAAAGAGATGCGTGTACGTCAAATAAGCCGCTGCTGCCATGCCTATAATGTTAAACGCGAAGAGCCCAACGCATCGCCAATTCATGGGGTTGCCTCCTCCAACGCGCGATCTACGGCCGCCTTCAGAACATCCCAGAACATGCCCCGTTCAATATACTGGCCGTTTACAAATATTGTGGGTGTCCCCCGCACCCC
>CAYPUG010000108.1:0-9272 GCA_964413905.1 uncultured Anaerolineae bacterium | reverse complement strand
GTTTACACCGCCCCTTATCATATAGTAAACTTAAAACCCCATCGGCCCAGACTGCAACACATTGGCCGAACAGACGCATATCCATTTGTGCCCAGAGCAAAGTTCATGTCCCATAAACGTACTTGGTACATGTTCGCCGCATTAGGAGCCCACATGGGGTGGGGAGCGTATCCCGTCCTCGCTCGCTACCTCCAAACGGTCAGTCATCTCCCCTCCCTGTCTCTCCTGGGCGTAGCCAATTTGTTGCCCCTGAGTATTATGCTTGGCATTACGGCCTTTCGTTCACACCTGCGCACGTTCAGGTATCCTATTCTCTGGATACTGGCCATCGTCGTTGCCTCCCGCTCTATTACCAACGTCTTGGCGGCCCGCTTCACGCTGGCCATTTACGTCCAACTTATCACTTTACTCACCCCTTTCATTGTCGCCCTCCTCAGCGCCACCCTCTTCCGGGACGTCATACCCCGACACACGGGAAAAGCGATGGTGATGGCGTTGATAGGCGCTTTATTGATGATGAGCCGCCACATTGGGACTACGGGCATCCACTTCACCCTAACCCCCACAGACTTCCTCGGCATTGGACTCGCCCTGGGCAGCAGTTTGTTCCTCGCCCTTTACATGGTGATCATTCGTCGCACTGCCCACCAGGACATCCCCGGAGAGACCGTATTTGTCGTCCAATTGGTCGCCATCGTGAGCATTTCCTTGACCTTAAGCCTCCTCACCGGTGAAGATTGGCATTCTTGGCACCGACTGGAGATGAAAGATTGGTTGGTCTTCTCGGCATACAGCGGGGGAGTGTTCTTGGGCGCCAACGTGTTTCAGATCAGTGCGCTTCGTCACCTAGGCGCCCCCTTTGTGAGCAGCCTGTTGGCTACTCGTTTAATTGCCACCCTCCTCTTTGCGGCTGTGTTATTGGGCGAACGGTTGGTCACTATCTGGCAAGGCATAGGCGCGAGTATCGTCTTCGTGACCATAACCTGGTACCTTTGGGCCTCGGCCCACACAGATCCGTTTGCCCAAGGGAAAATCGACCCAAGGAGCTGATTAACGGACAATGAGCGTTTTATGCGCTTGGGCATAAAGGGGAAGGGGGAATGGGGTGATGCTCGCGGTTGCAGGCGACGAACATCATCCCATTCCCCTTCTCTATGGAAGCCAACGTAAGTGCACACCGGTGGGAACGCGCCTCTCCTTTTCTCAGAAAGACGGAAAAGGGAAAGATTAGTATCACATTAGAGTTCCCTGATTGACTGATAAAGCTCTGCGAATGTAGGTTGGCTTAGAAAGAGGAAGGGAAATTCCTTTCTTTATGCCAAGGTGCATGAAACGCGATGTATCAGTCAATCAGTAGAGTTCCTCCACGAACGTGTTGGTCGATGAATTCGACCCTTCGGCAAAGTATGGGTAGAATATCTCCAAGGCAATGAAGCCTGTCAGAACGTCCTAACAAACACATCAAGGGAGATGTCGCGTTCCGGGGCTTTGCCCAACGTTCACAAAGATCAAACGTGCTCCGGCACAGGGAGGAGCCATGAATGAAACACATGGGGCGAATTTGAAAAAAGTCGCCATTCAGGACTTATATCCCGACCACTTGGCCTACTGTTACGGGTGTGGTCGTCTCAATAAACATGGGTATCATCTCAAAACGTACTGGCTCAACGACGAAGAGACCGTCGCCTATTTCACCCCTAAACCTTATCACATTGCTGTGCCCGGCTACGTGTACGGAGGATTGATTGCCTCAATCATCGACTGCCATGGAACGGGCTCGGCAGCAGCTTTTGCCGCCAAAGCCCGAGGGCAAGAAGATAACCCGCCCCGTTTCCTGACCGCCTCCTTGCACGTGGATTATCTCAAACCCACTCCTTTGGGCCCCCAGTTAGAACTCCGGGGAAGAGCCAAGGAAGTCAAAGGACGCAAAGTCGTCATCGAGGTCAAACTCTTCGCCGAAGGCGAACTATGTGCTCGTGGCGAAGTCGTTTGTGTTGAAGTTCCTGACCGTTACATTCAAGAACTGCTGGAAAACGCTCGCTCGCTGACATCCCAATCCCCAGAGGTGGACAAAGCGCAACCATGAACACGTGGCACGAATACGCCGGTAATATTCACATTCACACCGTGCACAGTGATGGCACGGGTACTTTTGCAGACATCGCGGATGCAGCCCACAAGGCAGGGCTGGATTTCCTCATCGTAACGGACCATAACGTGCTCCCCAAGCATGAAGAAGGGTATCGCCAAGGCGTGCTGGTCCTCGTAGGCGAAGAAGTGAACGACCCGCAGCGCGATGACG
This sequence comes from uncultured Anaerolineae bacterium, assembly GCA_964413905.1. Taxonomy (GTDB): domain Bacteria; phylum Chloroflexota; class Anaerolineae; order JAADDB01; family JAADDB01; genus CAYPUG01. The sequence goes on along the minus strand of CAYPUG010000108.1, from coordinate 6,970 downwards.
AAGCAAACCACCTCCTGTGTATCGGGGTGGAAGAGGACGTGACGCCCCACGCCCACGATCCCCAAGCGCTCATCGACGCGGTGGCCGCGCAAGGGGGACTCACCTTCCTGGCCCATCCAATTGAACGGAGTTCCAAACTCGTGCCCAAGACATACCCCTGGGTGAGTTGGAACGTGCGCGGGTTTACCGGCATTGAATTGTGGAATTTCATGTCCGGCTTCCGAGAATTCGCGAAGGATTATCCCACTGCATTGACCTTTTCCTTCGTCCCTCACCTCTTTCCCGAAGGCCCCCTGCCCGAAATGCTCGGCCTGTGGGATGATCTCTTGGTGGAGGACAAAGTGGTCGCCATAGGTGGATCGGATGCCCACGGCAAGACCTATCGCCTAGGGCCCATCCGCCGTCGCATTTTCCCTTACGAGTTTCTCTTTCGGGCGGTGAACACGCATGTTCTGACTCCCAAACCCTTTACCCATTCCCTGGAGGAAGACGGTGCACTGGTGTACGATGCCTTACGGCAAGGCCATGCATGGGTAGCCTATGATCTCGTCCATCCGACCACGCACTTCCGCTTTTGGGCCACCGTGGAAAACGACCGCGCCATCATGGGGGACGATATCCGTTGGGCAGAGGGGATCTCACTACACGCGGTTCTTCCCGCGAGCGCGCGGGTCATCCTGCGCAAGGACGGCGATGTGGTATATGATGACGTGACCCGGATCCTGAATTATCCGGTCGAAGAGCCGGGTGTGTACCGCCTGGAAGCGTGGAAAAAAGCCTGGGGTAAAGAGCGAGGGTGGATCTTCGCGAATCCTATCTACGTACGACCATAACGCCACTCGTGTGTGAAGCAGGCTTTGCCTACTTCACACACGAGTAAACCCCGCATCTCCTTAGAACCCACGAGAGCCCGTGAGAATCGCTTGTTGGACTTCCGCAATGGCCTTCTTGATGTTAATCTCGCGCGGGCATGCTTCCACGCAGTTGAAGACGCTGCGGCATCGCCACACGCCATCCCGGTCCGCGAGAATGCGCAAACGCTCCTGCCACGCCTGATCGCGACTATCAAAGATGAAACGGTGCGCCTGCACAATCGCGGAAGGGCCCAGGTACTCGGGATTGGCCCAGAAGGAAGGACACGACGTGGTACACGCCGCGCAGAGGATGCACTTGGTCGTATCGTCAAACCGAGCCCGCTCCTCCGGCGATTGGTACCGCTCGTGAGGAGGTGGCGGGTCGTTGTTCACCAAGTAAGGCATAATGGAGCGGTATTTCTCGAAAAACATTTCCAGGTCCACGACCAGGTCCTTCACCACGGGGAACCCCCGCAACGGTTCCACCGTAATCTTTGTTCCTACGTTCTTAATCAATGTCTTACACGCTAGAGCGTTGCGGCCGTTGATAATCATCGCACAAGAACCACACACGCCGTGCAAGCAGGACCGACGCACGGCCAACGTTCCATCTTGGTACCATTTAATCTGCTGCAACGCGTCAATGACCCGGTCCGTGGGTTCCGCTTCGACTGTATATTCTTCCCAGTGTGGCTTTTTGTCCACATCCGGGTTATATCGCAGGATACGGACGGTTACTTGCAGGGTTGTGTCCGACATCACCATGCCTCCTTCAGAAATGAATGCCCCGCCAACGTACACAACACCGTTGAGAGATTAATACACACGCTCCTTGGGTTGCCACTTCGTGATGACCACCGGCCGGTAGTCGATGCGGTACTTCCCATCCTCCTCCCGGTAAATAAGCGTGTGCTTGAGCCAGTTCTCGTCATCTCGCTTAGGGTAGTCATCACGGGAATGGGCTCCTCGGCTTTCCTTACGGTTCAACGCGCTGATGGTCGTGACTTCAGCCAGATCGAGTAAGTTGCCCACTTCCCACGCTTCTAACAAGTCCTGGTTAAACGTCTGGCCCTTATCCCAAATGCGGATATTCTTGTATCGCTCTTTCAATTCCCGGATCTTATCCAGGGTCTTTTGCATGAGTTCTTCGGTGCGGAACACGCCCACACCTTCGCTCATGGCCTCACGCATTTCCTCACGTAATTCGTACGGGTTCTCCGTACCATTGCTGTTCTTGATGCGATCGAGGGTCGCCTGGACCGGTTCCCACGTTTCCTTGGGCAGAGGTACCCAATCGTTCTGTCGCGCGAACTCGGCCATCTGAAGGCCTGCAATCTTACCGAAGACCACCAGATCCACCAGGCTGTTGGTCCCCAAGCGGTTCGCTCCGTGCACAGACACACACGCGGTCTCACCTGCGGCGTAGAGGCCCGGAAGAATTGTGCCGTCCGGCGCAATAACAACTTCTGTCTTCTTGTTCGTAGGAATACCGCCCATCGCATAATGGGCTGTTGGCTGCACCGGAATAGGCTCCTTCATTGGATCCAAGCCCAAGTACGTCTTGCAGAAGTCGATAATGTCGGGCAGCTTCTTGAGCAAGTACTCCGCAGTAACCCGCTTAGGCTTCCCATCCGGGCCGGTGACGCCGTCCAATTCGAAGTACTTGTTCACCGTCTCGGGGCGGAAATCCAGATACACGTAATCTTTGCCGTTGATGCCGCGCCCGGCCTTTACCTCTAAGTAGATTGCGCGTGAGACCACATCACGAGAGGCCAAATCCTTGATGGTGGGCGCGTACCTGGCCATGAAACGCTCGCCCTCGTTGTTGATGAGCACTCCACCTTCACCGCGCACGCCCTCGGTGATGAGAATGCCCATCTTGTAAATGCCCGTGGGGTGGAACTGGAAGAACTCCATATCCTGAAGGGGGATACCCTTACGTAACACGATCGCGGGACCGTCACCGGTGTAGGAAATTGCATTACTTGTGATCTTCCACAGGCGACCCCAGCCCCCCGTCGCGAAGAGCACGCTCTTCGCGTGGAAAACGTGGAGTTCACCTGTCGCGATTTCATAAGCCACCACGCCTGCGACCCGGCCCTCGTTGATGAGCAAATCCAAGACCTGAAACTCGTCGAAAAAGGTCACGCCCTGCTTAATACATTGCTGATAAAGCGTCTGAATAATCATATGGCCGGTGCGGTCGGCTGCGTGGCAGGCCCGTTGGACGGGTTTCCCGGTAATATTATTGGTGTGACCACCGAAACGCCGTTGAGCGATTTTCCCATCGGGGGTACGATCAAAAGGCAACCCCATATGTTCCAACTCAATAACTACATCTGGCGCCATAGATGTCATTAGCTCCACAGCGTCCTGATCGGCCAAGTAATCAGAACCCTTGACAGTATCATATGCATGCCATTCAGGATGATCTTCTTCCAAATTTCCCAAAGCAGCCCCGATCCCACCTTGGGCCGCTCCTGTATGAGAACGAACCGGATACAGTTTGCTGATTACAGCCGTATTGGAACCGCGGGATGCGTACAAGGCCGCCATAAGCCCCGCGCCTCCCGCTCCGACGATGACGGTTTCGTACTTATGGTAGTTCACGGTTAACCTCCTTATCGTGCGCGTCCGAGATTAGAAAATCTAATCCCCTCGCTAGCCTTGGAACGAAATGATGATGTACGCGCCGGCGAACATGAGGAAGATGTACAGCACCCACAGGAACGAATTGACCGCTAAACGCCAACCACGGGAGCGGATGTAATCCTCCACCACCCAGCGCAAGCCGTTCATCCCGTGAGAGAAGGCGAAGAACAACAAGGCCAAATCATAGACACGCCAAAACGCGCCCATGTTTCCCGTCCACCGGCCCGCAATCGTCTCGTAACTGACGTTTTCCAAGCCGATGACAAAGTGCATCCACAACAAGTGGAACAAGACCATAAAAAGCATAACCACACCGGATACTCGCATAAAGAACCACGACCAAAGGGCAAATCCCGCGCCCGGCCGTGGACGTCCACTCGATGCCATGGGGAAATTCATCACACACCTCCCTTAGAGCATGACCACGATGTTGATGAACGTCACAATGAGGCTGATGACAACAGCCGCATACCAGGCAGACTTGTGACGCTCGGTCATAAAACCAGGCCAGAAATCAATGAGAATGAGACGCAAGCCGTTTAGCGCGTGGTACGTCACCCCAAAAACTAAGAGAACGATGAAAGGCTTGAAGAAAATGCTGTGATAAATAAAGAGCAATTTCTCGAACACATCCGGTCCAAACGCGGTGAGAAAGATGTCCAAAATATGCAGGGCCAAGAAGAGGACAATGCCGACCCCGGCGACACGATGGAGCAACCATGCCCAATGGCCCACCCCACCGCGGTACGTCACACCCTTCCACACGGACTCAATGACACTCATGCGTCACCTCCTCATGAGGATAACAGGAGGGAGCAACAAGAAGTTGCCCCCTCCTCAGGGTTTCATCACATATTTTCCACAATGGCCTCGGCAAACTCTGAAGTCTTCAACAACGTCGCACCCTCCATCTGGCGGTGGAGGTCATACGTGACGCGCTTCTGCTGGATGGCGCCGGAAATCCCCTTCCACACCAGTTCCGCGGCTTCTTCCCACCCCAAATACTCCAACATCATCTTACCGGAGAGAATCAGAGAGCCCGGATTGACCTTGTCCTGGCCTGCGTACTTGGGGGCCGTGCCGTGGGTCGCCTCAAAGAGCGCGATGTAATCGCCAATGTTCGCCCCCGGAGCCATGCCCAAACCGCCCACCTGGGCCGCAGCCGCATCGCTGATGTAGTCACCGTTCAAGTTTAGCGTGGCAATAATATCGTACTCGTTCGTGCGGGTGAGAATCTGCTGGAACATGTTATCCGCAATGCGGTCCTTGATCACGATCTTGCCCGCGGGCGCCTCACCGTTGTACTTCTCCCACAATTCCGACTCTGTGATGGTCACATCACCAAACTCTTCCTTGGCCAACTGATAGCCCCAATCACGGAACGCGCCTTCCGTGAATTTCATAATGTTTCCTTTGTGCATCAGGGTCACACTCTTGCGATGGCGGTCTATCGCATATTGGATGGCCTTGCGCACCAAGCGCTTTGAACCGAACTCGGTCACCGGCTTAATACCGATGGCCGCCTTTTCACTGATTTGAGTGCCCAACTCCTCATTCATAAATTCAATCAGACGTTTGGCTTCAGGCGATTCGGCTGGCCATTCAATCCCCGCGTACACGTCCTCCGTGTTCTCGCGGAAAATCACCATGTCCATGCGCTCCGGATGCTTCACCGGGCTGGGCGTACCCGGCACCCAACGCACCGGCCGTACACACGCGTACAGGTCTAACACCTGTCGTAAGGTGACGTTCAAACTGCGGAACCCGCCTCCCACCGGCGTAGTCAAGGGGCCCTTAATGCCCACAATGAAGTCCCGCATGGCCTGGAAGGTCTCTTCAGGCATGTACTCCCCATATAAGTCATATGCCTTCTCGCCCGCGTAGATTTCCACCCATACGAGACGACGCTTCCCCCCGTATGCCTTCTCCACCGCCGCGTCTATCACACGGCGCATGGCCGGCGTGATGTCCACGCCAATTCCATCACCCTCGATGAAGCACACGTAGGGATTGTCGGGAACCACCAGCTTTCCGTCTTTAACGCGAATCTTTTCACCACCTTCTGGTACAACAATCTTCGAGTACGTCACGGTATACATCCTCCTTTTCTTTTATGAATCGTGGAGTTCAAAATGGGGTCTTTACCCTTATGTGACAACGCATCATGTCAAACCGGCCCGTTCACGCCACACCGCCTCATCAATGTTCACTTCCTGACCGCTCACATCTTGAGCCTCATCCGTGCACAGCCACACAATGAGCCGGGCAGGAAAGTCAGGGGGATACAGCCGCCCCTCCTCGTATTGACGTCGATAACTTTCCACAATCTTGGGATCCATATCCTCAGGCGGAATGGAGCGCAGTAAACGCTGCATATCTGTATCCACCCGTCCCGGCCGTACAATGTTCACCCGGATGTTCACCTCTTTCAGTTCCTCAGCCAAAACGCGCGTTAAGTGCAAAAGACCCGCCTTAGCCGTGCAATACGCGCTCCAAGAGGGGACAGGCCGGTGAGCCGCACCGCTACCGATGTTCACGATAACACCGGACCGTCGCTCAACCATGTGAGGCAAAACCGCGCGGGACATGAAAAAGGGACCTTTTAAGTTCACATCAAGGTGATAAGACCAAGAAAGGGGATCGACGCGATACGCGGGCTTTACCGGCTCCAGCACACCCGCATTGTTAATCAAAATGTCCACGCGGCCAAACGTGTCCATCACCTTCTGGACGATGGTTTCCGCGCTGGACCACTGAGAAACGTCACCGGTCACGGGGAGGGCACGGACACCGAGGGCTTCAACCTCGTGGGCCACAGCCTCGACTTGAGGGGCACTGCGGGCCATCATCGCGACGTGGGCACCCTCTTTAGCCAACTCAAGCGCGATGGCTCTTCCCAGGCCTCTACCACCGCCGGTGACGATGGCCACCCGGTCGGACAATCGCTTCATAAGACCTCCGTCAATGGATTACCTCGCCCAACGCCGCGCGCTTAAGGATGCCATTAAATGGGGTATCACGCCAAATTTTGTTTCGGCTATTGCGTAAACGGGGACGTCTCCCAACCTCAGTGACCAAGATATCGTGGGTAATGGGCCTCGCCGTTTTTTTAAGCCAATATCCATGCACAGGGTTCAGGAGGAGATCCGCTTGGAAACTTACCCCTTCTTACGTCGCGGCCAACGCGGGATGATAAAAGGCGTCCGGCGCTTGTACTCCAAATACTCCTCGCCAAACCGTAACACCATCTCCTGTTCTTCCACAAATTTATCGTAAAGAAGTAACAGCGTACCGCCCACCAAAACGAGGACCACGGCGGAGGGGGAGCCCAGTACCCACGCGATGCCCATGTACATCATTATGTTCCCCAAAGCCATGGGATTGCGAACATACCTATACGGTCCTTGAATGACCAACCTCTGGGGCGGCATCCAGGGAATAGGGGTCCCCCGGCCCAAAGTGAA
>CAYPUG010000107.1:6620-9362 GCA_964413905.1 uncultured Anaerolineae bacterium | reverse complement strand
CTTGCCGGAATCCACACAGGCATCAAATGCCTTTGTGTCCAACCCTAAATCACGGGCGTATTGTTTGAGATCCTCCGCGGAAAAGGGGGCATCCGTCTCCTGTTTTTTGTACAAGTAATTATGATAAACCCAAAATTGGCCTTGCTCGTTCGCGCATTCCGAAGCATTGGCCGGAAGATAAGAGTTCACAACGATGAAATGTTTGAACGTAAACTTCACTTTGCCGGTCTTAACGTATTCTTCGATCAACTTTTGTTCGGGACCAAAAGCGAACTCGCGACAATGCGGACAGTGAAAGTCAGAGAAATCCCACACAGCTACAGGAGCATCTGGATACCCTAATGTTTTTCCGGATACAGGAATGCCTTTTAGGAAGGCGTCCGCGGGCTTTGCTTCTTTGTTTCGGGACATCGTACCGATGAGAATCAACAAAATGACCGCCACCCCCGCCAAACCGAGAATAAACCAGAGGGCTCGCGTGGACTGTTGTGGCTCAGAAGCGGTTACATGCTTTCGTTTTTGACGCGCCATATAAGCCTCCGCACTTTAGATATGGTTACCGCACTTCACCAAGAGAATTCCCACGCCTCATCCCGGCGGGGCGCTCGGTATTCGGCTATAGGATAATTGGATTAGCGCCCCTTGTCAATGCCTATGGTATAATAGCCGCTGTCATTGTTCTGGAGATACACGTCTCGGTTGGCCGATCCGTCGCGTTTTATGAATCTTGGTGTAGAGGAAGAAGCGTGCGTATATAGAGTTTCGTCGGTCAATCAAAATAGAGGTCATCAGAAAGAAAAATGCTCTAAAAGGAGGACAACATGGAACGCCCACGCCTCGTAGTGACCGGCATTTCGGCATTAACGCCGGTAGGCCTGGACGCGAAGACTTCTTGGGAAAACCTGGTCAACGGTGTTTCAGGAGTGGATTATATCTCATCATTTGACGCCTCTAACTATCCCGTCCGTATCGCGGCAGAGGTCAAGGATTTTGACCCGACACGTTATATGCCCCGTAAAGAAGCCAGACGTACTACCCGAGCCATCCACTTTGCTATTGCCTTGGGGCGTATGGTCTTAGAAGACGCGGGCCTGGAAATTACCGAAGAGAACACAGAGCGCATAGCAGTGGTTATGAACACCGGAGGGGGTGGCATCTCGGAGATTTACACCGCCACTTTGGATCTGCTGAACAAGGGACCGCGTGGAGTGAGTCCCTTTGTCATTCCCAACGTAATGCCCAATGCCGTTGCGTGTCAGATTTCTATACATGAAGGTATTAAAGGCCCTGTGGTAACCGGAACGGCGGCTTGTGCCAGCGGCAACATGGCGTTTATCGATGCGGCCCGCCTGCTATGGTTGGGCGAAGCAGACGCGGCCATTGTCGGCGGCGTGGAGTCGGGCATTAACCCGGTGGCTATTGCTTCCTTAGCGCGGGCCGGCGCGCTCTCACGACGAAACGATGAACCACAAAAGGCCAGTCGACCTTTCGATAAACATCGAGACGGCTTTGTATTTGGTGAGGGCGGAGCGGCCATGCTCATTGAAACAGAAGAACATGCCCGCAAACGCGGAGCACGCATTTATGCAGAGTTAGTAGGAGGGGCTGTTACAGGCGATGCATACCACATTACGGCCCCCAGTCCGGGAGGGGAAGGAGCCGCGCGGGCGATTACACTCGCGCTCAAACGCAGTGGTCTACGTCCAGAGGATGTAGACATCATCAGCGCCCACGCGACATCAACGCCGCTCAACGACGTCGCGGAAACTCAAGCCATCAAACGCGCCCTAGGAGAACACGCGTACAACGTGGCGATTACCGCGACCAAATCTATGGTCGGGCATCTTTTAGGGGGGGCAGGAGCCATCGCGGCTTTTGCCGCCGTAATGAGTCTTTACACCGGCGTGGTCCCCCCCACCATCAACCTGGAAGAGCCCGATCCCGAGTGTGACCTTGATTATGTACCCAACGTAGCCCGGGAGGTAGATGCTCGCGTGGCGCTGGCACATGGATTTGGGTTTGGGGGCCAAAACGCGGTGGTCGTCTTCCGCAAATATGAAGAATAGGTGAGGTACCGCCCATGGAGGAGAAGAGAGACTGTGTTCGAGCCCATGTCTTTGTGAGTGGTCGCGTTCAAGGGGTGTATTTCCGCGAATACACCCGACGGGAAGCACAAAAAGTGGGAGTCACAGGGTGGGTCCAGAATCTATGGGATGGCCGGGTAGAAGCGGTATTTGAAGGTCCGCCCTCCGCGGTGGAACACATGGTACGATGGTGTCATCGGGGGTCACCTCGAGCACATGTCGAACGGGTAGAAGTGCAGTACGAACCTTGCACCAACGAATTCAGTACATTTCGTGTTCGTTGGTAGCCCGCCGGTCGGTCTGACCTACACATACGAAGCCAAGGAGGTACTTGCATGGAGACAATCGTCCGTTCCAAGACCAGGACTGTTGTCATCAGCCCACAACATCCTTTTGTCATCATCGGCGAACGCATCAACCCCAGTGGAAGAAAAAAACTGGCCGCGGAAATGGCCGTTGGGGATTATGAACGAGTTAAAAAAGACGCTATTGCTCAGGTCCAGGCGGGGGCACAAATTCTCGATGTAAACGCCGGTTTGGGCGTCGCTAATCCTCAGGAAGTAGAACCGGGAGTGATGGCTGAGGCCATTCTGGCCGTCCAATCGGTTGTAGATGTCCCCATCAGCATTGACTCCTCTGTCATACCGGCATTGAAGGC
>CAYPUG010000107.1:0-6610 GCA_964413905.1 uncultured Anaerolineae bacterium | reverse complement strand
GCCTGGAAGTGGCCAAAGGAAAACCCATTGTCAACTCTGTCACCGGGGAAGAAGAACGCTTGGAAGCGATCCTACCGTTGGTCGCCGAACATGGGGCCGTGGTTATTGGTCTGTGTAACGACGAGCGGGGCATCTCTTATGATCCAAAAGAGCGATTCTTGGTGGCCAAAAAGATTGTGGAACGTGCGGAAGCATACGGTATTCCCCGAGAAGACGTGCTCATTGATCCCCTGGTTTTACCGGCCGGGGCGGTTCCCGGTGCGGGAAAGCAGGTATTTGACGTGCTCCGGATGGTACAAGAAGAGTTGGGATGTAATACCGTATGTGGAGCGAGCAACATCTCCTTTGGTTTGCCCGGCCGGCCCACGGTCAACGCCGTATTTCTCGCCATGGCTATAGCTAACGGTTTGACCTCGGCTATAGCGAACCCATTGAGCGCCGAGGTGAAAAAAGCGATTCTGGCCGCAGATATGCTGATGGGGCGAGATGAAAACTGCATGAATTGGATACAATTCATGCGCCAATTGGAGGAGGCCCCAGGTGCTGACCAGGAGAACGAACGTCGTGCCCGACGTCGAGCCCGGCGCGAACGACGAACGTCCGGAGGGTAACCATGGCGAAAATTATTTATCGCGACCAGGAATGGGAACTTCCCGGCGGTAAAACCGTCCGGGAAGTTATTGAGGAATTGGGACTGAACCCGGAATCTGTCCTGGCCACGCGGGATGGAAAACTCATCCATGAAGAAACGGTTATTGAAGAAGACGATACGATTAAACTGCTGGCTGTAATATCCGGGGGTTAAAATGGCCAAGACGCGCGGGAAGGTCATGCGCTGCAAAAAATGCGGTCAACCTGCTGTTATCTACATGAAGCATCACCGGTTGGCCTTATGTGCGGAACACTATATTGAGTGGTTTGTAAACTACACGCAGAAAACCATCGAGAAATACCACATGTTCCGCCGTGAAGATCGCATTTTAGTGGCCGTTTCCGGCGGCAAAGATAGCCTGTCCCTGTGGGACGTCCTTGATCGGTTAGGATATCGAGCAGACGGCTTGTACATTGGCTTAGGTATTGACGAAGGCATTCGTTACTCGGATAAGTCCTTGGAGGCCATTCAATCGTTCCTCAAAACGCGGCCTCACCTGAAACTTCACGTTGTGGACATGAAACAAACGTATGGTGAAACCATCCCCGAACTCGCGCGGCGCGTGCGAAGAGGTCACGGGAAACCCTGTTCGGTATGCGGACTCAGCAAGCGCCATATAATGAATGAAGTCGCCTGGAGGGGCGGTTACGACGTCTTGGCCACCGGTCATAATCTCGATGATGAGGCCGCCGTGCTGCTTCAGAACACATTGCGTTGGCAGACAGGATATTTAGCCCGCCAGGCTCCGGTGTTAGAAGCCACACACCCCGGACTGGTCAAAAAGGTCAAACCGCTCTGTCGATTTTACGAACGCGAGGTGGCTGCCTATGCCGTTGTTCGGGGCATCGAATATCAGTATGATGAATGCCCGTTTAGTGTAGGAGCCACCACCATTTATTATAAGGAATTACTGAACGACCTGGAAACCCACTCGCCGGGGAGCAAATTCCAGTTTTACACGCAATTCATCAACGCCCGTCGTAAAGGACAAATCACATTCCATGAACCAGAAGGCGAAGTTATCTTGCGCCCTTGTCGGGTTTGTGGGCAACCAACCACCGCGGGAGAGATCTGCGCGTTCTGTCGCATGTGGGTTACACCGGATATGGATGAGGAGGAAGCCCGACGGCGGGTGCCTCCGCTGATTGTTCACTCCGATTGAGAATGTAAGGGCCATGGAACATCGGCCCGGTAAAGGTCGATCCCAAAAGCATCGAGCACTTCCTGAGCCAAAACAAGGTCGGCCGCAGAAACATTCTCAAGGGCGCGTTCAACAAGAGTAGCCGGCCCCTTCTCACGGATCAGGTGCGACGACGACTTGGCCGTGGTAGGTGAGGGGAACCGAACGCGACGGTACATTTCTTCCGGCTTCGGAAACCCATATTTTTCGGAAAGCCAACGCGCTACACGATGCGGTTGGGTGACTATCTCCTCATAGGTAATGAGCCCTATAGGCAACATCGCGAGCGAGCGCAAAGGCACGAGATTCTCCAACACCCACTCCAAGACAAACCGTTGAAGCGGCGGTCCTGAGACCCAAACTTCACGCGCAAACACGCATAGATCTTTCCCCACATGTGCCTCACAGAACAGGTTGTCGTGCAAATAGGCATCCGCAATGCCCTCCCACCCCTGACGAATAATACTGGATGCCACAGCAACAGGATGGCGCACAAGATAAATAATGTCCACATCAAATGCCCGGCTAAACCACTCTATTAAGGCATTCGCGTTCAATACCTTAATAATCAGCCGGTGAACCACAAAACTGTAGTAAGGACGCCAAAAAGCCCATTGATTGCGAACACGCAATCGACCACTCAACACGCGAGAAAGATATTGTTGCAATCGAACAGCTTCCGCGTCGTTCAAGGTGACAAATTTTCCCAATGGCGGATGAGGCAACAATGTATAATGAGGATGAAGAAGCCACATGTTCAAAGGTTCATTCACATAATCTGTATGAGGTTGGGTATACAGCATGTGAAGCAGAAGCGTGGACCCACTACGCCGGGTCGTGAAAATGAGGAGAGGTCGCTCACGTAGGCGATACACCGGGAAATGGCCTAATACGTGTTGAAATACCCGTTTGACAGAATCCCTGAAAGGCGCGTATTCGGGTCGCATGGTGCCCCAATGGCCGGGCAAATACGTCCACCAGTACCGTGTCATAAAGCGTTCCCTCAAAATTGGGATTTAAATCCCCTTTGGGGAGTCGATGCTCTCAGCCGGACGGTTCCGCAAGTGCAGCCGCAACCTTCACACCCCAAAGATCTCACTCGATGCTACCCCAAGTTTAGTGAAGCGCACAACTCGGTAACGTGTAGATGGAAAGGGTGCCGCTGCCATAATCCGTAATGTACATCCTGTCCCCTACGATAATAATACCCTGCCCTCCGTGCTCACCACCCTGGTTGTTTGTAGGTATACTGGCTACCCATCGGTTTCGCTGCACGTCCACAATATGAAGTTCGTTCGCGAAAGGATCCACCGCGTACAGCCAACGATGATTGGGAGACAAGGCCAACCCAACAGGGGAACCGGGCAATCCAATGTAACTTCGTACCCGGCTTTCCACGTCGCTGACAACGACGATCATGTGCTGATCCCGATTGCTTACATAGAGGACGCCCATGTCTTCATCGGGGACGGCGGCCACAGTACCTGCCCCCACACGTGCCACATACGTGACATCCCGCCCTTCACGGCTCAAGCGGACCATTTCGTCACCGACCAACGGCACATAAACGCTCCTGCCCATGCGCGTGAGTAACGCCGGCTTGTCCCCAACCAATACACGACGGAGCAGAGTTCCTGTGTCCGCGTCGAACACCAGCACTGTATCACTGCCGTAATTGCTCACATACAAACGATTATCTACCTCAACCACTCCCCAAGGGAGCACATCCGTACGCCATAGATGCTGTAACCGCCCAGACATTCGATCAAATACGGCAATTTGTCGGGAATCGCGATGAACCATGTACACTCTGCGCGCATCCGCGAACACCGCGTTGGCGCCCATACCGGGACTATCCCAAACCGCCTCGCGCACTAACGTCTGCGCATCTACTACAGCAAGGTCGGCTGTGTCCACAAGGCTGATGTACAATTTGTGGCCCCATGCCGCAATGTTTATAGGATGTACGCCCACATATACGCGCCCTATATATCGCGGCGGACACGCCTCCCCTGTCGGATACGGGCTTGGTGTGAATGTCGGGGTCGGCGTGGGAGTAAGGGTCGGGGTAGGTGAAAACGTAGGCGTTGGCGTTGGAGTCCATGCAGGGGTCCACGTAGGTGTTGGCGTAAAGGTGGGCGTGGACGTTGGCGTGGGCGTGGACGTTGGCGTAGGCGTGGACGTTGGCGTAGGTGTGGGGGTTGGGGTGCGTGTCGGGGTGGGGGTTGCCGTGGGAGTGGGAGTAGGTGTTGTATAAGGCGCTATGTAGCGAGCCAAAATGAAAGGTATATGGCCTCCTATCGCGGGAGCACCGCACAAATCATATCCCCAGCCATAGGGCGCGCCGTCCCACCCGGAAACACGAAGATAATACACACCGGAGCGGGCAGGCTGCCACCGAATAAAGGACCATGATGCTCCCGGCGCAGCATCATCGTTTTTAGCTAAAACTTGACCCTCAGAATCGTACAACGTCAAGATGGTGTTACCGTGCGCTCCCAGATGCGTAGTGTAAAAGAGATATTCTTGGCCCGCATTCAAGACACATCGGAACCAATCCTCGTCGCCCATGTAGTGATAGGTGTGGCCCCGACTGCAAGAAGGCAACGTAAGTATCGTCGCTTGTTCACGAGTGTCGTCCGGCTCGTAGGTATCGGGGAAAATGACCTCCACCCGAATCGCAGGGGTCACATTATTTGTTACGTTAGGATCGGCGAAAAAAGGCGAGAGACGTGCATCCACCATAAGTACAGGGGTACTCGGTGTCAAGTGGGGATTCACTGCAGCCGTTACTTCAATCGTCCCCCCCTCATTCACATCGAGGGGAGGCAACAGCCAAGTATATGGATCCCCACCAACGAGGACAATCCGGCTATCTGAGACGGTGAATCTAGGATCCGTAAAACCACTTAGCGGTAACATCAAATAAGCCGGCCCAGACCGACCGGGCCCGGTGTTTGCGTAACGGAGTGTGAAATGCACTAAGGAACCGGGAAACACAGGACGTTCTACCTGGCCCTGCAAAGAAACCTGCAAATCTGCCGGCCGCAACGTTACCCGAAAGGAGGTCCTATTATTTGTGGTATTCTTCTCTTCACTCGCGGTCGTTACCACAATATCTATGCTAAAATCTGTGAACGGAGGAGGATCGTGGGCAGATGTGTGTAACACAACACGAACTGTTGTAGCTCCGTTACCGGGAAGAGTGCCCAGATTAAGGCGTAAATAGGGCTGGAAGATAGGAGTCACCGGCGTACCGTCCACCCATGCCGACTCGAATTCGATTTTTGAAGGCAATGTGAGGGTAATGACCGTAGAATCCGCGGGCAGCCCCCCCACATTGCGAACCAAGAAACGCATCTCAAAGGAATCTCCCAAATCGGTGGTTATCGCCGACGGCTGGGCTTCCACAGATACGTCCGTGGTCGGCATGAGAATGCGTAGGGCGGGATCCCCCAAAATTCCGTAAGTGTCCAGGAGGTCGTGAAAGAAGCCACCGGCATCGCCCTGGTAAAGCGCTAATTTGCCGGCCAAAGTGGCTTCACCCAACACGCGGGTGCCTTGCTGAAATACAGCCCGATAAAATCCACGATGTAAATAATCATGACCATGTGCCACCCCTAAACCGGTCGCCGCCCACGCGGCCACTGCTCCTTTGTGGGCAGCCCGCACCTCTGCTTCACTGAGGGAATCATATCCGGCCGCGTGGAAATATCCATCCAAACATGTCATAGCCAGAACAATAGGAGTACGACTATCATTCCGCAGGTTCGGCACAACCTGTGTACTGAACAAAACTTCAGCCGCCCACCAAGGAATTGTGGCGTGTCCAACATAGTTGAACAACAGTGCCCCCCTGTCATAAGCGTCCTTTATGGCTTCTCGAGTTTCTAACACATCCGTATGAGTCACTCCCAGGTAAATTTTCTCTACATTATAAGGAGGGGGTACCAAGTGATCGGCTACTTGGTCGGCCAAAGCGGCAAAATCCCCCGCCTGGTCGGCATTATCGGCCACGAACACAATCCGAGCACTCCAATCACCGGGAGGCGGTTGGGTTTCATATGTAATGATCTTGGAGACCATTTGCTCTGCTTCGGTAGCCGTATTGGCAGGCAAACGCCCAATGTGCATGTCCGGAATGGGATCGTCGCCACTAACGGTCACATACCGATTATCCGACGCGGTTTCCCCTAAAAAGGGATCCACCAAACGCAATAAGGGTGGAATAATCGTCGGCGTATTGGTTCCTTCATAGTTTTTGAAATCATAGGTCCCATCACCAAACAGAAGTACGAATGCCGGCGCAGGACGTTGCCAGTGATAATATGCGTACTCCAGAAAATCACGAATGGCTTCGGCCGAGAGAACACCACCGTTGAATTCATCATAAATGTCCTGCACGTTAACCACAGCCACCGAGTACCCTTGCGATCGACGATAGGCGGCCAGACGTTGGGCGGCCGCCATGGTGACGTCGTGAGCAATAATGATGTAATCCGCTTGGTGGTCAGGGGTACGCCAAGCCGAGGGCGTGTCCACCTCGATGCGCGTCGGACGTACCATACCTTGGACCGTGCCCGCCCAGAAAGACCGGATGCCGTCTAAAGGTAAAGTCGCAGCCACCGCATGTGTTCCATCATCGGCCACGTGTTCCGTTCCCATCAAACGCCGTGGATGATCCGGATCGGTCACGTCGAACAACCACACGGGCGCATTTTGAAACCCGGTAATGTCCACACGAACGGCGTGAGATTTACCTAAGGAGAAAACCAACG
>CAYPUG010000106.1:0-9443 GCA_964413905.1 uncultured Anaerolineae bacterium | reverse complement strand
CGAGTGTTGGGAACTAATTTACACGGATACGCTCCCAGGCGCATAGTGCCCCCCAATTCCACGATACCTCGCTGGTCTGGCATTAAATCAATGACCGGATGAGGCGTTTGAGGGTCAAATTCCGTGCTGTTCGGCTCATCGCTGTTCAACACGTAACGGGCAAATTCAATACACATGACCTGCATTCCTAAACATAACCCCAGGTAGGGTACTCGATTTTCACGAGCGTATCGGGCTGCCAGAATTTTGCCCTCAACACCGCGATAGCCGAACCCTCCGGGAACGACAATGCCGTCTAACTCTTCCAGCACACTCGTATCACGATGCCGTTCCAAATCCTCAGAATTAATCCACACAATGTCCAAATCCCGACCTACGGCCACCGCAGCGTGAATGAGCGCTTCACGCACGCTCATATAGGCGTCTTCCAACGTCACATACTTGCCCACAATCCCTATACGGATTTTGGGCTTGGGCTGTTTATAAGCTTCTACCCATTTCGCCCACCCGGTCAAGTCCCCTTCTTCCTCACCGACCCCGAGGCGCCGGTGAACCAGACGCCCAACCCCGTACTCTTCCAACGTAAGAGGAACCTCATAAATGGTTTCGGCCGTCACCAAGGGGATGACCGCTTCAGGTTCCACGTCGCAAAAAAGCGCGATTTTATCTCGGATGCTTTGCTCGACCGGATAATCCGAACGAGTGATGATGATATCCGGCTGAATACCAATACCTCGGAGTTCCCGCACACTGTGTTGCGTTGGCTTGGTCTTTAATTCACCTGTGGCGCCAATATACGGCAATAACGTAACGTGGATGTACATCGTGTTTTCCGGGCCGATATCCTTCCGCATCTGGCGGATTGCCTCCAGAAAGGGCAAACTTTCAATATCCCCCACAGTTCCGCCCACTTCCACAATGACAACTTCCGCTTGTGTAATGGAAGCCACCGCCATGATACGGCGTTTAATCTCATTCGTCACATGCGGAATAACCTGAATAGTCCGCCCCAAGTAATCCCCACGGCGTTCTTTCGCGATGACTTCATTATATATCTGTCCGGTCGTCACATTGTTGGCCCGGGTCATATTCTCATCGGTAAACCGTTCGTAGTGACCCAGATCCAAATCGGTTTCCGCCCCATCCTCTGTGACAAAAACTTCCCCATGCTGATACGGAGACATCGTCCCGGGATCAACATTTAAATACGGATCGAGTTTCTGAATGGACACGTGAACCCCACGGCTTTTCAGCACTCGACCTAATGCGGCAGCAGTGACACCTTTGCCCAAGGAACTCACCACACCACCTGTGACAAAAATGTATTTGGTCATGGCAACTCCTTCATTCATGAACTCGAGGGTATCTTAAGGGGCCGGTGCTGCCTCTTCCCATTTTACCTGACCCTATTAGGAGGGGCAAAAGAGTACGGGGGTGGCTAGGGAGAAGATCCGCGGCGCATTTGCAACCAATTGACAGGTTAAGATCCTATGTGTATGATGAACCGTGGGAGAAGGAAGGGTGCTTCCGGTATGCAAGTCACATCTATGCTCCGTGTGTGTGCGTATCACCTTCTCGGCACACTGTGACGTGCACGCCGGAAGGCGGGGGAAAGGAGGCATAACCATGGCCAAGGCCTGGCAACGGGTATTGATGGTCATCTTACTGACCATAATGTGGATATCGGCCGGATGTTCTGACATTCAAATTATGGAAGAGTCGAGGAAAACGCACGTCGCCGTCTCTACGAAAGAGGCGACGGTGGAGCATGCGTTCCAACTGGCCATTGTCGGCATCGACTTCGACCCCCCACTCACTTACGTGGAGAACATCCGCAAACAAGGGGTGACACTACTGGTCGCGGTGGAAAACCAAGGCCAAACTCAAGCCCGTGACGTGCGTATCATCGCACACCTCTTTTTGGACCCCCGAAAAGAGCAAGTGATTGAGCGAATGGGTGTCATCCCCCTGGTGGACCCTGGAGGCATGGAGGTATATCGTTTTCCACGCCTACGGAACATCCCTCTTCGCCATACATATATCCTTGAGATTCAATTGACTACCCCGGATGGTCAACGCGTCATTAGCCAACGCACGTACACAGTAAACGTATCCCGATAGGACATACCCCGTGAAACGGTACCTGTGGGTTCTGTGGCTTACCATCGTCCTCTCAGCAAGCGCATGGGGTGCGCCGATCATCGAAGGAGGAGACTCTAGGCAACCGTGGATGCTCTCACGGGAGGAGGTCCGTTTGCTGACAGCCCAACGGCATCCTCCCGTTTTTCCTGCGCGAGCCGCCCTCATTTTTGAAATGGACGAGAACCGCGTTCTCCTCGACCAAAACGGCCATCAGCCCCTACCGCCAGCCTCACTGACTAAATTGATGACGGCGTTGGTGGCACGCGAGCACCTACACTTGAAGCAAGTAGTCACTGTGCCCGAAGAGGCTCAGGTAGGTGAAGCCCGTATGGGGTTGCAACCCGGCCAGCGCGTTCACGTGGAAACTTTATTGTATGGACTTCTTCTAACTTCTGGCAATGACGCGGCGATGACCTTGGCCGTATCGGCCGCAGGGGACGAAGAAACGTTTGTCCGTTGGATGAACGAAAAGGCACGGAAATTAGGACTTCGACATACGCATTTCGTGAACCCGCATGGCTTGGACGCGGTAGGACACGTGAGCACGGCCAGAGACTTGGCCCGAATTGCTCAGGCTGTGCTTCAAGATCCGGTCCTCGCCACCATCGTGCGCACCCGGGAAATCCGTCTGGACGGATGGCATCTTATCAACCGAAACACACTCCTGAAAGAGCGCGATGATGTTATCGGCGTGAAAACCGGCACTACTCTTCTCGCAGGGCAGTGCCTGATCGCTGCGTTTCGTGATCAGGGCCATACAATCATCACCGTCGTATTAGGCGCGCAAAACCGGTACACGGTCACAAAGGCTTTGTGGAGGTATTATAAAGAGGTCTACACATGGCAACGGCTTGATATTCCTGCCGGCCGCGTCTGTGAAATACACGTCGGGTCTGTGACAAGGCGATTTCGACCGAAACACACTTTACAAGTGCTCCTGCCACGATGGCAAAATCGTCATATAATGTTCCGCTGGCAAATGAACGTACCTGTTCGTACGACAGCAGGATGGGAATGGCCACCTACCGCGGGGAACGTACGTTTCTATGTGGACGGACGTGTCCTTCAAGAAATCCCTCTTGTGTGGGACGGGTTCGTCTCTTCAGGGGAGTAGACGTCCGTCAATTTCCTCATTGTGTGGCCTGATTGACTGACAAAACTCTGCGAATGCACCTTGGCCTAGAAAGAGGAAAGCTACTCCTTATTTACGCCGAGGTACATGAAACGCGATATGTCCGTCAATCAGTTGTGTGGCGCAAGGTGTGATGAAGTCGGGTAAAGGAGAGAAAAATCGTGAGAGAGAAGGTGCGATTGCAGAAAGTGATTGCCGCGGCCGGCATTGCCTCCCGTCGGAAAGCCGAAGAACTCATCCGGGCCGGACGGGTACGGGTGAACGGTCGTGTGGTGCAG
The DNA here is from genome assembly GCA_964413905.1 of uncultured Anaerolineae bacterium. Classification (GTDB taxonomy): domain Bacteria; phylum Chloroflexota; class Anaerolineae; order JAADDB01; family JAADDB01; genus CAYPUG01. The sequence goes on along the minus strand of CAYPUG010000106.1, from coordinate 5,891 downwards.
GAAATGGGATTTAAGGTGGACCCGGATGAGGATATCATTGAAGTCGATGGGCAACGTATTCGGCCACCAAAAGCACACCAGTACATTGTATTACATAAACCGCGGGGGGTGCTTTCCACCACGTCGGATCCCTACCACCGCCAGACGGTGATGGATTTGGTCCCCGGATCACAACGGCTTTTTCCCGTAGGACGCTTGGATGCGGATTCCGAAGGGCTTATTCTGCTCACCGATGACGGAAAACTGGCCGAGCGTTTAACTCATCCCCGCTACGGACACAAAAAAGAATACATCGCCCTTATTATCGGGGTACCCACCAGCAAAGAAATACGTGCTTTGGAAAGGGGGATCGTATTGGAGGAAGGACGAACCAGCCCGGCCGAGGCCATCGTGTTGGGACGAAAAACACCTCAGGAACTCTTAGACGCCGGTGTGCCGGGATTGCGTAAGGAATCCCCTCGAGGGTTTTCCTGGATCCGCATTACTTTAACGGAAGGGAAAAAACACCAAGTGAGGCGAATGTTGAAGGCCGTTGGCCATCCGGTTATCCGATTGATTCGCGTGGCCATTGGCCCATTACGGTTAGGCCGTCTGCAGCCGGGCGAATGGCGGCCGCTCACGCCTAAAGAACAACGCCGCCTTCTTGAAAGTGTGGGGTTGGCGCGGGAAGCACAAGAGCAGTCACGCGCTTTACGGAGGGCCCAAAAATCAGGCGGGAGGAGGGGCAAACGGTGACAGCATACTACGCCATTGCCATTGACGGTCCGGCCGGTGGAGGCAAGGGTACTATCGCGTTGCGTTTGGCGCAAGCGTTAGGGTTTTTGTATGTGGATACCGGCGCTATGTACCGAGCAATCGCTTGGGTCGCCTTACAGCAAAAAGTACCTTTAGAGGATGAGGAGGCAGTAAGTGCATTGGCAAAATCTGCGGTCATTCGCTTCCAACCTGGAGGAAATGGAGAAGACAATTACCGAATTTTTGTCAATGGGCACGATGTGACAGAGGCCATCCGGCAACCTGACGTGGACAAAGGGTCATCCATTGTGGCTCAATACCCAGCCGTTCGACGTGTGTTGGTCGAAATCCAAAAACGTCTGGCCCAACAAACGCACGTTGTCATGGAAGGACGTGATATTACCACGGTGGTGTTGCCGAACGCAGATGTCAAGCTCTTTATCACGGCCTCGTTGGAAGAACGCGCGCGGCGCAGATATGAACAACGTCTGAGCAAAGGCATCTTCGCGGACTTAGCGCTTCTACAAGAAGAGTTAGCGGAACGAGATAAACGGGATTCAGAGCGCCGTGCCGCTCCTATGCGCGTCCCGCCTGATGCCATTGTTATCGATACCACGGCTCAACAGGTGGAAGAATCGGTACAGATCGTTTTGTGGATAGTAAAGAACACGTTGGGGATATAACTCAATGTTCCCTACCCGCACCACCACTTGAAGCCAACGAACATGCGCGGCGTCTTGTCAGTGAACCCATAAGCCCCTCCACGGAGTTCGACAAGACGTTGACAGCGATACCGCCAAGTGCTCAATAAAGAGAACGCCGTGGAGGGGCCAATGCAAGTCGGCCAACTTTCTTCCCGCGCTTAAGCCACCTTCTCTTCCATCAACTCGTTGTACCGATGAACCAATCCCTTCCGATCTTTCGGCACAAACCGATACCCTACGCCATATTCCGTACGAATGTATGTCGGGCGCTTGGGGTTCGGTTCAATCTTGCGTCGCAAGTGCCAGATGTAAATGCGCGGGTAATCCAAATCGTTGCGGTGCTCCCATCCCCATACTCGCTTCAGAAGTTCCTTGTTACTAACCACCTGGTCGGCCTGCTCTAGCAGCGCGGCCAACAAACGGAACTCCGTTGGCGTCAGATGAACCTCTTCGCCCTCCTTCACCACACGGCGGGCTTGCAGGTCTATTTGAATGTAATCGTCCCGATAAATAATCGGTGGCTCTTGGCGATACGCCTTATAGCGGCGCAGTAACGCACGCAACCGGGCCAGAAGTTCACGCAACCGGTACGGCTTCAACACATAATCATCCGCGCCGGCTTCCAACCCGCGCACGATGTCATCCTCTTCGCCATAAGCACTGAGCACCATAATCGGCACATCGGATACCTCGCGGATACGCTCAATGAGCGTGTACCCATCCATCTCCGGCATCCGGGTATCCAGGATGACCAAGTCGGGTTTGTACTCAAAAAAGACCCGCAATGCTTCGCGGCCACTTTCGGCAACAAGAACCTCGTAACCTGCTTCCTCTAACTGATCGCGAAGCATCTTCAAGAGCGAGCGATCATCGTCAACAATTAAAACACGATACACTTTTAAGGGCGTTTTCTCTGCCATGCGCCTTTCCCTCCTTCTACTTGCATGCGTTTTAAACGACGGTATCGCTGTCATAACTACGCTACACCAAGGGTCAACAGCCTGCAGACTTGGTTGACCGACAAACCGCAGCGTATGTACCTTGGCTTGTTAACATGAAACGCGATGAAACGGTCAATCAACTTGCAGACTTTTGAATTTTATCCTAACAAACAGGGGATTGTCAAATGTTGGTTGAACGTGGAGAGAATTTGGATGATCTAACATGTGTGGTGCGGAAAAGAGGACAACGCCCGCCTTAGGAGAAATAAGCGTCCCACAGTGTCTCTGCGATGCGTTCCGGCTGCAACAATTCCCGCCAAGCACTCTCGCTCTGACGCTGCAACATCTCCAAATACAGTCGATTTCTCCACACCATCGCCACCTGCTTCGCCAACGCAGCCCCATCCGGAGGGACAAGAGCAGAGGGACCGGCCGGAGGGGCTGCTCCTAGGAGATAGCGTGGTTCCCCCACATCAACAGCGATAACAGGAAGTCCACGCGTCACCATATCCAACAGACGTTGAGGGCATTTGGCGCGAGCAGCCTCGGAATCTTCGACCAAGTACAAACCTAAACGCGCAGAAGTCAGAATACGATAATAGGCTTCCGGGGGCTGACGGGTGATGATGGTGATACCCGCAAGGCCCGGCGCACGTAATTCTTCTGACAGCCGTTGGGCTTGCTTCGCTTCCGGCCCTACAACCACCAAGGAAACGTCCGGCATCTGACGGTGAATTGCGTGCATCCAAGAAGCCAAAATCCCCGGTCGGATATCCAACAAACGCGTGGGAATGACGATGCGACGTGAAGTCATGCGAATCGGCCCCGCAGACGCGGACCATGTGTAATTACACACGTGATGAACTCGGTGATCTCCACGGATCCGCTGCACCCGTTCGAACAACATGCGACTGGCAACAGTAACTCGATCCGCTGCCCGCCACGCCCACCGTTCCACACGCGTGCCGAACACATGCCACCACCGGACGAATGGACCACCTTGTGGCCAGGCAGATTCTAAATCATCACAATCCAACACAACACGCGTGAGACCGGAAGGATGTCTCCCGCGGTAAAGAGCCAAAAATAACAAGGGAACACCAAGGGGTTTACTCAGGTGAACAACAGAGGGTTGCCATGTACGCGCTTCATACCAAGCATAACGCACCATCTCCAGCCACATGGCAATGTATCCGACAGAGCCCCACCGAAGAAAGGGACGACGAAAAGGGAGGTAACGAAGTTCTACATCCTCGGCCAAAGAAATAGTGCCTGTTTGTTCAGGCGTATCCCAACCCGCGACCAACACACGCACGTGAGCCTGCTGCACCTGGGCTAAGAGCTTAGCCCAGGGCACAATGCGATAGCGGACGGTGCCTCGCCGATAGAGTCCAAAAGGTGTTATGAAGAGAATGCGTTTCTTCGCCGCCACGTTGGCCAACCCCGTGCACGCCAAAAGGATTCCACCGCGTCCTCCAAGGCCGTCGGATACCTCCATCCCCGGGATTCCCCCAACGCTCGTCCTTGTTTGGACATCAAATGGGCAATCACCAATGCCAACTCCCGGGGAGCCAGATGACGCATGGCATCATTCACCTGGGCCCAGGATGCGAGTTCACCCTGCAGAGATAAGCTCTCCACGTCGTCCCCCCGACACACAGCCACAAACGTCAGATAAGACTGTAACGCACCGGCTAAAGCGTACAGTTCCCCTGCCACATCGTGGGTGCTTAACATGGCCATGCGCCACAATTCATACCACACACGTTCAGCCCAATAATCCAGATCGCGAAAATCGACCCGTTCGGGCGGGGTCCACATGCGCAACCGCTCGGCCAAACGCCCGGTTTTGTCTACTAGGACATAGGGAGACCGAATAGGATGTTCCGGAATACTTCCCCAAGGCATGCACGCCAACCACAGACCGATCCCATCGGCCGTTAAGGCGAGGCACACAGGATAAGGGCCGGACACCTCCTGTTGCAATACCGGTAAAGAGAGGGCCGAAATCCACGACCACCGCTCGGCATAGAACGACGCGAAGGTCTCCTCCCGGAGCGTGAGGTAAGCCCGTATCACCCCATCGGTGAAGCCCAGAGTCTCCTCCCAGGCGCCCAACACACGTTCATCATCGCCAACGCGGGATATCAGGCGCTCTCGCAACGTTTCAACGGTCTCCACGTTGCCCCCATCCGACACAGTGTACACGTAGAGCATTCTAGACCACCTCGAGATAAAGCAGCAAACATCGGATTCCTCATAGGGTTTTCCCACTTGCGGCCCCAAACCAGGCCGCTTGAGGCCGAATCTCTTTTGACATGCCCCCCACCAAGGGTCTATACTCTGTTGGTTGTGCGGTGCCTCACTAGGCCTCCCGCGAAACATCAGCAAGGGGGAGATTTTGGCATGGACCGAAATACGCGTACGCTCATCATTGTCCTCATCCTGTACGCTATTGCGCTGTGGATTGCTTTACCCATTCATCATCCCACCATTGCAGGTCGTGATCTCAACTTAAAATTAGGGTTGGACTTAAAAGGAGGTATCCGAGTCCTTTTGCAAGCCGATGTTCCTCCCGGTGAAAAAATCGATCCGCAAGCAATGGACGCGGTACGTACCATTGTAGAAAACCGGGTCAACGGCTTGGGTGTCGCGGAAGCAGTGGTTCAAATTCAGGGGGGAGATCGCATTCTCGTAGAGATCCCGGGTATTGATAACCCAGAGGAAGCCGTCGCCACCATTAAAAGCACGGGGCTCCTGGAGTTCATCGAGGTGCCCGATGACCACCCTGTGCGGCCGGGCATGTACGTCCGCACCACCGAGGGAGACCCCGAACCGCGACCTGACATTCCACCCGATGCCCTTCCCGGTAAGGACGCCTACGTCTATAAGACGGTGATGACAGGGAAATACCTGCGCAAGGCGGAGGTCACCTTTGATCCGACCACCGGAGAGCCGCAAGTCGCGTTTGAGTTGAACGACGAAGGGGCCAAAATCTTCAAGGAGTATACCTCCAAGCATGTGGGAGATGTATTGGCCATCGTCTTGGACAAGAAGGTCATTTCCGCGCCGGTCATCCGCAGTGTCATCCCCAACGGTCGAGGCGTGATCACCGGGAACTTCACTGTGGAAGAAGCCCGTTCCCTGGCCGTGCAATTGCGCTACGGTGCGCTGCCCATCCCCCTCAAGGTCATCGCCACGGATCAGGTGGGACCGACCTTGGGGCAGGATTCGGTGCGGCGCAGCGTGATTGCGGGCGTGGTCGGCGTGCTTGCTGTGCTCCTCTTCATGCTGGTGTACTATCGCTTGCCCGGCCTGCTGGCTGACCTGGCCCTGGTGCTCTTTGGCCTCCTGAACCTCTCCCTGTTCAAACTCATTCCCGTCACCCTGACCCTGCCGGGTATCGCGGGGTTCTTGCTCTCCACAGGTATGGCTGTGGACGCGAATATCCTCATCTTCGAGCGCATGAAGGAGGAAATTCGCTGGGGCAAGCCCTTGCGTCCGGCCGTGG
>CAYPUG010000105.1:0-9660 GCA_964413905.1 uncultured Anaerolineae bacterium | reverse complement strand
CCGGAGGTCTCCCTGGTTGCCATTCTGGACGCGGACAAGGAAGGATTTCTCCGCTCCGAGAGCGCGCTTATTCAGACCATTGGTCGGGCCGCGCGGCACGTGAACGGCACCGCGATCCTCTACGCGGATCGCGTTACCGATTCCATGCGTCGGGCTATTGAGGAGACCAACCGCCGCCGCCGCATCCAGGAGGCTTACAACCGGGCCCATGGCATCGAACCCCGCAGCATTATCAAGGAGATTCACGATCTCACGGAACGGGTGCGGGCTGTGGCTGAAGAGCAGGTCGTGTATGGGCCCAACGGGGAAGGTGAGGAACCCCTCAGCATTCACGCGCTTCCCCGGGAGGAGATTGAGCGGGTTATCGCGGAACTGGAAAAGCGCATGCGGGAAGCCGCGGACGCGCTGGAGTTTGAAAAGGCCGCGGCCATTCGCGATCAGATTTTCGAATTGCGTCGAATGCTGGCGTAGCCATGTCCTGACCAATCTTGTGGCCACCTTTTTGGTACCTTCAACCCATTGATTTTTGGTGGTGATGAGTTTATTCTAAGAGTGGTCAATTAATGAGAAAGCGGTTGATTACTTTTCGGAGGGATCGCACATGCAAAGGCCAACTATTCTCGTCGTCGATGATTCACCGTTGATCTTGCGCATCCTCTCCACGATCTTGCAGAAGGCAGGATACCCCGTGGTGACGGCCCAGGACGGCGAAGAAGCGTTAGAAAAAGTGCGTGACGTACGTCCGGCGTTAATCTTTCTCGATGTGATGATGCCGAAGAAGAGCGGTTACGAAGTAGCCCGTGAGATTCGCATGCAGAACGGGATTCCGCAACCTCGTATTATCATGTTGACCGCTTTGGATCACGATGTGGACATGGAGTGGGCGCGTCGGGTGGGGGTGGATGAGTTCATGCCCAAGCCGTTTAACCCTTCACAGATCACGCAGCGCGTTGAGGATTTGCTGAGAACGCGTGTGTAAGACGAAAAAGGGATAATTCCCTTTCTGTTGATATGGAGCATTTCCGGCGGCTTGGGTTCGCCAGAAATGCTCCATGTTATCTTTCTCCTACTAAGAGAGCCCAGACCTTCCTACCGGATAACTTCTCCTTCGCATGCATCATGGTTTTATGGACACCGGTCTATGAATGCGCGGCGGGCGCCCAAAACGCTTTGTGTGCATTTGTCACCTCTTTCGCCGATTTTGATAGCGGATTTAGGATGTGGTGACACGTTTCCGCTTTGATATCTGTAATCTCAGGAACGCGTGCCCGAAGCCAGCGAAATTTCCGTTTATGGGGGGGTAATTTGACAAAACGGGAAAAGGCGATCTATCATTTTGTTGAGTGGTACGCCGTTCCGTATCGTGGAACACTAGGGTGTTGTGTTATCCTGATTTTATCACCTTGTGTTTTATTAAGGAGGTGAAGGGTCCACAACGATTACACATGTGGGCGTATCCAACACGTTGGTGTTGTTGCGCATGCTTAAATGAGTGCGGATTGTACGCACTCATTTTCGTTGAGGGTGGTATAACGTAGGGAACATTTAAAGTCATCGGGGCAACTTCAACACATTAAATAAAGGGCGTGAACACGCCACCGGTATTTACGGCCGCCGGAGCCTGTCGGATAACCCGAACCGACGCTCTGGCTTTTTATTTTGGCCATGCGCTGATGGACGGACACGTTACGGCACTTTTCAGGTAGACACGTGAGGTTACGTTTTGCAGGTCCATCAGGGTAATGCAAAGAATTTTTGAGCGGTGAATTTGCCCAAGGGGGCATAAATAAAGGAGGGGATCATGTCGTCCTTTGAGGGACAGTATCCGACACGTTATCAGGCCGTTACCATTCATAACATTGCCAAACAACCGGAATGGCAGAAGTTGGACCCCGAGCACCGGGAGGCGATTGAGGTGGTGGCCCAAGTTCTGCCCTTCCGGACAAATGTGTACGTGATGCGCGAACTTATTGATTGGGATAACGTTCCTGATGATCCCATGTTCCAGTTGACGTTCCCCCAACCGGGGATGTTGGATTACGAAGACTACATTGCGATGCGGGATCTCATTCGTCGTGGGGCTAGCCGCAAGGAAATTATCGCGAAGGCGAATGAGATCCGCTACAAGTTGAACCCCCATCCGGCCGGTCAGTTGACCCACAATGTCCCCGAGATGGATGGGGAGCGGTTGTGGGGGATGCAGCATAAGTACCGTGAGACGGTGTTGTTCTTCCCTGCCCAGGGACAGACGTGCCATGCCTATTGTACATATTGTTTCCGGTGGGCTCAGTTCATCGGTGTGGAAGAATTAAAGTTCGCCGCGAAGGAAGTTGAGAACTTGGTGAAGTACTTGAAGCGCCACCCCTCGGTGACGGATGTCCTGTTCACAGGGGGGGACCCGATGATTATGAAGGCCAAGGCTTTGCGGCATTACATTGAGCCCTTGTTGGATCCGGAGCTGGAGCACGTGCGGGATATTCGCATAGGTACGAAATCTTTGGCCTACTGGCCTCAGCGGTATGTCACCGATGAAGACGCGGACGACATTCTCCGCTTGTTTGAGCAGGTGGTGAAGGCAGGCAAACACCTGGCAATTATGGCTCACACCACGCACCCGCGGGAGATGCAAACGGCGATTGCTCGGGAGGCGATTCGTCGCGTCCGGGAAACGGGCGCGGAGATTCGCATGCAGGCGCCCATTGTTCACCCCATTAACGATGATCCTGACGTGTGGGCCACGATGTGGCAAGAGGGCGTTCGCCTGGGGATGGTGCCCTACTACATGTTCATCGAACGCGATACCGGCCCCAAGAACTATTTTGAAGTCCCGTTGTACCGAGCGCAAGAGATCTTCGCGGAGGCGTATCGTCGCGTCTCCGGTCTGGCTCGAACGGTTCGCGGGCCTTCCATGTCGGCATGGCCCGGAAAGGTTCGGGTCGTGGGGACGGCGGTGATCAACGGGGAGAAGGTCTTCGTCCTGGAGTTCTTGCAGGGACGCGATCCCAACTGGGTCGGTCGGCCTTTCTTTGCCAAATTCGACCCAGAAGCCACTTGGTTTGATGACCTACGTCCTGCCTTTGGTGAGGAGAAGTTCTTCTTTGAGAAGGATGTGGAGGAACACGAGTTTCACTGGTGGGAGGTGGATGACATTAAGGCCCAGGCTCGGGTGGCTGTACCTGCTTAATCAGCGTGATGTGCCCCCTCGGCTCTGGCCGGGGGGGCACGATGTGGGAGAACAGGTGCTCGCGATGTTTTTCTAGAGAGAGGTACGATTTGACAGTCCACTCTCTCTGTGCTATAGTATGGCACAGTAATCCCACTCTGCAGAACGGAGCACGTCTCTCACTGAATGGCCACCAAGCGTACACCCATTGTACAGGCTGTTCATCGGGCTATTGCTATTCTTAAGGCGTTTTCGCCTGAAGAGCCGGAACTCAGCCTGGCTGAATTGAGTCGACGTTTGCAATTACCCAAGAGCACGGTGGCCCGTTTGTTAGCAACCCTCGAAGAAGAGGGACTTATCGCCAAGGACGGAGAGACCGGATTGTATCGTCTTGGAGTAGAGTTAATTCGACTGGCGAATAACGTACACATCTACACCGATTTGCGTCGTGTTGCCCGTACACATATGCGGAAATTAGCCGACCTCGTGGGGGAGAGCGTGAGCATTGCAGTGTTGCAAGGGCACGATGTAGTGAATTTAGATGTGTACGTTCCTCCCGGACACTTGGTCAAGCGTGTGGGCTGGGCCGGACGCCACATGCCGGCCTACGCGACGGCTGCCGGTCGAGCGATTCTTGCCTTCCTCCCCCGAGAAGAACGCCTACGTTATTTGGAAGGCCCTTTTCAGGCCTATACCTCGAAAACGATTACCGACCCGAAACGGCTGCGTTTGGAGTTACAACGTATTCGGGCGCAGGGATATGCAACGGCGTTTGAAGAATTAGAGGATGGGCTGCACGCTATTTCTGCGCCCATTTTCAATTACGAAGGGCGTGTGATCGCGTCCATAAGTGTTTCTGGACCGGGCTATCGCCTTACCCGTACACGAATCCGGGAAATTGTTCCCGTGGTTTTGGAAACGGCCATGCAGATCTCTGCTGAAATGGGATATCGCCCTGCTTCCCAAGTTGCTTTGTAGGTGAACGCGTCTGCACGATCGTTTCCGGGATTGTATCCCCCCTCCCTTTAAGGGAGTGGCGATAAATCTCATCCAGACTCTACACACAAAGGAGGAGAGTCATGAAACGATGGATTCTACTCATCGCCGTCCTTATTATCGCCTCCCTCATGCTGGCGGCATGTCCTCAACCTACCCCTAAGGTGGTTGAGAAGACAGTCGTCGTGACAAAGGAGGTTGAAAAGGTTGTCACTAAGGAGGTGGAGAAGGTCGTCACCAAGGAAGTGGAAAAGGTGGTGACCAAGGAGATTGTGAAGACGGTGGAGGTGACACCGGCTAAAGGAAAGTGTGCGCCCGAGTCTTTTGACCAGTTGGGCGAGAAGGGCGTCATTAAGATCGGTGTGCCGGTGCCTCTGTCCGCTCCCGGCTCGGTTACCGGTGGTCAGGCCATGCAGATTGCCGCGAACATCGCGGTGAATCACATTAATGAGAAGGGCGGTATTATGGGCAAGTATCCCATTGACGTGGTGTTCTACGACACCTCCGGCTTGCCCGAACGTGGCCGCGCCGGTGCCGAGTACTTGATCACCCAAGAGTGTGTGAACGCCATTGCGGGTGAGTACCACAGCGCGGCCGGTGTGCAGGAGAAGGAAGTGGCCCATCAATACGGCGTGCTCGCCGTGTTTGCCGAAACGTGGAATGATAAAATCACCGCCGCTCAGTATCCTGAGGTCTTCCGCATCGCGCCGGCCTCTTCGATGGTCGCCCAGGCGGACGCGAAGTTCTTCGCCGATCAGGGGGTGAAGTGGGTCGCCATTGTGGCCGAGAACACCGACTACGGTGTGCCCGCGTCCAAGGCGACGAAGGAGCGCTTGGCGAAACTGGGCATCGAATCGGAGATCTACCTGGCCGAGCAGGGAACTCAGGACTTCTCCGCTCTGGTCTCCCGCATCCTGCAGGATGTCCAGCAGCGTGAAGGCAAGAAGGGTGTGTTGGTTCTCATCACCGGTGAGACATCTTACAACTTTGAAGAGCAGGCGGTGGAAGGTGGTTTGGCCCCGGCCGAAGATTTGATCTTTGTGGCCAACCAGGTGGCTGCGAACCATACGGAGTTCTGGTCCAACGTGCCGGACGGCAATTACATGGCCTTCCGCCGTGTGGGTGTGGTCCCCGCCCTCACGAAGGATAACCCGGTGGCTCAGCGGTTCATCGAGGATTACAAGAAGGCCACGAAAGATCCGGATCGCTTCCCTGAATCTTACGCTTTTGAGATGTATGATTCCTTGATGCTGGTGGCGAATGCTATCGAGAAGGCGCAGAGCCTGAAAACGGAAGATCTGATCGCGGCGATGGAGTCGTGGGACAGCCGCGAGAACGGCTTCCAGGGGGCTCAAGGCGTGTACTACTTCCTTTACGGGACCAAGAAGCCAGTGCCGAAGGATGTACCCGCATGGATGTGGCATCAGTGGCCCGATCCGGCCATTCTCTTCCTCCAGTATTGGAAGGAAGGGCAGCCGGTGGATGAGGCCTGCGTCATTTGGCCCGAGAATTACCGCACGTGCGGTACTCAGTACATTGTGCCCGGTACGGAGCCACCTCAGAAACCCTAAATTTGGACGGGGTTGATTTCGGTCTTCTGCCGCCCCAAGGCCCCGTGAAGGGGCTTTGGGGCGGTTTCCCTAACGCCACTGTTTAGATGGAATGTTGGCGCCTGTTCATGTAGTATGAATTCTCATACGGAGAGAGCACGATGTGGCATCTACCGTTTGTTTTTACGCAAGTAACGCATTTATATGCTTTGATGGAGGTCTTATTTAGGTTTCAGATTACCGGTACGTACATCGTGCGCCTTATATTGGAAGGCCTCCTCATCGGTGTAATTTACGCCTTGATGGCTTTAGGGTTGACGTTAATCTTTTCAGTGTTGAACATTGTGAGTTTCGCCCACGGTGAGTTTTATATGATCGGGGGGTACGTGGTTTATACCCTCCTTCATCATTTTAAGGGCATGCCGGGCCTGGTGGCGATTGTGTTGGCGGCGTTGTTAACCTTTGGTATTGGGGCCATTTTTGAGCGTCTTTTCCTCCAGCCTATGGCGAAAGGCAAGGTGGATAGGCCGGATGAATACGCTATTTTGATTACCTTTGGCCTTTCGTTTTTCCTCCAGTTCGTTATGTTGGGTATTATGGGCCCCTTCCCGAAGAAAGCACCCCGTTTTTGGAGTTTCCCCAAGGTGGATTTGGGGGTAATACGCCTTTCACGTACGACGTTGTTCATCGGACACATTCCTTTAAGTGGTGGACGCATTTTTGCGGCCATTATCGCTCTCTTGGCCCTGGTCGGCGTGTTGTGGTTCATGTATAAAACGTGGACCGGATGGGCGTTGCAAGCGGTGAGTCAGGATAGAAATGCCGCGTCCGTTGTGGGCATTAATCCTTTAAACATGAATACTTTGGCTTTCGGCCTGGGCGCGATGTTGGCCGGTCTTGCCGGTGCTGTACTCGTCACGGTGTTCTCTTGGGTGCCCTGGGTAGGGGTTCCTGCCTCTGCGAAGTCCTTCGTGATCATTGTGCTCGGCGGAATGGGATCGATCCCTGGTTCCTTGGTGGGCGGCCTCATCTTGGGCGTTGTGGAGTCCCTGGGTACCGGCCTTTTCCCTGACCCGGCCCGGGCTCAAGCGTACCGTGATGTGTTTGGTCTGGTAATTTTCGCTCTTGTGCTTTGGTTGAAACCTACCGGTTTGTTTGGGAGGAAACTATGAAATTCCGCCGCATTCATGTTCTGTGGGGCTTGACCGCCATTTTTATTCTGGGTTTGCTGTTGTACCCAAGGCTGGTCAACTTGCAACCGTACTGGGTGCTCGTCGGTATGACGGCGTTGTTTTACGCGATTTTGGCCTCCAGTTGGTCCCTGTTGGCCGGCTACACCGGGCAGTTTTCCTTTGCTCACATGGCTTTTATGGGGTTGGGAACGTACGCCGCGGGTATTTTGATTCGGGATTGGGGATTTGCTCCGTGGCAGGCGACCATTGGTGGCGTGTTGATTACCGGTGCGGTTGGGTTGATTATCGGTTATTTGTGCTTAAGATTGCGCGCCGTGTACCTGGCGCTTTTTACCATTGCCTTTGCGGAGATCTTCCGTTTAGTGGTTAAAGCCGAAGTCGAATTCACCGGCGGCCCCAACGGTCTCGAGTTGCCCACGTACACGTTCCCCGGTTGGTTGCAGCGTTTTCTCCGCACCATCATTCCTTATTGGGATGCGAATGTGTATGTGCCCGCGTATTACACGATGACGTTTTTGTTTATCGTGATGTTGTTGTTCATGTTCTTGTTGGTGCGTTCTCGGTTTGGCATTTTCTTCCGTGCGGTGCGTGAAGATGAAGAGGCCGCGGCAGCACTAGGTGTCCACGTTGTGAATACCCGTGTGCTGGCTTTTGTGGTCAGTTCGATGATTGCTGGCCTAGCCGGTATTGTGTTCCATCATTTCATCGGCCTCATCGTGCCCGATCAAATGCAAATTGGCCGGATGAGTCTTATTATTGCTATGGCCGTGATTGGCGGAAGTCAAAACCTCATCGGCGCGGCCCTGGGGGCGATTTTCATTCACTTTTCCTTGGAATGGTTGCAACAGATCCCGCTCCCGTCCACCATCCTGCACCAATTGCTCTTTTTGAACAACTGGGGTTTTTCCGTAGATCTGCACGCGGGTGTATTGCGCACCAACGCGTGGCGTATGGTGGGCTTTGGTCTCCTCCTCATGCTCACTCTGCGTTTCCGACAGAATGGGTTGATTTCGCCTATCATTGATTGGTTGGCTCGACGCGAAGCCGTGGAATCTGTGGCCCAGCGATTCCAGGCGGTTCGGGATATGGAGGCCGTTGATGATGTAGATGCCATCGTGACGCCAGCAGAAACGGGGAACCCTCAGGTTAAGGGAGAGTAGCAATGAGTCACAACGGTACAATTCGTCTGGAAGTTCGGAATGTCATAAAGAATTTCGGGGGCCTTCAGGCGTTGGCAGGCGTCTCTTTCTCCATTGAGGGCTCCCAATTGGTGGGGCTTATTGGACCTAATGGCGCCGGCAAAACGACACTGACCAATATCATTTCGGGGCTTATCAAACCGACTAAAGGAGAGGTGTGGTTTAATGGAAAACGTATCGACCCACTTCGCCCTTACCACATTGCTCGGCTCGGTATTGGACGTACGTTCCAGGTCACACGGGCGTTTCGGCGTATGACCGTGCTGGAAAATATGCTGGCTCCAGGGATTGTCAAGCATCCTTATATGAGCCGTAAGGAATTGGAAAAGAAGGCGCTGGAGATTTTGGAATTTTTGACTATTGATCATTTAAGGTTTGAGCTGGGCAGTAATCTCTCCGGTGGGCAGCAGAAACTTTTAGAGTTGGCCCGATTGCTTATGTTGGAACCGGACTTGATCATCTTGGATGAGCCCTTTGCCGGGGTTCACCCGAAACTCCAACGCACAATTTACGGTTATATCCAGCGTGTGAGGGAACAGGGAAAAGCGATTATCTTAATCAGCCATGATATGGAGAGTATTTTCACCTTGAGCGAGCGTCTCATTGTATTGAATTTCGGGGAGATCATCGCGGATGGCCCACCTGAGGAAGTGAAGGAGAACCCGCAGGTGATTGAGGCCTATCTAGGACGTGATGAGGATGAGGAGATCATATAGTTCAACGGCGTCACTTCAAGGACTCAGTGGGCAAGGAGGTTTTGATGAGCACGAACGGAAAAGCCCGTGGCGACTTTATTTTGGAGGTTGAAGACCTCTATGTGGGCTATTATCGTGATTTGAATATCTTGCAAGGCGTACATATGTACGCGGAAAAAGGGAAAATTACCACCATTCTTGGCGCCAACGGTGTCGGCAAGTCCACCCTTCTAAAGGCTATTTTCGGTTTTTTGCGCCCTAATAAAGGGGATATTCGTCTGAACGGTAAGAGTATTTTGGGAACTCCTACCCACAAACGCATTACGTTGGGTTTGGCGTACATCCCTCAGCATATGAGCATCTTTCGTTGGATGAGTGTTGAGGAAAATATTCTCTTGGGAGGATGGACGTTTCGCAATGATAAAGAACGCTTGCAACGAAAGTTAGAGGAAAATTTTGAACGTTTTCCTATTTTGCGCGAAAAACGCAAACAGCCGGTGGGCGAACTCTCGGGTGGTCAACAACGAATGGTGGAGTTGGCTCGAACGTTGATGACCGATCCTGAGGTGATTCTTGTGGATGAGCCGACAGCGGGTTTGGCTAAATTGCTCAAGCGTGAAGTGTACGAGATGTTACGTAGTTTAAGGGATAACGAAGGCAAGACCATCGTTTTGGTGGATCAAGAGATTCGGCAGGCGTTGCGGATAGCGGATTATGTGTATATCTTGGATTTGGGGCGAAATAAGACCGAAGGGCCTGTGGAAGAGATTGTGGCCGATCTGAAGAAGGCGTTTTGGATTTAAGCAACGAGGGAATAGGCAACCGGGAAGGGGTCACAAGGAAGAACAGAAGTTTGTCGGTCAA
>CAYPUG010000104.1:0-9766 GCA_964413905.1 uncultured Anaerolineae bacterium | reverse complement strand
GGACGAAGCGGCCGGACTACGTCATCTGGAACACGTGCTCAGGGATGTGTTCATCTCTTGGGGATATACGGAATACGTGCCCCCTACGTTTGAGTACGCGGAAAACCTGAGCACGGGGGCCGGCGCGCCACTCCAAGAGCAAATGTACCGATTCTTTGACCGGGACGGCCGCATGTTAGCCCTGCGTCCGGATATGACCATCCCTACCGCACGGCTGGTGGGGAGCAAGCTTTTCGACCAGCCGTTTCCCCAACGTTTCTTCTACATGGGACCGGTATTTCGGTACAACGAACCCCTGGCCGGCATGCAGCGAGAATTCTATCAAGCCGGCGTGGAACTGATCGGCGTCCAAAGCCCGGAAGCAGATGGAGAAATCCTCGCCCTGGCTGTGGAATCGCTTAAGACCATGGGCTTACACAACTTTCGCATCGTTCTGGGAGAGATGAACTTCTTCCGTGGGCTCCTTGAGGAACTCCACCTCCCACCGGACGCCACACGGTCTTTGCGTAGCGCGCTAGACCGCAAAAGTGAACCTGAACTGACCACACTGGTCCAAAAGTGGAATCTCTCCCGCCGGGCTCAAGAAGCCATCTTACAACTGCCGTACCTTCACGGCACAGAAGGCATTCTGGCCGCGGCCTCACAGGTGGTGCTGAACCCCACCATGGAACGTGCCTTGGCCCACTTGGCGGCCATCGAACAAGTGGTGGACGCGTACGGAGTGAAACCCTACATCACCTTAGACCTGGCCGAAGTGCGGGGGATGGAATACTACACGGGCATTACGTTTGAAGGATTTTCACCGGGACTAGGATTTGCCCTTCTCAGCGGCGGACGTTATGACAACCTGGTGGGAGAATTCGGCCCTCCGCAACCTGCCGTGGGATTTGCCATCACCCTTGATCGCGCCTTGCGTGCGCGTGAAGCACAAGGACTCACGCCGCCCCGGTGGACGCCAGACATCGTCGTAGGAGGAGACATTACGGCGGCAACCGTCGCGCGAATCCAATGGCTCCGGGAACAGGGGAAACGGGTTACCTGGCATTATACCGCGAACACACGGGAAGTATTGTGGGATTACGCGCGCCGAAGTCATATTCCCATCGCGGTGTGGTGTGGGCAAGAGGTGTGGATTTGGTCTCACGACGTTGAACACCGTGTGCCTTCCACTGAAGATTGGACCGAGGAGATTGGAGGATTGATCGGGGAATGAGTGAAACGATGTTCATCCGCATCGCCTTGGCAAAAGGCCGATTGGAGAAGGACGCGCGCGAGTTGTTATGTGCTGCGGGATTGATGAGGTGCCACAGCCAGAACAATGAGCGGGCCCTTATCCTGCCCGGTGCGGAGCCGGATTTGGATTTCCTCCTGGCCAAACCGGCCGACGTCCCTGTATACGTGGAACACGGTGTAGCCGACTTGGGCATTGTCGGACTGGATGTTCTACGGGAAGGCAACTACGACGTGTACGAGCCCATGCTTCTACCTTTTGGCTATTGTCGCCTCAGCGTGGCCGTCCCCCGCGATCGGGAGGACGCGTACCATTCTCTTCGTTTGAATCCCAACCCTCGAGTTGCTACCAAATATCCCAACCTGGCTCTCCAATACTTCCACGCCCGAGGGGTCTCGCCGGAAATTATCCCCCTTAGTGGGTCGGTAGAACTCGGTCCTTTAGTAGGGCTTTCGGACGTCATTGTGGACTTGGTCCAAACGGGTCGGACGCTACGCGAGAACGGCCTCATCGAGGTCCGCGTCATCATGTATTCCCAAGCGGTACTCATTGCCAACCGTGCCAGTTATCGGCTAAAGGAAGAACGCATTCAAAATATCATCACGAGAATCAAGGAAACAAAAGTTGGAACGCCTGCGGGAGAATGAGTAATATTCCCCCGACACACTCTCACAAGACGCGAGGAGATCATGTCTGCCATACGCATTTACACCGCCGAAGAGGCCAAAAAAACCATCTTAAAACGACGTCGGTGGGATGAGTGGCCCATCCCGCCACGGATTCGTGAAGGCATCCGCCACGTGTTTGGAGAAGACCTTACCCCTGAAGACGCGGTGCGGCATATCATCCAGGACGTGCGTGAGCGGGGAGATGCTGCGTTGAAGGAGTGGACGGAAAAAACGGATAAGATCACCCCCGCGTACTTGGAGGTTCCCCTGAAGGCCATCGAGGAAGCGTATGATCAAGTGTCCCCGGAGGTTGTCAGCGCGCTGGAATTTGCAGCCGGTCGCATTGAACACTTTCATCGCAAACAACCCATAAGCGGTTGGACAGAGTGGGAGGCCGAAGGCGGCTTAGGACAAATCGTACGCCCTCTGAAACGGGTGGGTTTGTACGTGCCCGGGGGGAGTGCGCCTCTTCCCTCCACTGTGCTGATGACCGCGATCCCTGCCCGGGTGGCGGGTGTGGAGGAGATCGTTATGTGCACTCCGCCGCGCAGGACCGACGGCCGCGTCGAACCCGTAACACTGGTGGCTGCAGACATTGCGGGAGTGGACCGTATCTTCGCGGTGGGTGGAGCCCAAGCCATCGCAGCTATGGCGTACGGAACAAAGACCATCCCCAGGGTGGACAAGATCGTGGGGCCGGGGAACATCTTTGTCACCTTGGCGAAAAAGCAAGTGTTCGGTGACGTGGGTATCGAGGGCCTGTTGGGGCCGACAGAGACGGTTATCATCGCCGACGAAACCGCAAACCCGGCGTGGGTAGCGGCCGATCTCCTCGCGCAGGCGGAACATGATGTTTTGGCAACGGCCATCCTTCTGACCCCGAATCGCACGTTTGCCGGCTTTGTCCAACAGGAGGTCGAAAAACAACTGGAGCGTCTAGAACGGGCCGACATTGTCAGAGAATCCCTCCACCTTCACGGCGGCATCGTTATCACGCACGATCTGGCCGAGGCCGTAGAGTTGGCCAATGAATTTGCACCGGAACACCTCTGTCTCTCCCTGGTGGATCCGTGGGATCTGGTGGGGAACATCCGCAACGCGGGCGGAATATTTGTGGGAGAATACTCGTTTGAGGTTTTGGGCGATTACGTCGCCGGGCCGTCCCACTCCATGCCCACCGGAGGCTCGGCCCGTTTCACCAGCCCGGTCAACGTGCTGGACTTCGTCAAAATCACCTCTGTAGTGGCCTTGAACGAGGGGGGAATGGACGCCATATCTGAAGCCGCGGAGATATTGGCAGAAGCTGAGGGCCTGACGGCTCACGCAAACGCGGCTCGCATCCGTCGCGAACGGAACCTTTCCTTCAAGGTAACACCATGACAAAGCGGGTATTGGTAGTCTGCACCGGCAATATTTGTCGCTCGCCTATGACTTATGGGCTCTTACAGGCTAAAATCGCGGAGGAAGGACTTCAGAGCACGATTCGGGTAGAAACGGCCGGGACCTACGCGTTGGAAGGAGAGCCCCCTAGCCTCTACGCGCAAAAGGTGTTGGCCGAACGAGGCATTGACATCTCTCATCACCGGGCCCGTCAGATTACGGCCCAAATGATTAAGGAGGCCGACCTGATCATCGTAATGACGGACGCACACCGGCGGAGCATTCTTTACACCCTGCCGGAAGCGGCGACAAAAGTCGTTCTACTGAGCGAGTTGGCGGGGGAACACAAGGACATTACCGATCCATATGGACATCCTTATGAGATGTATGTGGCCACCGCGGCTTTGTTGGAAACTTATATCAACCGAGGATGGCCCCGCCTTTTGAAACGCTTAGGGTTAAGCGAAAAACAAAAGCCGGCCCACTAAGTGACTGACACATCGCGTTTCATGCACCTTGGCATAAAGAAAGAGTAGAAATTAGCCAACCTACATTCGCAGAGTTTTGTCAGTCAATCAGGCCGGCCCAATAGAAAACCAACCCACCCACCACAGGACGAACCGAGCTACTCAATAGGTAAAGGCTCTCCTCCAACGGCCGCGGGACGACCGAGTATGAGGTCAATAACCGCGCGGGCCAAAGCAAATACCTCGCGCACATACCAGTACACCACATCGCCGAGGGGATACGCACGCCGATCTGCACTGTATCCCACCGCGTCGATGCCCATGTGCCGACAAATGAAGAGCGCTCGCGACAGGTGAAAATCCTGCGTAACGAGAATTGCCTGCTTCACCTGGAAAATGTAGCGCGCCCTGTAACATGTGTCATACGTCCGCCGTCCCCCATAATCCGGATGAAGCACCTTTGTCGGAACCCCTAACTCGGTCGCGTAGCGCATCATAGCCCCGGGCTCATTGTAGTACACCGTCTGATTATCACCGCTCATCAAAATGTGCCGGACCTTCCCCGCTTTGTACAACTCCACCGCCGCTTCAACGCGGTCGGCCAGTACAGGGCTGGGACGTCCACCGGGATAGACGGCTGCGCCAAAAACAATGGCTACCGGCCGCGGCGGAACCTCCTGCACATCGTGGTACACATACCGACGTTGACTGAGCCACAGCCCCGCTAAGGCAAGGAGTCCACCGACAAACAGACTGCAGAGAATGCGCACACGTTTCATGGGCTTAACGTTCCGGCGAATCTATTCCGTACTCCTGCCACCGCCTATCCACCAACTCCTTAATTTCCGGCAACATCTCAATACGTTCGGGCCACGGGCGCGTGTAGCCATCCCATTCGTCCTTGGCGGTGGCATCCAC
This sequence comes from uncultured Anaerolineae bacterium, assembly GCA_964413905.1. Taxonomy (GTDB): domain Bacteria; phylum Chloroflexota; class Anaerolineae; order JAADDB01; family JAADDB01; genus CAYPUG01. Next base: position 5,102 of record CAYPUG010000104.1, on the reverse strand, counting down.
GCCGATTTTGCCACCGAAATTGGGGCGATAGGAGGCATGGTCCAACGCATCGACAGGCCCCTCGGTAATGATGACGTCCCGAGCCCAGTCCACGTTCCCCAAGACCTGCCACGCCACTTCGCTGAGGTTATGAATGTCTACCCACTCATCGACCACCACGACCGCTTTAGTCAATGCCATGAGCCCAAGGCCCCAAATACCGTGGATGACTTTACGCACGTGTCCCGGGTAGCGCTTGTGCATCTTAACGATGAGAAGATTATGAAAGACCCCTTCGGCCGGCATGTTCATGTCCAAAACTTCGGGGAGGAACAACTGTAACAGAGGCAGGAAAAGACGTTCTGTCGCCTTTCCCATCCAATAATCTTCCATCGGAGGACGTCCCACAATCGTGGCAGGATATATCGGGTGGCGGCGATGGGTAATGGCCGTGACATGCATCACCGGATACAAGTCGGGGGGAGTGTAATATCCCGTATGATCTCCAAACGGACCTTCGGTCCGTAATTCCGTCACATCCACATACCCTTCAATAACAATGTCCGCGTCTGCAGGCACTTCTAGCGGTTGAGTGACGCATTTCACCAAATCCACGGGTTTACCGCGCAACCATCCGGCCAACATGTACTCATCAATATCCGGTGGCAGCGGAGCCGACGCGACCCAAATTTCGGCCGGATCGCCGCCCAGGGCCACAGCCACAGGAATATGCTGAATGCCCATATCCTGGGCCACGCGCGCGTGTTCCGCGCCCCCCTTGTGAATTTGCCAGTGCATGCCCAGCGTGCGCTCATCATATACCTGAAGACGGTACATGCCCACATTGCGTTTCCCCGTTCGGGGATCCCGGGTGATGACCTGGGGCAACGTGATAAACCGGCCACCATCCTTCGGCCAGGACTTTAAAATGGGCAACTTATCGAGGGAAGGGTTATCCGTAATGACCACCTCCTGACATGCCCCTTTGCTCACCATCCGAGGTCCAACAGAGCGTAACACGGGCAGAAGTTCTGCCCCCAGCCGGAGTTTATCACTCAACCCGCGGGGAATTTCCGGTTTAATGAGGCGTTCCAAGCGTGTACGTAATTCCTCCAGGTCATCAACCCCCAAGGCCCAAGCCATACGTCGCGCCGAACCAAACATATTCATCAGAACGGGTATATCCGAACCGCGGACGTTCTCAAAAAGCAACGCCTTATTGCGTTCAGGAGGAGATTTCATCACCCGATCTGCAATTTCTGTCATCTCCAAATCCGGGCTAACGGGAACGCGCACGCGCACCAACTCCCCGGCCTGTTCCAAACGGTGGACGAAATCCCGCAGACTTTTATACGCCATGATCATCCTCCCGTGTTTTATCGGTTCATCACCTCTCTTTTACCACAATACTCCTCGCCTGTCTAACATCCCATTACGTATTGACCACGATAGCCGCGGCGCGGTCCTGGGAGAACATGGGCTGATTATTCTGAGGCCCGCCGGACGGGCTTCATCCTGATGCCGCCAGGGGCATGAACATGGCCTAATTTGTCTCCTCCTAATGATCTGTGTTATAGTTAGATCGGCCCTGCGGTGTGCGTGATGCCATGATGCGTCCTGACCCAACTTATCAAAAACGGGGATCGAGATGCGTGAGGGAAACGCGATAGCCGAGAGGCAAGGCGGGAACCTCACCCGAGATCCCCACCTGCGAGAGCAGGTTCAGGACCACTCGGCACACGGCACTGCGGGGAACAGACCACCGGGACGGCCTGGTGGTCTGTATTTTTTAATGTGTAACACTTCTTTCGCTGATTTTGGGAAGGCTTTGGAGTGCGGTGACCTGTCACCGCTTTGACAACCTTTCGGAATGCGGTGACCTGGCACCGCTTTGATAACCCAACCACTATGGAAAAGCCCCAAATCCGCGGCGGCTTTTCAATGGACTAATCGGAGGTCTATACATGCACCGAGAACGCCTAACCGATGACATTTATGTCTTTACCAGTGAACGGTACATTGAAGTCACAGCCACGGTCATCTTCACCGAACGAGGCGTTGTCGTATTCGATACACTCCCTTTCCCCAGCGAAACCCGGCAAATGCTGGAATTCATCCGAAGCCGCAAACGCGGCCCCGTTCGTTATCTCATCCTTTCCCACTCCCACGCGGATCACGTGTACGGTGCTTACTTATTTCCCGAAGCCGAGGTCATCGGACACCGGCGCTGTTACGATCTGCTCACGCGCTATGGCCGTAAAGGCCTGGAAGAAGCGCGACAATCAGAGCCGGAACTTAACGAGGTCACATTACGCCATCCTGCATTGTGGACTGAAGAAGATGCTGCCTTGCACTTGGGCAATAAAACCATCACCCTGTTCCACTCGCCGGGACACACCCCGGACCTCATCGGTGCATACATCCAGGAAGACCGGACATTGCTTGCCAGCGACACCATGATGCCCATTCCCTACATCGCGGACGGAGATCCCGAAGATCTCATCCAGTCCCTAAAAGCCATCAAAAAATCCTATGCCATGGAGCACTTAGTACAAGGCCACGGAGAAGTGCTCCTCCGGGGAGAAATCGGCGAGCACATCGATAGCAATATCGCCTATTTGGAGAAGTTAATCCGGGTCGTCAGGGATGCGTTAGACCGAGGCGAACCCGTTTCCCGTTTGCTCCGCATTCCCATCGAGCACTTTGGCAAATCCCGTATCCCTCTGGAGGGATTGACGGTTCACATTCACCGGGCGAACATCCTCGCTTATTATGAAAAGGAGAAGAAACGCCGGGAACGCGCCCGCAGGAAGAAAGCCGCTTGATAGGTGGGGAGGGTCGCGAGGCGTGGTCGGCCCTCCCCACACGAAGAAGTACCATCAAAGGAGTTCTCTCTCGGCTTCGGTCAGGACCTCCTCAAAGATATCCAGCCCCTCATCCGCGGTCTGTTCATCAATGATCAGCGGCGGGATGAAGCGTACGACGTTCACACCGGCTCCCAAAATGAGCAGACCCTTCTCAAAGGCCCTCTGAACGATCCAATCGCGAATATCCTTGGCTCGCTCCTTGGTCGCCCGGTCGCGAACGAATTCCACCCCGATCATCAATCCCAAACCGCGCACATCTCCCATGCTGGGGTGATTATCCTTCATGTCCAACAGACGAGCCATCATGTGTTTACCCACCCGTGCGGCGTTCTCAACCAGCCCGTTCTCCAACAGGCGAATGGTTGCCAGTGCGGCAGCACAAGAGACAGGGTTACCACCAAAGGTGCTTGCGTGGGCGCCCGGCGGCCACGTCATCAAGGACTTCCGCGCGATCATCGCGCCCAGCGGCATTCCCGAGGCAATGCCTTTGGCGACGGCGATGATGTCGGGCTCCACGCCGAAGTGCTCCATCGCGAACATCTTGCCTGTGCGCCCCATTCCCGTCTGCACCTCATCGGCCACCAACAAGATACCGTATTTTTGAGTCAACTCCCGTAATGCCTTCATCCAGCCCGGCGGGGGGACCACGTACCCCCCTTCACCCTGAATGGGTTCGACAAAAATGGCGGCCACCTGCTCCGGCGGGACTTCGGCCCGGAACAAATCCTCCTCAATCACGCGGATACACCGAAAATCGCAGTCCGGGTATTTCAAATTGAAGGGACACCGATAACAATACCCATATTCCACATGGGTCACTTCAGGCAACAAAGGCGCAAATCCTCGCCGCTGAACCACTTTTGACGCGGTCAAGGAAAGCGCCCCCATAGTGCGACCGTGAAATGCGTTCCGAAAGGCAATAATGTGCGGCCGGCCTGTGGCATAACGCGCCAGCTTGATCGCTGCCTCCACAGATTCCGCTCCCGAATTGGTAAAGAAAACCAAAGTCGGCTCCGAAATCGGGGCCAGCCGATTGAGCGTTTCCGCCAATTCAATCTGTTGGGGATAATAGAAATCTGTCCCCGACATGTGTAAGAATTGATCCACCTGTCGTTTGATCGCCTCCACAACTTCCGGATGGCTATGCCCGGTGCTGGTTACAGCGATGCCCGATGTAAAGTCGAGGAACTTGTTCCCGTCTACATCCCACACATACACCCCTTCCCCACGAGCCATCACAAAGGGGTAACTTCGCGTGTACGATGGCGATATGTTCGCTCCATCGCGCTGAATCCAGGCTTCAGCATTGGGTCCGGGTACAATCTTTTCGGCCATATTGTCCCCTCCTGTCGAATTAAGTATCGGATATCCACCGGATCGACAATCATTCACCTACTTTGTGGCCTGCGAAGGACCGTTCTGCGCCACAACTTGAACACCATCCTCTGTACGCAACGCCCGAATGGAAAGCATCACGGTATCTCCGTCTTTCTCCCAAGAGGAATAGACGGACGTCGCATCCCCATGATGGTCATCCTGAATCTCCGACCATCCCAAATTCTGAAGGGCTTCGGCATAGAAGGAAAAGGTATCCGTGACGGTGGTGTGAGGCACAATGACGGAAATCAGTTGCTGTTTATCTGTGTTCACCAACGTCTCCGGTTGAGCGCCTTCAGGAACGGGGAACTCCCCCGGTTGGAATCCCTTCATGGCGGTCTCCTCCAGAGTCAACGCGTTCTCCGGAGGAACGATCTGCACCTCTTCGGGCCGGAGAGGACGCACATTGTACACAATCGATAGGGTGCCGGGAGTAGGCTCGCGACGTAACTTGAGGTCGTCGGCCCGGGCGCGGATGATATAACGGGTGATAAAATTCCCGTCACGCGCTACCCATACATCGCCTTGAAGGAGTTCGGCATTCGTGGGAGCATTAGGGCCATCACCGAAGATGGCTTTCCCGTCAGGGATCACGAAGTAATCCACGTCCAAACCGTTCACCTGTTCGGGATACGGCCCCTTCGGCTCCAATTGCGTTGTTGCCGGTATCATATCCTCCGGAGACAAGTAAAGCCGCCGTTCCGTGGCGTGGGTGGTGTAGAACCGATCCGTGCCGGCCACGAACCACGTCTCATCACCGATGAATACATAGGTGGCATCATTTCTTGTGTTGGCCGGGTCCACCGATGAAAGGCCCCGAATGCGCACTTTCTGCATGGGCGGATCACCACGGCGACGCAGTTCGGTAAACACCACGCG
>CAYPUG010000103.1:0-9872 GCA_964413905.1 uncultured Anaerolineae bacterium | reverse complement strand
GGACTGCGCATCCGGTGGTCAGATCCGCCTTGGAACGGTTGCGCGTGTACGATCCGACGTGGGACGGGCTTTCGGTGCGCCAGATTGTGGAACACGTGCGGGATGAGTTGTTGCAAGAACGTGAGGTGGATGATGCAGCCAGGGAACGGCTAGATAGGTTGGTGGAGGTCGCGGCCCCGGATCGCAAAGGAGAAGAGGCGTTGCGTGCGTTTTTGGACGAGGTGGTCCTGGGGAGTGAGACGGATTTTTACGATCCCCGCGCGGACCGGGTCGCTTTGATGACTTTACACGCGGCGAAAGGGCTGGAATTCCCCGTGGTTTTCATTGTCGGGCTCGAGGAGGGCATCTTGCCGTACCTTCTCGCGAAGAGCGGAGTGGATATCGAAGAGGAACGGCGCCTTTTTTATGTGGGCATGACCCGTGCCCGAGAAAAACTCATCCTTACCCATGCCCGCCGACGGCACTTATTCGGCCGGACGGTGGAACAGACTCCTTCGCGTTTTCTTAATGACATCGAAGCGGCTCTCAAGGAAATTCGGCGTATTACGGGCAAGCGTAAACGGCGCCGCCATCCAGAAGGCGAGCAACTCAGTTTTTGGGATAGGTTTTAAAATTTTAGAACACAGGGAGGTTATCTCGTGGGCGATTGCAATTCTCACCGGCCAAGTCGATGGCCGCGTATGCGCAGGTACCTCTGGATGTGGTTTCTCTTGTGGGTCGTGGTTCTCTTGGGTATCAGCGGCCTTTTGGGGGTCCGACACGCACCTTCGTTTGAGCCGTTGATCCTGCCCTTATCCCCTGCACCTTCTCGGGCGGACGCGTGGGATCCCGGTGAGTTAATCCGGTGCAATGGGTGTTTAGCGCGCGGGGTCACTGTGCCCGATGTGCGGCAAAGTCTTCCTTGGGATAAAAAAGCCGTACGGGAGGATGAGGGAGACGGTCCTCGTTCTCGGTTGCAGTGGTTTTTGGAGCAACGGGCCTATCCCAAACAGAGTATTTCCGCACGCGCGTTGCTGCAAGCATGGCGTCAGACTCAGCGGGTATCCCGTTCTTTGGACGCGAGTGCTGCCTCGAGTGCTGCATTGCGCTGGCAGAACATCGGCCCGGCCCCGATGCGGAGTTCTCAGATCGGCAGTCAACGGGTGAATGTGAGCGGTCGTGTGACCGCGTTGGCCGTTGATCCGCGAAACAGTCAGATGGTGTATCTGGGCACAGCGATGGGCGGTGTGTGGAAGACGACGAACGGGGGGACTTCGTGGACGCCATTAACCGATGGCTTGCCCTCTCAGGCTATCGGGGCCATTGCGATTGCGCCTTCTAATCCAAATGTGGTGTATGTGGGCACCGGTGAGCCCACGTTAGGGTTGGATAATTACTACGGGGTCGGTCTTTATAAATCCGACGATGGGGGACGGACGTGGATGCATTTGGGCGAAGATGTGTTCACAGGGTTGGGGATCGGCTCCATCGTTGTGCATCCTTCTAACTCGCATATTCTCTATGTGGCCACGTCGGCAACGGGTGTGCGTGGCCCCATGTTGCCCATCCGCGGGATTTACCGTTCCACGGACGGGGGGCGTTCGTGGGAGGTACTGATCGGATGTCGGGATTGTGCTGGCGCGTCGGATTTGGTGATGCACCCGCGTCATCCTAACATCCTTTATGCCGCGTTTTGGGGATACGGTATTTTTAGAAGCACTGATGGCGGCGAGCATTGGACGCAGTTGACTCAAGGATTGCCTGATGCCAATTTCGGCAATATCCGGATAGCTCTTTCCCCCTCGAATCCGAATGTGTTGTATGCCGGTTTTGAGTACACAATACCCGGCCGTTTTACCGGTGGATTGGTGTTCAAGAGCACGGATGGAGGGGTATCGTGGTCGTGGTTACAGAATGCACCAAACTACTGTACGGGCCAATGCTGGTATGACAACGTGGTTGTTGTTCATCCTCGTAACTCCAACTATGTGTATTTGGGAGGCTCGGCGAATTACATTTGGGAGCCTGTTTTTCGGGTGAAGGAGGTTGTGGTGCGTTCTACGGACGGGGGGATAACGTGGGAGGATCTCACGCCAAACGATTCCCCCGCTCATACGTTACATCCTGATGTCCACGCCATTGTGTTCGCTCCCAGCAATTCTAATGTGGTGTGGGTGGGGACAGATGGTGGCGTGTGGCGTTCTACGGACGGGGGACGCACCTGGGAAAATCGAAACACGAATCTCTCCACATTACAATTCACGGGCGTTAGTGTTCATCCCCGGAATGTTCATCTGGTGTACGGGGGGATGCAGGATAACAATAAAGCCAAAACAACAGGGGATAGGGCTTGGCAAGCGCTTGATGTAGGTGATGGTGGGTTTGCTGCCATTGATCCCTTTAATCCTCGAATCTTTTACGGCTCTCGTTTTGGCATTTCTTTCCAGCGGAATGATAAAGGCGGTTCCGCTCCGGTAGATGATTGGCCCATCAAGGTGAAGGGTATCGATAAAAACGACCGCGCGCTCTTTTACGCTCCTTTCGCTCTAGATCCCTCGACACCTGGAGTGTTGTATTATGGTACATTTCGGCTTTATCGGACCACTAACCGGGGTGAAACGTGGCGTCCTATAAGTGGCGATCTCACCGGCGGACCCCGAAATCGCGGTCGGATCTCGGCGATTGCCGTGGCCCCTTCGGATCCTCGGACGATTTATGTGGGCACATCGGATGGCTACATTCACGTGACCACTAACACCGGCATGACGTGGCAGGATATCACTTCGCCTCGCCTTCCAAAGCGATGGGTGTCTCGTATCGCGGTGGATCCCCACAACAGTCGGGTGGCATATGTGGTTTACAACGGGTTTGATACCCACACACCAGATACCCCCGGTCACGTGTTCAAGACGACCGATGGGGGACGAACATGGCGGGATATCAGCGGTGATCTGCCGGACATTCCCGTCCTCTCGGTAGCCTTGGATCCGGATCATACTCATACCCTATATATCGGTACGGATATTGGCGTGTTCCGCACTGTAGATGGCGGCCGCCATTGGATGATGCTTGGGACCGGGCTCCCCACAACGCCGGTGGTAGACCTTGTTTATCATAAGGCAACGCATACATTGATTGCCGCCACCCATGGCCGAAGTGTGTACGTGCTTTCCTTAGCCGCGCCTCCGGCCACTCCAACACCGACGCCGACACCTACACGTCCGGCCTCTTCGGCTGCCATTCGTTTATTCCATCCTTGGATGACGGGGGCACGACGTCACGTGGTGCTCACTCCAACGCCTACCCCCGCAGGCACGGTGTTGCCGACTTCTACACCGACGGCAACGCCTTCTCCCACACCGACGTGGACCCCCACACCGACGGGACCGCCACCTACCCCCACGCCGCTTCCTTCCCCGCGGGTCTTCTACGATGATTTTTCGCATTCTGGGAGTGGTTGGAAGTCCGGTGTGGAGGACAAATGTGCGTTCAAGTACGAGGGAGGGAAGTACGTTATTGAAGTAGAGGAGGAAAGTAATGCTTGTTACTCTCCCGCCCCTGTGGCGCCACGCGCGGATGGGGTATTTGAGGTGGTGGCTGCTAAGAGTGATACGTGGGATGGGAGCATTTATGGCTTGTATTTTGGTGGCAGCTCAAATGCGCGGGGGGAGTTGGTAGAAGCGTATATGTTTTGGGTAGATCCTGCGACTCAAACGTTTGCCCTGGAACGGTTCGATCACGATGATTGGGTCACTTTGGTGGGCTGGACCCCGTTTATGGGAATCGAGCCCGATGATGGCGAGAATGTGCTGAAGGTGCGTCGACATGGGGACCACATTGTGCTTTATATTAACGGGATGGATGTGGCCTCTGTGGAAGATGATTCTTTCCCTGGCAACGGTGAGGTGGGGCTGTTGGCGTGGAGTGGGTACACCGACGGAGTTTCGTGGCTCTCTTATTTCGATGATTTTAAAGTCACGGTCCCTACAGTTGTCTTACGCGATCCCTTTGATTCTCCGGCGAGCGGCTGGCCTGTGGGTCGTTGGGATGTATGTCAGTCCGCTTATGTCGCGGGGCGCTATGTGACGGTCACTCAACCGAATTGGGCGTGTTTGTTCCGAGCGCCTATTCCCTCATATCCCAACGGGACTTTTCAGATTACAGCCCGGCGTAAGCCCGGTGAGGTGTATCCGGCAGCGTATGGGCTTTTCTTCGGCGAAGATGGGACGTTTTCATCCTTTTATGCGTTTCTGGTCATTCCAGATACTCAGGAATATGCTTTAGCTTTGTATGATGGGGAGCGATGGCAAGGTCTTACGTTTGATCCCTCCGATGGTGATCCTTGGCTTTCTTCCAACGTCATTCACCCAGGCACGGATGTGAACGTAATTAAAGTGGTGCGTGACGCTTCACACATTCACTTGTGGGTGAATAACACGTACTTAACCTCTATTCAAGACGCGACGTTACTTTACCAAGGATATGTGGGGGTTATAAACTGGCCGTCTTCATATGCCCCAGGCACGGTGTATTTTGATGATTTCCAGGCCATCGCGTGGGATGAACCCTTAAGTAGGTATGCGGTCCAAAGCAGGGCTGCAGAACGATTGGCCGTACCTCAGGGCTTTTCCCTCCCCTCTCGCTTGGAGCGTCAAAGGCACCCTACGGAGTGACCCACATATCACGTTTTGTGCACTCCGGCGTCAGAGAAAGGCGGAAAGGTGCATTGCAGAGTTTTGGCCGTTAAACGAAGGGGTCTAATAAATCCCTAACTCTTTTCTAAGGATATTCTGACACCTATAGAGTAGAAAATCGGTGAGGCTGACGGACCGGCACCGTGTTTTATGTGAATCCTTTTTTCTAGGGATGGGCCGAAATTGGTAAGAGGCACTGGGATGCGGGATGAGAGGAGGTGAGAAGCCATGGTGATCTTAGGGGCTCAGGACGTTCAAGAAGTCTATCCAGATCCATGGGCTATCCGGGTGTTTTTAAAGGCGCTGGAGTTGGCCGGAGGCCCTCGCCAGATTATCCACTACCGTAATTTGACGTGGATTCCCAGCCTATTGGAGGCGGCGTACGCGGTGGTGCTAAACGCGGAATACGACTGGGCTCCGTCCCAGATTGCCCAAGAGTTAGGCATTACCGAGCAAACGGTGCGCAATATTCTGCGGGCGGACGTGGAGGCCACGAAGGCTAAACTTTCGGAAGAGTTGCAACTGAAGGAACTGAAGGTTCACATTGCCGGCGGCTTGGCGAAGTGGGCCTACCAAGAAATTAAGGCGGGTAATGAGAGTGTGCACTTTCTTGAGGCTGTCTTCCAAGATGTTTTGGAAATTCTGGAAGTGGCCTGGCCGGTAGAGGTGCTGTGGCGCATTCGCGGCGCGAAGTTCCCCTTGAACCGGGAGGAAATCGTCTCACGGTTGAAGGGGTTAGAGGTTGAGGGCCGACCGGTGGCCGACCTAGTAGACCGTTTACCCGAGACGGTGACCAACCCCGCCGAACTGCTCAAAGTCCTGAAGCGGGCTGCCGGTTGATTGGTCCAAGGATAGGGTGGGAATTCGGGAGTCTTTCGCCGTCGAAGAAGGCGAAAGACCCATCGAATCCCCCCTTCCTTAATATTTTAAGCCTACATGCAAACGAATTATTGGGGAGAGGAGCATGATGAATCGGTGGGAGGACGAGTGGGGGGGTGAATCAGGCCCCCGCGTGGTAGAGGAGAGCATTGTCCGTTTTGGGGAGGCCCAAACTCGGGCACCTCGGTTGGAGGGCGTGCCCACAGGCATCGAGGGACTCGATGACTTGTTCTTCAAGGTGGATTGGCGGGATGGCAAACCCCGACGGGTCTCGCTGGGTGGCATTCCCCGCTATAGCATTATGAACGTGACGGGTGTCGCGGATACGGGGAAGAGTTTGATGGTGGAGCAATATGCGCTCACCCAAGCCGGGCGCGGGGAAGCGGTGGCGTTCATTACGGTAGAAACGCCGGACGTTTTTGTTGTCATGGGCATGCGGGAGCGGGCGAAAGCCTTGGCCATCTCCCCGGAGGCGGTGGAAAAGAACATCGTATTCATCGATGTGGCCACTCATTCCCACCTTCAGGATGATCTCCCTTCCCTACTTGCGACCTTGGCCCATGTCATTAAGACCTATCACGTTCAGCACACTATCATCGATTCTGTCACCGGTCTTTTTGAGCATAAGGAAATGGCCGCGCGCACGGTCGTACGCCGAATTTACAATTTTCTCAAGAAATGGCACCAAACAGGTTTTTTGGTGTCCCAAAAACGGTCCAGCCATGAGGAAATGTCTGCAGAGGCCGCGGGAGGGTACGCAGTAGCGCATATTATGGACGGGACGTTAGTGTTCTCTAAAGAGGTCATCACTTCTTCGTACAAACAGAAGTTATATCAGTTGCCTATCGGGGAGATGATTCGGTTGTTTCGGATTGATGGCTGTCGTCTGACCGGCCACGATGAACGGATTCATGTGTGCGAAATCACCGAAACCGGCTTGGTTCGGATCGGTCCGTCATTGATTGAATTGGCCCAACGCGCGACTTCGTGAGCGCTCACAACGTGTGTGACTTTATGACCTCTTATGGTCCCTAAATCTTCGCATGAGTTGACGAAGTGGCAAAGTTGTGCTATACTAATATTTGCCAGTATTGATTCCTCTGGCGTCTGGCAGGTGTGACCCGCATAATGATGAATGTCCCCAGATAAACGTTAAAGAGACCCTACCCTTTTAATTTGGGCAGGGATAGGGGTCGGGGGGATGAATTTTCTGGGGCAAAACGTTGAAAAGGACGTATTTTGTTGGGCGCCGGCCTGAACGTACGGTCTTACCTGGTTATGTAAAGGCGTAGATCGTTTATGGTCATCGGCCGGTTAGGCCCTGAGTAATGGCTGCACATTGGGCATATCTGTATGGTCCGCTGCAAGCCTATGAGTGTATGCTTGCGTATCTTATAAGAGTGACTCACCGCGCGCCATGCGGTTGATAAGCCGTCCTCCCATCGGCATTCCCCCTCGGGAGCCATGACGCGCGTGTTGTGTTATGCGTGGAGGCCGAGAGGGTGATAAGCGGTTAATTAACCCATAATCCAAAGAAATATCCCAGAAACGAGGTGAAATAGCCGTGAACATCGCAGAACTTGAACAAAAGACATTGGCCGAATTAAGGGAGTTGGCCAAGGAGATGGGGGTTAGTGGATACACCCGTCTCAACAAGACGGATTTAATCATGCGCTTGCTTCAAGCCCAGGCTGAAGCAGAGGGGTATCAGTTCGGTGGGGGTATCCTTGACATTATGGATGAGGGCATCGGCTTTCTTCGTGGAAAGCGCCTGATTCCGGGGCCCCATGATGTGTATGTGTCCCAGTCCCAGATCCGGCGCTTTAACATGCGCCAAGGGGATCATGTGATGGGGCAAGTGCGCCCACCGAAGGAAAATGAGAAGTACATGAGTCTTCTTAAAGTAGAAGCCATCAACGGGATGGATCCGGAGAAGGCGAAATTCCGGCCCTGGTTTGACCGCCTGACCCCTATTTTCCCTAACGAGCAGATTAAGTTGGAGACCAAACCTCACATCCTGGCCACCCGACTCATCGACATGTTGGCACCTATCGGCCGTGGACAACGTGGGCTTATTGTGTCCCCCCCTAAGGCCGGGAAGACCACCATCCTGAAACAGATTGCCAATGGGATCACCGAGAATTACGATGATATCCACTTGATGGTGGTGTTAATCGGCGAGCGGCCCGAAGAGGTGACCGATATGGAGCGGGCGGTCGAAGCAGAGGTGTACAGCTCGACTTTTGACGAGCCGGTGGAAAACCATGTAAAGGTGGCCGAGATGGCCTTGGAGCGGGCTAAACGGCTTGTTGAGTTAAAACATCACGTGGTTATTTTGCTCGATTCTATTACTCGGTTAGCACGGGCGTATAACTTGATTGTGCCCCCGAGCGGGCGCACGTTGTCCGGTGGTCTGGATCCCTCCGCGTTGTATCCTCCCAAGCGCTTTTTCGGCGCGGCTCGCAACATTGAGGAAGGGGGCAGTTTGACCATTATTGCTACCTGTCTAGTAGACACGGGAAGCCGTATGGATGATGTGATTTATGAGGAGTTCAAGGGGACAGGAAACATGGAACTCCATTTGAACCGCCGTTTGGCGGAACGTCGCATCTTCCCGGCCATCGACATCGAGCGGTCCGGCACCCGACGTGAGGAGCTGCTCTTAGATGAGGATGTGTTACAACGGGTGTGGACTCTGAGACGGATGATTGACGCGATTGGCGGAGGGGTAGAAGCGATTCAGCCCATTTTGGAGCGCTTGGCCCGTACGCGTAACAACCGGGAGTTCCTGGCCACACTAAATGTGGATGTGTTGTAGGGAGAATCGAGAAGAACAGGGCTCGCGCGCGAGCCCTAAATTTTTCCCCTGTCGAAGATGTGTGCTATATTGCCGATCGGGTTAGCCCCCAGTAACCCGTACGGTGCGTCGGGCTCCAACCGGCCGTATGAAAGGCCGTTGTTCTGCCCAGAAGGGGGATACGTTTACAAGGGGGGACATGGCATATGTCATGGCTCAGAGGAGGTCTGGAGGGGAGACGGGCTGTTGATGCATTTTCGCACCCGTATCCTACTCCATCCTGGCGGCTGAGCGGCCGTCGTTGGCAGGCTGTTTGGACATGGATACAAACAGCCACACCTACGGAAGAAATTGCCGATGTCGTCCAACGAATGACTACTCATCTGGCCATTTTGACGAGCGTCATTTTGGTCCTTCTTCTCGTTCATTTGCACGTTTTCTCCATTTCCTGGCCCTCTAAGGTGGTTGCTCAACCCGCGGCTCCCTCGCTTGGTGATGTGCCCATCGACGCGATTGCTCCGGATAAGGATATTGTGCCCTTGTATTCCTTCGTTTCCTATGAGGAATCCGATAACGCGTTAGAACGGCGCCTGGTGGCCCATACCTTGGATGCCGATGTCCTGTTACCCAAGAAGGAACGAACGTGGATTGTCACCTATGTTGTTCAGCCAGGGGATTCTGTTTGGAAGATCGCGAAGAAATTCGGACTTAAGCCGGAAACGGTGGAGTGGGCGAATGACCTGGAATTGAATCCGGACCTGCTTCGGGTCGGGCAGAAACTCATTATCCCGCCTGTAGATGGCGTGGTGCATATCGTGGAAGCAGGGGACACGTTGGCCGCCATCGCCCGGAAATACAAGGTTAAGCCTGAAGACATTGTAGCGTACAAACCTAACGGCTTAAAGAGCGTGGACGATCCTCTTCCGGAGAACAAGATCATCATTGTACCTAACGGAATCAAGCCCTTTGTTCGTCCGGTGGTGCAGGCGTACAGTGGCCCTATCCCTAAAGGGGCGTCGCATGGTACCGGGAACTTTGGCTGGCCGGCTACAGGCCGTTTGACGTCCTTGTTCGGACAAATCGTCTGCAGTCCCTTGCTGGGGTGTGTACCTCATAAGGGGATAGACATCGCGAATGTGCCCGGTACACCGGTGGTGGCTGCGGATTCCGGATATGTCGTCTTTGCCGGTGCAGACTACCGAAGTGGATACGGCAAGATGGTGATTATCAATCATGGGAATGGGTTTGTCACCCTATACGCTCACCTGCAAACGGTGTTGGTGCGTAAGGGGCAGAGCGTGGCCAAAGGGCAGCGTATCGGTAGTATTGGCAAGACGGGGAACGCACTGGGGTACCATCTCCACTTTGAAATTCGGCAGCACGGCCGACAGCGGAATCCCCTCGGCTTCTTACCTCGACCATAAGCCGGCGGGAAGAACCTATTACTCGGTCAAGTATCGTCTGATGGTAAAGGCGGCTCCGCCAGGAAGCCCATGTTTCCGAATTCGCTCGTCTGCCTACCC
>CAYPUG010000102.1:0-9897 GCA_964413905.1 uncultured Anaerolineae bacterium | reverse complement strand
CCGGTGGCCCGGTACACGTCCCCCCGCGCGATCAGCGCGCGCCAATGATCGGGCTGGGCCTCCAAGACCGCGTTCAGATCCGCGAGGGCCACTCGGTAGTGACGCAACTGGAGGTGGGCCACGCCCCGCAAGTATCGGGCCTGCACCAAGGTCGTATCTTTTTCCAGCGCGCGGTTGAGATCGGCCAGGGCCTTTTTCGGTTTTCCTGCCCGCAGGTACGTCTCTCCGCGGCGTATCAGGAGCGAGGGATCGTCGGGATGTAAGCGCAACGCGTGGGTGAAATCCGCGATCGCGGCTTCATATTGTTCCAACACGGCATACGCTTCGCCCCGGTGTTCATACGCCACCCGCCGCCAGCGACGCTTGAGGAAGGGGGCTTCCAGCAAGCGGGTGAACACCGCAATCGCTTCGGTGTGACGGGTGTCCTTCTCACCCTGCAGCGCGGTGATCAGGCTTTGGCCCCATTCACGGACCGCGTTTTCTTCCGCATCTTCTCCCGCGTGCAAAATCGTCTCGGCCCACGGCAAGGCGAGAGAGGGGTGCACGGCCAGCGCCTCCATGAAGCCGTTGAGCGCGTCGGTCAGGGCCTGCTCTGCATGCTGGCACAGGCGATGGTACGCCGCCTCCCGCGCATACTGTTGCCACGCGGGATGGCGTACCCGGTCCCCTTTGCCCACCTTCACCTGGTCCCGGTGCTCCTCAAAATAGCGGGCCAACCGCTCGTGCAGCGTTGTCCACTCGTCCGGGGATTCCCGGTGCTTGTACCGCAGGAGTTGAGTGCGCACCAGCCCGTGGTACGTCCAACCTAGAGGCGTCTCCCGGACAAAGGGACGCTGGATGAGCCATGTGAAGAGGGGCTCGTCTTCTTCCACGTCCACCACCACTCGGAAAATATCGCGGTTGAAGCGGCGGGGCAAGGCCAGGTTCAGCGCGACCGCCCGGTGCAGCGCGTCGGGCGCGCCGCGCAGGAACACATCCACCGCGGTCTCCGTGGAGAGGCCCACATCCTCCACATCGATGACGCCGTCTGCGGTCAGGGTGGCCACCAGCAAGGGGAGATTGCCCGTCACCCGGCTGATGAGGCTGAGCACCCGCTCCTCGGTGATGCCCTTGCGCTGGAGATACGCGCGCAGTTCCTCGTCGGTGAAAGGCGCGAGGGGCATGCGCACGATGACCCGCTCGTAAGGAGCCCAGAGTTTCCGGTCCAGGGCCTCCCGCCCGGCAACGACGAAGAGCACCCGCGCGGGCACTTCCCCGTGTTTCCCCTGGAGGAGAGAGCGCAGCCAGGGGTCGAGGAAGGACGCGGTGCGGTCGAATTCGTCGAAAAACAGCACCACCTGTCGGTCTTTAGTACGTTTGCGCAAATCCTCCAGGAAGAGGGGCGTGAGCACCGCGATGGGGTCCATCACCAGGTGAACTTCATCCTTGTTGGTGATCTTGCGGGTGATGTACGCGGTCCATTCACCGACCTGTTCCGCGATCGCGTCGTCGTCCAGGAATTCCACCAGCGCGCCACCGAGGGGGATCTGCTTCATCAGATGGATGCCCACCCGGGCCAACACGTGGCCCAAGAAGACGGGCAATCCTTGAGGCGCTTCGGGATCGGCCTCGAGTTCCTGTCGTTGTTGGCGATAGGTTCGGTATCGCTCGTTGAAGGACTTGAGGGAAATGCCCTGCGCGTCCAACTGCGCGGCGATGACGCCCATCACCGCAGGGATGTCCTGCTGGGTCTCGTCGGACCACGCGGTGAGATGGCCCTCCTCCTCGGCCTGGCGCTGCATTGCGTGGAGAAGCCAGGTCTTGCCCACGCCGGCCTGACCGTACACGTTGAAGACGAAGCGGCGTTGGGGGTCATCCAGGGGAAGATGTAAATTCTCGCGAAATCGATGGAGGAATTCCTTGCGGCCGACGAAATCTTCCTCCTGGCGTTGGGCAATGATATCCTGAAGGCTGGTTGGCTGCTGTGTTGGCATCGATGACATCCTAGTATGTTTAAGCGTCGAGATGTGTCGGCATTGTTGCCGCTGAAAGCGGTGACAATGCCACAGCTTGCTTCTTTTCTTTTTCGACCACGGGATATTCGCAAGGTTTTATCTGTCGATTAGAAGGATAACGTATAACTGTAAGTATTGTCAACACAACGATAGTATGGGATAGCAAGGACCTAAGTGACTGACAAAACTCTGCGAATGTACCTTGGCTTAGAAGGAAGAATTTCTACTCCTTCTTTACGACAAGGTGCATAAAACGCGATGTGTCGGTCAATCAGAGCAAGGACTTTCCACATTTAGGGTGATGGAACGTTCTTCGGGTCTCCTGCGTCTTGTAGGTGCGCGATTTTGTGCGAGGAGGAGAAGAGCACATGAGAGGATCGTTGAAATCTATGTTGGTTGTCGTAGTGCTTTTGAGCATTTTAAGCGCGTGTGTCCCGATAACGCCTATGACCTCTGGGGACAAGGCCCCTAGATCGGAAACACCGTCTCTCCTCGAGAGTGGACACGAATCCGGTCCATCACCGGCCGCCGTGGCCTCCTCTACTCAACCGCCGACGCCGGTCGCAACCCGTGAGCAGGAAAAGGAGCACGTTGTGGAAATGACCCCTACAACTATACGTCAGGGTGATCAGTGGCCCGTACGCGGAGAACGTTTATTGGCTCTCATTACTGGTCCTCAATCCTGGCACACTTTTCTCAAACAGCACCACGCGGATAAACTTCCGTGGCCGGACATTGATTGGGATCGCCAAGTGGTATTGGTGGCTTTGATGGGTGCCAAACGGACCGGAGGGTATAGAATTACCCTTCGGCACGTCACCGTCCGGGGTAAGGAAGTGCAAGTCACTGTGGAAGAACGTTCGCCTCGGCCGGGGGAAATGGTCATTCAAGTGTTAACCTCCCCCTTCCATGTAGTGACCATCCCTCGAGATGATTTGCCTTCTGGACCGTTTACGTTGGTTTTTCAAGGAGAGAAGGGACAACGTTGGCAAGTGCTTGTTTCTTCCTTGAACGAAGACGCGTTGTACATCGCGCAACCTACGTTTACGCTTCCTCAGAAGGAGGGAGAAACACCGACCAAGTAACGAACTCCGCGCGATGTCTTAGTCGGCGTTGAAAAGCGAAGCCGGGCGTCCCCGGTAGCAAAAGGACGCCCGGCCTTTACACCCGGTCGTGCTCAGAATGAGTTTGATTCACCCGTTTTTCATTTTCTTCCAATCCTTAAGAATTTCCCGGGCTGCATTATAGCCAGGCGCACCCATTACGCCTCCGCCCGGATGTGCCCCGGATCCGCACAGGTATAATCCGCGGATAGGGGTACGGTAATCCGCGTATCCCGGGACCGGTCGCATGAAGAACATCTGGTCCAGGGTCAATTCGCCGTGCATGATGTTGCCGCCGGTGAGACCGTACTCTCGTTCCATATCCAACGGCGTGAGGATTTGTTTGTGGATGATGATGTCCCGAATGTTAGGCGCGTACTCGGCGAGGGTGTCAATGATGCGTTCCAGGAACGTGTCCTTGATTTCGTCCCAGGTGCCTTCCTTGAGTTTGTAGGGTCCATACTGGACGAAGATGTTCATAAGGTGTTTCCCCTCGGGGGCGACCGTAGGATCGACCACTGAGGGGATGGTACATTCCAGCATGGGCTTGCGGGAGGGGATGCCTAACGCGGCGTCTCGGAATGCTTCCTCAATGTATTCCCGGCTGGGAGAAATGTGGATGGTGCCTCGGTGTTGGGGGCCGGGTTCTGTACCGGGGTAAGCTGTGAAGTTAGGCAGTCCGTCCAGGGCCAAGTTGACCTTCACTACTGCGCTGTCGTAGGAGATGCGTTCCACCTCTTCAACAAATTCCGAAGGTAAGTCCGCTCGGTTGACCAGTTTAAGGAACGTGATGGCCGGGGTCGCGTTGGAGGCTACGACCTTTGCTTTGAATTCGGTACCGTCGGTGAGTGTAACGCCGGTGACCCGTCCGTTTTGGACATCCACCCGCGCCACTTCCGCGTTGGTGCGAATCTCCGCGCCAAAGGCCTGGGCCGATCGGGCCAGGGCCTGTGTGAGGCCGCCCATACCGCCTCGCACATAGCCCCATACCCCGCGCACGCCGTTGGTTTCTCCCATCACGTGGTGGAAAAGCACGTACGCGGTGCCGGGCACACTGGGGGAGGCGAACGCGCCGATGACCGCATCTGTCGCCAGTGTGACCTTCAATTCCTCAGATTCAAACCAGTAGTCCAAGATGTCGGACGCGTTGGCCGTGAGAATTCGGAAGATTTCGTACATGTCCTTGCCCAATCCACGGAATTTCCAGGCCAATTTCCCCAGTGTGGAGAGGTTCCCGGGTTTGATAGATCGCGGGTCGGGAGGTGTCATTTCCAGGAGCGGCTCGATGAAGTCTGCCGCACGTTCCAGCATGGCTTCGTACTGAGGATACGCGTCCGCGTCCTTCTTACTGAATTTGGCGATCTCCTCGCGCACCATGCGCTTATTCGGCCCCAAGAAGAGGTACCGCCCGTCGGGGAAAGGAGTAAAGGATGAGGGATCCCGAGGGAGCATTTCAAATCCAAACTCCTTCAAGCGTAAATCCTTGATAATCCGGGGGCGGAATAAGGAATTCACGTACGCGAGGGTGGAGACTTTAAAGCCGGGGAAGATCTCTTCCGTCACAGCAGCCCCACCGACAATGTAGCGCTTTTCCAGGACCAGGACCTTCAGACCTGCTTTTGCCAAGTAGGCCGCGGTGACCAAGCCGTTGTGACCGCCACCGATGATAATTGCATCATACGTTGTGGCCATTATTGCCTCCTTCTGGTAGGGTCATACACCGGGTCAGACGCCGAAGGGACTGCGGCCGGGTGTGAATATTGTACACCTTGCGGAACGGGGAAGCAAGAGCGCTTATCTGTGCTCCGGCAACCCGGTGATACGGATGCCAGCCCCCCGGGCCTTGTATCGCTTGTTGATGCCGATGAGGATGGGCGTTAACCCCTCGACGACTACCGCATTGGCCAGGGGTCCCGCGTCCAAGCCCCGCATGCCCGCGGCCTGTGCGAGTTCGATGGCGATGGCCTTGGCTTCCTGGTCATCGCCGCACACCAGCACGTCGCAATCAATCTCATGTTCCGGGTCTGCAAGATGCGCCGCGGCGATGTTTTGAAACGCGGCGACGACTCGCACTCCCTCCCCCAGGTAATCCTGCGCTTCTTGTGTCGCGGATCCTCCTTCGGGAATGTGGACTACGGTCACCTTGGGAGGCTTGAGGGGAACGGTCACATCAATGAGTACTTTGCCTTGTACCGCCTCTTTAATCTGGGCCAGTGTGTCCACGTGTGCACTGTACGGCACACTGAGGACAATGACATCTCCTTCGCGGGCAGCACAGATGTTATCCGTGCCCCGAATGGTGGTGACACCGGCACGGCGGTTTAATTCTTCGGCCACCCGCGCGCCTTTTTCCGCGCGGCGTGAGCCGATAATAACCTCATATCCCGCCCGGGCCCACCGCATGGCCAGCCCCGATCCTTCCTTGCCTGTACCGCCGATCACTGCAATACGTCGCATGGGTGCCATTCCTCCTTGTGTAACGGATTCATTGATGCCTGCATGACCGAAAAAACGTTTAGATGTCACATGATGTTTTATGATATTGGATCTGATTGACTGACACATCGCGTTTCATGTACCTTGGCGTAAAGAAGAAGTAGAAATTCGTGGGATGTGTCTGTTCTGTTTATGTTCTCTTGTCCGGCGCGAAGGCGCTCTCCCGGCGGGCGTAAAGCGCCAAGACCATCGCGGGGATTCCGAACACATAGAGTACACCGATCACGTGAGCCACAAGGGGTGAGGCCGATCCCAGAAACCGCCAACGCACATTTGTCCAGTACACGTCTCCCGTTTCCGCGGTGAAGGCAAGAGCGAATACCCCCCACAGCCACGCGGAAGACGGGGAAAGCGCTGCCAACGGCAACAACCAGGTCGCATACCATGGCCGCCAATTTGAAGCGAAAAGGTACAAGAGCAATACAATGAGCGCCAGCCAGGCATGAACTAAGTGCGTAAACTGCGTGGGCTCATCCTCCTCCCGGGAGGTTCGGTGCCACAGCCATCCCACTACCCCTAACGCCGCGATGATGAACAGCGCCTGGGCAGTTTGTTGAACTCGGGCGAACGCGTGGGGAATGTGAAGTCCCATCGCGATGAGTATCGCCAGTGTTTGCGGGGAACGACTACTGAACGTGTTTTCCCGCACGGCCTGCCACGCATGAGGGTTCGGCCACAAAATCCAGGCGAAGATTCCCCCGGTGAGCACTGCCAGCCCCAACACCTCTCCCGTGATCCGGACACGGGTTGTCCAATCCCGATGTCGAGCCATGCTCCACACCCACAAAAGTCCCCACAAGAACAGCGCCGGTATCTTAACCAACACAGCCATGGCCATGGCCACATGTGCCCAGAACTCCCGTTGTTGTAAGAGAAGCCACAACGCGAGCAGGATAAACCCGAGCATCACACTGTCATTGTGGCCGTTTCCCACGAATTCCAACAGGACCAGGGGATTCCAGGCAAAGTACATCAGGCGCCTCACACGTTCTTCAGGGCGCCATACGTGCAGGATGCGGTCGAGCATCCACACATCGGTCAAATAGGCAAGGTACGCGATGACTTTGAGCCCCATGAGGTGCGCGAGAAAGTGATGAGCCCCTGCGAGCAGGCCCGGAATCGCGGCCAGGACCTCCCACACAGGGCCATACCCACTGGTTGCGTTGATCCATTCCCCGGAGAGCCCAATCCAGCGGTCGCCGGGACATCGGCCGGGCGGGATTAGAAACGGATTCTGGTGGTGGAAAAGCCATACCCGAGTATGCAACGCGTACAGGAAGAAATCGATGGCGAAAATGGGATACAGAAACAGGAGGGGCAAAGCCAATCCCGCGGCCACATAACGCACGTGGTGCGACGCCCCTTCCGGTGGATGGGTGATCAGAGATGCAAGGCCGCCGAATAGCAAAATGTACGCGGTCAGGAGAAAGAGCACACCGGTGATGCTGTACCGGGTTAACTTAGCGTAATCCACCGGGGGAATGGTGTCGTACAGCCGCGGCAGAGGAAATCGCCACGCGAGGGCGGTGTACACCACCGCGCTCGCGGCGATGAATCCCCTTATCCGCACGGAGGTAGGGATGCTGTTCGGGCGGAGGAGGCGCTGCATGTACCGTTCCCTCACCGTGTGCCGGAAAGTTCCCAGAAACGCTCCCATGTTTTCTGTGCGACTTGACGAGCGCGCGCCATAATAGCCTCCTCGTCCAGCAGAAGCAGTTCGCGGTTCTTCATAAGGATGCGTCCGCCTACGATGGTCGTGGTGACCTGGGTGCCGTCCACACCGAAGATGATATGCCAAGGGAGGTTGTCCACGGTCAACGGGGTGGGGGGATCATAATCCAAGAAGATGATGTCCGCGAACGCGCCCGGTGTAATTTCTCCCACAGTGCGTGGGAAGAAGTGGGTTGCCAGTCGTGCGTTGTGATCGAATTGCATCTGCATGATTTGATCCGCCGTCATCACCCGAGGATCTCGGCGGTGGACTTTGTGAAGTAGGTAAGCGACGTGCATCTCCGTGAACATGTTGTTGCTGAACCCGTCGTTCCCCAAGACGACTTTCATCCCCCCTCGTAACATTGTGGGCACATCCGCGACGCCTACCGCGTTGTTCATGTTGGAGCGAGGTTGATGGGAGACCCATGTGCCGGTCTGGCGTAGCAGGTCCATCTCCCACGCGTCAATGTCGATGGCATGAGCGACGATCGTGTTCGGCCCGAGGATACCCCGTTGGTACAACCGGTCCACCACGCGCATTTGATAGAGTTCTAAGGAATGATCCTGGTCGAAAGGTCCTTCCGCCACATGGATGTGGAAGCCCACGTCCCCCAACGCGTCCGCTTCGGCCACACAACGGTCCAGTGTGTTATCGGATAGGGTCATTGCTGCATGAAGTCCAAACGTGGCAGCCAATCTCGGGTGAGGTGTATTCCGTACCCGCTTGATAAAGCGCACATTCTCCCTGATGGCGGCTTCTGCAACGTCGGGGCCGTCTCGGTCACTCACCTCGTAGCAGAGCACCGCGCGGACTCCACTCTCCAATACGGCATCCGCGATGATGTCCAGCGATCCGTCCACACACCGGTTGGACGCGTGGTGGTCGAACAAGGTGGTTGCTCCGTGGCGAATGGCTTCAATGATGGGCACCAACGCGGAATAACGGATGCTCTCCTCGTCGAGCGCGCGATCCAGTTGCCACCACAGACGTGCCAGAATCTCGAGGAAGTTCTTCATAGGCGGGCCGGGAATGTACATGCCTCGAGCAAATGTGCCGTAGAAGTGCGTGTGGGCCACGATGAGCCCTGGCATGACGATTTGCCCTTTCGCATCTAAGGTGTCCACATCCGGGTGGCGTTGGCGCAGCGCATCGGTCGGACCGACGTCTCGGATCAGGTCGCCTTCTACCAGGATGGCACCATCCTCGATAATGCGATTCTCCTCACCAAACGTGATGACACGGCCATGGGTGATGAGATATGTGTCCGGTCGGAATGTCTTGGGCGGTATGGTGGTCATGGCTCATCCCTTACCTTTCTGCTTACCTTCACGTGTTCACAGGTTTCACTTTTGGGCCAACACGGCCAGTGTCTGGGCGCGAATGCCGCGCAGATGTTTGGCCGCATCTCGTTCCCCTTGGCGTTCAAGATCGTCGGCCAGCACCCGCATGAGTTCGGTGAGTTCGGGGGTAATTTGGTCCCGATGCTGTTGGAGGTATTTACGGGTTTCCTCCGGATAAGGTAATGTGAGCAAGGTTTCAATGATGAGCAATTCCGGGGGGACGTTGGGTCGCAAACGTTTGTCAACGGCGTCCCACACGGCTTTCAGACGTTCATATGCCTCCTGCAGGCCGGCCGCTTGTGCTTCCTTCATCTCCGAGGAGAGGAGGAAGAGGAACACCTCGTTGATGTCCTTTAAATGTTCCTCTACGGCTTTCTCCACATCGGCCGCGGCGAGCAACGTTTTCAGCAAGTCCGCGGCTTCATTCAGCGCCCGTTGTGTTTCTCGGTCTACCTCTTCGGTGAGAGCCAACACGCGCTCGCGGAGTTTTTCCAGACGCTTTGCTTCCTGCGAACGTCTGGCCTTGTGCTCTTTCTCGATACGCTGGGTTAATAACCGGAAGAACTGGTAATCGGCCAAGGGGCGTGCTACCCGCACCAGGGCTTCCACTTCCTGCTCATTTTCAGCTTGCACCAATTGTTCGAGGAATTCTTCCCGGGAAGGCTGCTTGCGCAGGAACTCGACGGCCTTGTCGTACGCCTGTTCCTTGCGTCCCCAATCGGTTAGGGGAAGGAGACGTTGTCTCAAGGTCTCCAATTTCTGCGCCTCTTCCTTGTGCCCGATGGCTTCGGCCGTGTCGCGCGCGTAGCGCAGAAGGGCGTAGAACTCGGGATCTAACTTATCCTTGTGCTGTCCGACCACCGCGGCAAATGCCACGTTATCGTCCATCACCGAGAGAAGGCGGTCTATGAGTTCGCTCTTCTTTCGGCGTTCTTCTAACGCCTCCTTATCGATGCCTTCGGCTTCCATAATAGCGTCCAGCAGGCTGGTCAACGTGAGAAATTCACGAGGTTGGAGCAGGTAGCCCTTTGGATGATCTTCGGGCAGGCTCCGCATGATAGCCCGAGTCATCTCGCCGATGATGCGCTGTCGCTGTTCTTGCGTGATGTTTCCTCTCTGGGGCACATAAATGTACGCGAGTTGCTTTGTGCGGTGATGGTAGAAAAGCGGGACATCCAACATTCCGGTGGTGCCACAACGAGGACAGGTAAAAACGTTGAGCGCGCCCATGATGAGCGCGTTGACCACAT
>CAYPUG010000101.1:0-9998 GCA_964413905.1 uncultured Anaerolineae bacterium | reverse complement strand
GCCACACATCGCGACTATCATTGCCGATGACCACATCATCCACCACGTGGAACGCCATGTAGAGATATTGCGTATCCCAAGCACTCCACAACCACCCGGCCACATCCTCGGGCGACGGATTCGCTCGCATAACCGTGTCCGCGCTGGAGGAGGCTAAATACGCCAAAGGCGGTACATTCCACTCCGCTAGCCCACCGTCCACCCTCACCGGTGTGACGACCGGAGGCACATCGAGATGCTTGGGTCCTGGTGTCGGTGTAGGCCAAGGGGGCGTTGGGGTGCTCGGCGGCAGGGTGAACGTAGGGCTCGGCGTAGGAGTGAACGACGGCGTCCAGGTGGGCGTCCACGTCCATGTGGGCGTCGGCGTGAACGTGGATGTGGGAGTGGGTGTGAACGTGGGGGTGGGCGTGAGTGTAGGCGTGGGCGTCCACGTGGGTGTAGGGGTGTTTGTGGGTGTCGGTGTGAACGTGGGCGTAGGTGTAGGCGTCGGTGTAACTTCCACATATTCTATAACCAACCGAGGCCGCTTGGTGATCTCGCCCCACTCGTTGCTCAAAAACGTGTACTGGACACCTGCCTGCTGGACGGCTCGCAGGATCAGGCCCGCATTTTCTGCCGGGTGGGCCAACCAATACATCACGGCCTGGGTCACGTCCACCTCTACCCACCCCGACACGGGGTCCAGATCCACGCGAGATACCGGTGTCGCCTCCCGATCCGAGGGCCCCGACGCGCCGGGGTGTTCCCAAGGCCCTCCGTTGGCCTGACGCCAGGTGACCGAAAGTTCATCCCAATGGCGTTTCAGACGATAAACTTCCAAAGTCACCGGAATCGCGTGATCACGATACGTGAAGTAGAGCCCCAGCCGAGCCCGCACCACACGCGCGTGCGGGGGCAACACATCCAAGGGGAACCGGAGCACACTCAAGCGCACATCGCCGGTACGGAGAAGCAAGGTGGGTTCCTGGCCAAAATTCGCATTAGGTGCCCATTGAGAAATGTACGCGTCCTCACTTGTGTACAACGTTCCGTTGATCCGCACCCCGCGTTGCAGCACAATCCGGTGCAAATTTCCTGCAAGCGTGGGTGAAGGCGTGGGCGTGGCGCTCGGCGTGGGTGCCCTGGTAAACGTGGGTGTCGGTGTGGAGCCCACAGGTGGCGCCACGGGATCCGCGGCGTAGGTGATGATGAGTCGGGGACGGTGTGCCACATCTGGGGCTTCGGTGCTGTAAAACCCGTAATTGCCTGCTCCCCCGCCGGTCACTTCCAACAAGAGGCCGTTGTTTTGCTCGGAATGATGAACCCATGTCTGCACCATGTCGGTTATGTCCCACGTGACCCACATCAGGGGACGTTCCACGGTCGCCACGGACGCGGCTTCCCCCTCTCGATCCGTGGGGCCGGCCGCTCCGGATTGTTCCCACCGGTGTTCAGAGGACGCGTGGGTCCACGTTGCGGTCGCCTCGTCCCATGGTCGACGAAGCCGGTATGCCGAAACATCGATGGGATCTTGACCTGTACGGTTGATGGCCCACACTTGGAGTTCCGCGTGAAGCACCCGAGCATGGGCGGGAATGGAGGAAAGGTCGAAGCGCAAAAGCGCGTGGCGTTGAGAGCGACGCAGACGCCAAGCAATGTCTCCCCCGAAATTCTGATCGGGAGCCCAACGGTCAATGTACGTATCCACCGCGCCACGGTAAATCCGGCCATCGCCCATATCCGCCCCTTCCTGCAGCACAACGGTGGTCGGCGTCGGCGTGTAGGTCGGTGTCGGCGTGTAGGTGGGCGTCGGCGTCCACGTGGGCGTGGGCGTGATGGTCGGCGTCGGCGTGGGGGTATGAGTTGGTGCACCGGGCGTGGTGGGCGTACATGTGGGCGTCGGGGTGGACGTGGGGGTATTGGTCGCGCAGATTCCTCCGGGACGGGGGGGGGGCGGGGGGGGGGGGCCCCAGAAGTAGAGGGTCAAGCGGGGATGGAGGGTTTTCACCGGATTCTGGTTGGATGCGAATTCCATGTAGAGGTATTTGTTGCCCAGCACCCATCCTTCCAACAAAATGCCGCGATTGGTAGAGGGATCGGTTAGCCATTCGCGCACCAGGGGCGTGATATCCAAGGTGTACCACCGGTCGGGACGGGAGATCCACACATCGGCCACAGGATGGGCGGCCCGGTCGTAGCGGGTATCGTTAGCACCGGCCCGACTCCACGGCAAGCCGTTTCGGGCCATGTACCACGTCGCCTGGTATTCATGCCATGGTTTGTACACTTGATACGCGCGCAACCACCCTGTAGCCCAGGAGGGAACGCGTGTTTGGTAAAACAAAGAGAGTTCGGCCCGCACGAACACGCTATTGGCGGGAGGAGTGGGAAGGTTGTCAAAGCGAATAAGAGCTTTGTACTCGCCGTTCGTGTTGACGGTTAAGACATCCGAACGTCCGAAGTTCTGGGTGGGATTCTTCTGATAGATGTAAGTATCCGCCCCCCCTGTGTATCCACCGACCCCCGACTGTAAAGTGTACGAGATGACCGGCGGCGTGGGGGTCAGCGTCGGCAAAGGCGGCACCGGCGTGGGGGTGTCGGGAGGAAGCGGAGTGTCTGTGGGCGTCGGCACGGCCTGGGGGCTGCGCACGACCTGCACAAAATGAAGGTACTCATCCCCATCACCCCGGGAGCAAATTCGAAAATCGCTGCCGCCCGTCTGCCGATTGGTCAGAATAGCATCTTCCAGGTGAAAGGTAACCGTCTTCCACCGGCCGGTATTGCGCTTGTGGACAATTCCTGCGCTCTTGTAGATGGCATACCGGGCATCGTACTGGAGTTCCCACGTGTCCCACCCACGATCCAGGTACGTCACATGGATGGTGACCCCACCCGGCCCGTTGTAGAAGTACGCGTCATCTACCTTAAAATACATGCATGGATTGCCGCTCCTCTGATCCGTACGTCGGGTAAACCACCCTTTGGGGTCCTCGGTAACGTGGAACTCGGGCACTGTTCGTCCACCGGGCACGCTGTCATCCTGCACCAGGAAGAAAGAGAAGTTCGTGTGCTGACGGAACTTGGAAGATTGCACCCACGGGCTTTCCGGATCGCTGTCTCTCAGAGCAACCCATGCGCTGGGGGCGTCTCCGGCAGTACGGCCCGCGTGTTCGTTGGCAAAGAGCAGAATATCCTGTACATCGCCCCGGGTGGTGAGGCCACTGGTCAAAAGCAGGTAATCGGCTCGTTTATCTAAGGCATTGTAAACGGCCCAGGCCAACAATTCCGGGTAAAACGTGTACACGCCGTTCTTCTTGACAATGAAAGAGGAGTAATATCCCTCAAAGCCGATAAAGACCCGGTCGTTCCACTTCCACATGAGTTCGGCCCACCCCGCACCACAACTGTCATCCTGTTCGCACCCTTCCTCGGGCCGAAATATCGCGTTCCCCGTATCCGCCAGGAGGAGGTTCCACTTCAGGCCGGCGCCCAGCGACGCGGCAAAATCCGAGGTTATGCGCCGTTCCTTCCACTCCTGGAAATGGCCCATTTGGAAAGCCAGCGGGGTGAAGTGAAACGCGTCAACGTACATCTGAGTGATATCTTTCACCGTCTGAACCCACAGGTCCGAGGTAAGACCGGCCGCGACCATGCAGGACTTGAGTCCCCCCTCGGTGGGACGGGCTTCGCCGTACGCGCCAATGGAGATCTCCACAAAGGCGATGTTGGGATTGCCGTCGTAGCGCCGGGCCAGCGCGTTGACAAATTGCCGGTAGGCCTCCTGCCAGTGAGGATCCCAATACTTGGGTACACTGAAATCATCGCAGAGGACATGCGCGTCGGGGTACAACTCGTATACCCAGCGCGGGGTGACATCACCGCCACTGTCCGCGCCTTTGTACGCGTTGACCGCGAACGCGACCTTCTTCCCGATGCTCGTCTGTTCTTCAATCCACTCATCCAGCACCTGCCAATTGTACAGCCCCGGAGCCGGGTTGAGGTCGGCCCAATTGAAGTTGCGATGCCCGCCGACCACCGCGGAAGAACGAGGGTCCACGTTGTAGAAATCGTCGAAGGTGTATACCCCGGGATAAGGCGCATTGGGCAACCGTCCCGGTCGCGGGGTCAACGGAAGTGTCCCGTCCGCGCGCGAAGCTCCGTGAACGCTCAGGGCCAACACACCGACACCGATCACGACCATGATAAGGGCGAACGTCATCCACGCCCGCCGCAAGTACATGCTCTCCCGATTCACGAATCCCGTCCCCTCTCAGAGATGAACAACGCCGGTGCTCATCACCTACGGATGAACCCGTTTCGATTATAACGTACTCTTACCTTATGTCAATATAAAAACCGGCCTGTTTAGATGACAGGTTGTTCACCCTGATAGACCGACAAAACGTACGAGAGTCGTGTCTCGAGCAGAGGGGCCAATGAGCCAAAATCCCGGACGGGTTTCCGTTTGTTGTCCTTTAGCGATATACTGCTGAGTGACTGCTAAAAACTGCGTACACGCGTTGGCTTAAGAAGGACAGGGAAAAACGCGATATATCAGGATGGGCTAACCGCGATTCCAATATCCCCTGACAACGAGGAGGCAGAGATGGACGTCCGTGTGATACAAGGTAATGTCACGGAATTCACGACCGACGCGCTGGTCGTCAACCTGTTTCAGGGCGTAAAAGATCCCGGAGGAGCGACCGGGGCAGTGGATAAAGCGCTCAACGGGGCGATTCGGGAGTTAATCGAAGCCGGCGACTTGGATGGCACGCTAGGGCAGGTGGTGGTCCTTTACCCCCGAGGCGCCATTCCTGCCCGTCGGGTGCTGGTGGTCGGGCTGGGGCCCGCGGACGCGTTCGACTTGGATACCGCGCGCAAGGCCGCCGCGGCTGCCGCCCGCAAAGCGCGCGAACTGGGAGCCAAGGACTTAGCCTCCATCGTCCACGGGGCAGGCATCGGCAACCTGGACGCGAAGGACGCGGCCCAGGCCCTGGTGGAAGGCACGCTGCTGGCCCTGTACACCTTCCCCAAGTACCGGCAAAAACCCGCGGAAGCACCTAAAGGGCCCCAGACTTTGACCGTCGTGGAATTCAGCGCGGAGAAAATCCCCGTCCTGGAAGAGGGCGCCCGCGTCGGACGTATTATCGCCGAAAGCGTCGCGTTTACCCGAAATCTGGTCATGGACCCCCCCAACATTGCCACGCCCGCGGAACTGGCCCGGCGGGCCCAAGCCATGGCCAAAGAAGTGGGACTCACATCCCAAGTCCTCACCGACCCCGAACTCGAAGAATTGGGCATGGGATTACTTCTAGGCGTCGCACAGGGCTCGGCCAACCGCCCCCATTTTGTCATCCTCGAACACAATGCAGGCCGTGAGGATCTCCCCACCATTGTGTTGGTGGGCAAAGGCATCACGTTTGACACCGGGGGCATCAGCCTGAAGAAACCCGAAGAGATGTGGCGCATGAAACACGATATGGCCGGCGCAGCCGCGGTCCTGGGAGCCATGCGGGCCATCGCGTTGCTCGACCTCCCCCTGCACGTGGTGGGACTGACGCCGTTTGTGGAGAACATGCCCGACGGCAACGCGTACCGCCCCGGAGATGTGCTGCGGGGGATAAACGGAAAAACTGCGGAAATCATCAGTACGGACGCAGAAGGCCGCCTTATCTTGGCGGACGCGCTGGGCTATGCGGCCCGCTTTAACCCGGACGCGGTCATTGACATGGCCACACTCACCGGATCTCAGGGCATCGCGCTGGGAGACGTGGCATCCGCGCTCTTCACCAACGATGACTCATTGGCCGAGCGGCTGTGGACGGCCGGCCAACGCACGGGGGAGTGGGTGTGGCGTATGCCCTTGTGGAAGGAATACAAGGAGTACATCCAAAGCGACGTCGCAGAAGTGAAAAACGCGGGTGGCCGCAAGGGAAGCCTGCCCAGCAGCGCGCAATTCTTGTACCACTTCACCGAGGGATACCCGTGGGCTCACCTGGACATCGCCTCCTTGGTGTGGACCGACACCCCTAAGGACTACCGTCCGAAAGGACCTACAGGGTATGGTGTGCGCTTGATAGTGGATATGCTCCGATATTGGCAATAACCACGTAGGCGGGGTAAAGGCCCCATGCCTTGCCCCGCCAATCCCCCTTAAAACGCAAAATTTTAGTAACCAGAGCAGACCTTATGCATCCAAAGAGTAACGGCAGCCCTTACGCAACCGAAGAGGATTTGGTACACGCGTTAAAGCGTGGGGATAAGCACGCGTGTGCGGAGATGGTGCGCCGCTATTCATCTCGTCTCTACCGTACCATCCTTCGCATCGTGGGCAATGAAGAAGAGGCAGAGGAAGCCTTACAGGAGACCTTTATCAACGCGTGTGAAAAGGTGCGCACGTTTCGCGAGGAATCGCAACTGGGAACCTGGTTGTACCGCATCGCGACCAACGCGGCGTTAATGCACCTGCGCAAACGCAAACACGCACCCGTGTCCCTCGACGCGTCCGTGGAAACCGAGGACGGGAGCATCCAGCCGCAAAACTTGGCCGATTGGCGATTTGACCCGCACCGCACGGTGATAAACGACGAACTGAGGGACCTGCTGGAAAGGGCGATTCGCGAACTGCCGGAAACATTACGGGTAGTGTTTATCCTGCGAGAACTGGAAGGGCTTTCGACCCAAGAAACCGCCAAGGCGTTAGGCATCAGCGAATCGGCGACCAAGGTGCGCTTACATCGGGCTCGCCTCTGGCTGCGGGAGTGGCTTACGCCTTACCTGTCAGGACTGGAAGATTGAATAACGTACGGGGGGATTTTATGACCACATCGCTCACATGCGATGACATTCTCGAATTGCTGGACGATTACGTGGACGGCGAACTCTCCGCCGACTTGTGCGAGGCTATTGAGACCCACCTGGCATCCTGCCATCACTGCTACGTGCTTGTAGATTCAACGCGCAAGAGCCTTATGCTCTACCACTTGCTCACCCCGCCGGAACTACCGGAAGACGTGGAGGTGCGGCTATTTAAGGTCCTTCACCTGGAAGATTTTCTGGAAGAGTAACGATCGTGGGCCCTCTGCGTGTCTTACACGTGTACAAGGATTACCCCCCTGTCCTGGGCGGCATTGAGAAGCACATCCACACGCTGGCCCACCTACAAGTACACATGGGTTTGGAGGTCACGGTCCTCGTTACCAACCCCCAACCGTTTCCCCGAAGCACACGAACATCTGTAGATCCCGGTCCGCCGCGGGTCATCCGGGCCGGACGATGGAGCACCATCGCGTCCACGCCTCTCAGCCTCGCGCAAGCGGCATGGCAACGCCGACTGACCGCGGACATCGTGCACCTCCATTTCCCTTATCCCCCCGGTGAAGTAGCGAATTACTTGTGGGGGCGAGGGCGTCGTACCGTGTTGACCTATCATTCAGATGTGGTCCGCCAACGGATCCTCCTACGGCTCTATCGTCCTCTCTTATGGCGAATCCTACGTTCTGTGGATGCGATTTTGGCCACCAGCCCCGCATACGTTCAAACATCCCCTTTCTTGAGAAAACTCACCGAACGTGTCCACGTGATCCCTTTAGGAATTGACCCCACCCCCTTCTTCCATCCGGATCCCAACACGGTGAGCGACATTCGGCGGCGATGGGCAAGAAACGGAGCCGGTCCGGTCCTGCTCTTTGTCGGCCGACTCCGTTACTATAAGGGGCTCGACGTCCTCCTCGACGCACTGGTGCACATCCCCAACGCCCTTTTATGGGTTATAGGCCGAGGACCGATGGAGGACGCGTGGCAACACCGGGCGAAAGTGTTGGGCCTCACCGGGCGTGTGCGTTTCATTGGAGATGTCGAGGAAGAGCAGCTTCCGCTTTATTACGCAGCCGCGGATCTCTTTGTCCTCCCCGCGACGCAACGGGCAGAAGCGTTTGGGCTGGTGTTGGTCGAGGCCATGATGGCCGGGCTTCCGGTCATTTCCACCGAACTGGGGACAGGCACCTCTTTCATCAATATCCATGGAGAAACCGGGTTGGTCGTGCCTCCAAACGACGTGGGTGCACTGGTCCGCGCGATTCGCACGTTGCTGGACGCGCCAGACCTCCGCACACGTATGGGGCACACGGCCCGTGCACGTGCGTTGGCAGAATTCACCGCGGACACGATGGCCCGGCGGGTGTTGGACGTGTACCGGCAGACGCTGGAGAACCCGCCCAACAAATAATCCCTCCAAGCTCTCGTGGGCAAAGACCGTGCCTTCGCCCCCCCACCTGCCCCTGAATGTGGGCTCTCCGAACAGTTCGGTAGGACTTTTCAATGCTCTAACACGCGGAGGTGCTGTATCGGCGAGTGAGCCCTCGTAGGACCATCGGGTAGGTGACGGCAATGCCGTCGCCTACCCGGCCGTCGCCTACCCGTTTGCCCCTAAGTGTAAGTTCTCTGAAAAGCCCTAAACGTTCGGTGTGAGATCTTGACACGCGCCCGGTTTTGTAGTATAATTACACCATAACAGAAGCAAATAGTAGTAATACTAATTCGATTGCACTCACATCATGCACTATCAAATCAAGACATCATCCCCCAATGAAGCGGGTTTATAGGACACATTCGTGAGCGAGAAAGCACTCGTGCGTATCCGTTCTCTATACGACAGCCTCTCACCCTCCGAACAAAAGGTGGCGGACTACGTTCTCGCCCACCCTCACGATGTCCTCCAGATGCCCATCGCGGTGTTGGCCAAACAAGCCGGTGTCAGTGATCCCACCGTCATTCGGTTCTGCCGCTCACTGGGATATCGCGGATACCTGGAATTCAAAATCGCGCTCGCAAGGGATACCGCCTCTCCCGTCCAACTCATTCAAGCCTCGGTGGATGAGAAGGACTCACCGGAGACCATCACCAACAAGGTCTTTGCTGCCGGAATCCAAGCCCTGCAGGACACCCTAAGCGTTTTGGATAAAGGCGCGTTTGCCCAAGCCGTCAATGCGCTGGCCAACGCCCGTAAAGTCCTCATCGTCGGGGTGGGAACGTCCGGCCCCATTGCCCACATGATGTACAATCGTCTTTTCCGCATTGGCGTGAACTGCATTGTGGAGACGGATTCATATCTTCAACTCATGCAAGCCTCCCTTTTGGGTCCTCAAGATGTGGTGGTCGCCATCTCCCAAACCGGTTCATCCGTTGACCCGGTGCTCACGTTGAAAGAAGCAAAGAAACACGGCGCCACCACCATTGCCATTTGCGGCAATGCAGCAGCCCCGCTCACCATGGAAGCCGATATTGTGCTTCTCTCCGTCTCCCGTGAGCTCCGGCCTGAAGCCGTAGCCTCGCGAATAGCTCAAATCGCCATCATCGAGGCCCTGTACGTCACACTCGCCATGCGGGATATTGACCGCACATCCGAGAACGAGCGTCGTATCTGGGATGCGGTTGTCGAGAAAACCGTGTAGAGAAAAGGGAAAGGGGGTGATCGGCACACAGGAGGGGAAGAATCGCCCAATGCCGGAGAGGCAACCACAAGTCACCATGTACTTTCACACATTTCAAGGAGGTTACTGTCATGCTTGAGAAGGAAATGTCCCGACGTCGTTTTCTCGTGGCCAGTTTCTTGGCTTCCCTAGGATTGGCCAGCGTGAACTTTGTTGCCGGCTGTGCGCCTAAGGAGGCCACACCTGCCGCTGCCGCCGTCACCGCCGCTGCCGAAGGAAAACAGAAGCGCCGCCTGAAAGCCGCATTCTCCAACGCCGGGCTTCAGGCCACCTGGTGCGCCCAGGGCAAGGATACGGTCGAACAGTGGGGCGAATGGCTGGGCGTAGACATCACCTGGTACGACGGCCAGCTCAACGTGGACAAGCAGCGCGCGGCCATTGATGACATGGCCAGCAAGGATTGGGACTTCGTCGCCATCCAGCCCCTGAGCATTGGCTCCCTGGTTGAACCCGTGCAGAAGATGATCGACAAAGGCATCCCGGTCATCGACATGGACACCATGATTGCCCCCTGGGGCTCGCTGAAGA
>CAYPUG010000100.1:0-10042 GCA_964413905.1 uncultured Anaerolineae bacterium | reverse complement strand
CCGAGTGGACGAAGGCGGCGGTCTTGAAAACCGCAGGGCGAAAGCCCCGGGGGTTCGAATCCCTCTCCCTCCGCCTAGTGACCTTGAACAATAGAACAGGGGAGGTGCCGGAGTGGTTGAACGGGGCCGCCTGCTAAGCGGTTGTGGGGGCAAAAACCTCCACCGTGGGTTCGAATCCCACCCTCCCCGCTGACGTGAGCCCCCGTAGCTCAGCGGATAGAGCACCTGGTTGCGGACCAGGAGGTCAGAGGTTCAAATCCTCTCGGGGGTGCCAAATGGGGTGACTGTCTAAGCGGGCAGTCACCCCAATTTTTTAATGAACAACCCGAACGGGACACGCTGATCCCATAGCGCCATGCCTGTGCGAAAAAGAACGTTGAAACTCCAACGTCATCCTGAAAATCCGGTGTTGGAGCCGAACCCCGAGCAGCATTGGGAAGCGGGGGCGGTGTTTAACTGTGGCGTAACCACCGGTCCGGATGAGTAGACTTGGAAGACCCACGACGGGTCATTGCCCGTATGCCGAAGCCCGTTCTCGAACCGGAGACCCCCTACGAACGAGAAGGTGACGTGCCCAATGTTGTCTTTCCCACAGGAGCCATCATTCGAGACGGCATCTTGCATGTATACTACGGCGCAGCGGACAAAGTATGCGCCCTGGCCACCGCGGCCGTGGGGGACCTTCTTGACGCACTGCGTAGTCATCGAAGATAACTGGGGAAAATCCCATCAACTCAGGCGCACATATCCTAAAAGCATAAGCGCGGCAATGATAAGGGGTTGGTGAAGTAAATAGATGAGAAGCGCGTTCTGCCCGGCCACTTGAAGCCAGCGTCCCAAACATATGGGAGGCGAAGTAGACGACCAGCGCGGTACCCCCTTCGGAAACAAAAAGGCCCCTACAGCCACGCCGATGAACACCCCGCCCATCCAGGGAACAAGGGGAAAATAATCAAACGCCGGATGAGGAGCCTGTATCATTCCCACCCACTCCAACCACGTCCAATGATGCCGCCATGACGTCACCTCCGGAAGAACAAGAAGGCCTATCCCCACAAGCAGGGAAAGAGCCGGGACACGCACAAAGGGTAAAGCAAGCAGTAAAGACGTCCCAATCAGATGAAGCACACCAAACCGCACAACTTCATCCGGTTGGAACACGTAGGTCACCCCGGTGATAACCATCGCCCACGTGCCGATCACCAGCGCCCGTTGCACAAAGGGCCACACCGTGAACCCTCCCTGCCGATAGAATTTCTGCGCCCGTAAGTGAAGAGAGACACCCACCAATCCAATGAACAACCCCGCGGTAACGCGCTGCCACACCGTCCAAAACGGACCATATATGGGGATATCTCGTCCGCCAAGACCGTACAGATCCCACGTGATATGATAAACGACCATCATCAAAATAGCGACCCCGCGCAGCGCGTCCACCTCCCACAAACGATCCGGGCGGGCGTGCCACACAGGACGTACGCTTCGGACCAGGGCCCGCACGTAAGAAGAAAAATAAAAAGCCACGGCTCCCGGCCTCACAAACATCACCCCCCCTCTACCTGACGCATGCCGATGAACCGCGTGGTCGCCACCCCCAGACCGATGAACATCCAAAACAACGTTGCCATGTGAGGATACACCAAGTTAAACAGATAATGATCGAAGATACCACCGACCATAGCCCCTACCAGCGCGCCGCCATACCCCAACAGGATGCTCTCCAACATGGGATCGGGCATGCCCTTGCGCCAAGTCCGCCACAGCGTGTGCAAAAACGTAAGCAAAGTGGTGAGATAGAGCCCCAGGCCGATGAGGCCGGTCTGCTCTGCAACCAGCAGGTATACACTCGAAACTCCCACATACAGGTCGATATCCGGAGAACCGGTGAAACCCACCCCCCACCAGGGATAACGGCGGATAAGACGTAACGCGTCCTTGTACTCGCCGAACCGCATTTGAGTAGCCAAATCCTTCCCCTGAATGCCCTCGACGAAATGCCGGATGTATTCCTGAGACCAGGGCAGGAGAAGAAGCACCACGCCCCCCAACCCAAGAAACAAAAGCAAACGACGATATTTAATCAGTGCCAGAATGCCCAAAGCAGCCAACAGCCCCAACATGGATCCCCGGGAAAATGTAAGGAACAAGGCCAAAAGTTGAACCAGATAGAAAATAACCAACCAACCCCGCCGAAACACAGGCCTCTCCGACGCGAGTTGGGGCCCGGTGAGCCCTCCGGCCAGAATCATCATCCCCCCCAGGACATTAGGATCCACGGCCGTACCAATAGCACGCATGGGATTCTCCGGGTTGTCCTCAATCCAACGCAGCGCGCCAAACCCTCCTGGGTAGCCAATGCGGGAAAGCGCGTTGAGAATGCCAACGGTCACATTCACGGGCAAGATGTAGAACAAGATGGCGATAAGGGCGCCGACCGTACCCGCGAGAATGAACACGCGGGTGATAAAGGTTAAATCACGCACAGTGTGGGTGACGTTCAGCACAATGTAGAACATGGCCAACGCCAGGACGAGCTCCATAAAGTGCCGTAAAGTCGTAGGCGTAGGACGTGAATGCCGAATGCCCAACGCAAACGTCACGAACATCCAGAGGAGAAAAATGCCCAAGGGGACACCCACCGGAGAAAGAAGGAAGACCGTCTCCCGCCGTGTGGCCAGCCTTGCCAAATAAACAAGGAAAACCGCGCCGAGGACTGCGTTTAAAAAAGTGGGAGTGACACCCACATCAAAGGGGAACGTAGCAAAGGGCAGGAGATAGCACACCGCAATGGTGGCCACCAGCCCAACCCGGATGTCCCGTAAAAAGGCGTAGGCAACGAGCAAGCCCAACGCAAGCACCAACGCCAGGAGGCCCCCCAACGCGCCTACCAACATCCCCCCAAAAAGGACTAAGGCGAGGATGAACGCGGCCCGGCTCACCGCGGCGTGGCGGGCATCCGGATGTCCGAGATGTCGTTCTAACGTATCAAGCAAAGAACGTGTGGTCATGGTCGATATTTTACCCACTTGAGTGTTGCGGTGAAAATATGAGGAAAGCGCGCTCCCTCTCCCTTACTTCACCAACAATCGTTCCACGCGGCGCAAGTCCGTGCGGATGGATTGTTGAACCACCCGCCGTTTACGCAGTATCCGGGGCAGGCCCAGGATCCCCGCGATCTGCCCTCGCAGGCGGGCCCGCGCGGCGTCCCCTCGCCAGGCTCTCAGCGCATCCCGCGCGATGCGCAATTGCCCCGCGATCACGTGACGCCCATACCGGTGCAGGAAGGGCGTGGGCATATCCTTGGCAATGACCCAGATGGTGTTGCGTCCCGTGTAGTAACTGGCCAGCGGCCCCCCGCCCGTCGCGGACAAGTGATGGTACACCCGCGCGTCGGGCGCGAACACCGTGCCCCACCCCTGCAACTGCATCCGCCACGCCAGGTCCACATCCTCCAGGTACATGAACAAATCCTCATCAAACCCGCCCAACATGTCCCACACCGCACGACGATACGCGACCGCGCCCCCGCAGCCGCCGAACACCTCCCGCTGCTCATCGTACTGGCCCCGGTCCACCTCCCACACCCCCCGGTTGCGGGGAATGCCGTCCACCCCCATCATATCCCCGGTCGAATGAATCATGTGGCGACGGTCAAAGAGGAGCATCTTGCTGGCGGCAGCGCCGGCCCACGGGTGGTCCTCCAACGCCTGGACCAACGCCTCCACCCATTGGGGCTCCACCTCGGTATCGTTGTTCAACAGCGCGATGATCTCCCCCCGGGCGTGGGCCACTCCCCGATTGCACGCGACAGCAAGACCACTGTTCTGTTCCAGAGGGACCACATCCACCCAGGGAAAATGCTCCTGCACGAAGGGGACGGACGCGTCGGTGGACGCGTCGTCTACCA
This sequence comes from uncultured Anaerolineae bacterium, assembly GCA_964413905.1. GTDB lineage: Bacteria > Chloroflexota > Anaerolineae > JAADDB01 > JAADDB01 > CAYPUG01. The sequence continues at coordinate 6,135 of CAYPUG010000100.1, read as the reverse complement.
GGATGACTTCCAGGCGATCCCGCGGATAGGTCTGTCGCGCCAGCGCGGCCAGACACGTCTCTAAAAATCGGAGCCCGTTGTAGTTGGGGATAATGACCGAGACCAGGGGCTTCTCACTCATGGTATGTCCTCGATAGCTTTCTCCACGTGTTCCCGCAGCAACCCAGATCGTACCAGGTCCTTCAATCGCTCGATGTGGGGATACATGGGCGTGTCCGACGGGATAAAGGGCACATGTTCGCGGATGAGCGCGTACGCGGCCCGGGTCCCTTGCCCCAACCGCGCGTGCTCGCCCACCTCACGGCGGCGGAAGTCAATGGCCTGCGCGGCCGCGAAGAGTTCCAGGGCCAGAATGCCCTCCAAATTGCGCAGGACGCGGCGGGCTTGCCGCGCGGCCACCGGGCCGTTGCTCACATGGTCCTCCCAGTTCGCGCTGGTGGGAATGCTGTCCGCGCTCGCGGGATGGACCAGGGCCTTGTTCTCCGACGCGAGCGCGGCCGCGGTGTACTGGGTAAGCATGAAGCCCGAGTTCAGGCCGCCGTGTTCGGTGAGAAAATCAGGCAAGAGATGGCGGTTCGCGCACGCGTCTACCAGGCGATTCAGGCGGCGCTCGGAGATGTTGCCCAACTCAGTGAGGGCAAGGGCCAGGTAATCATAGGCAATAGCCAGGGGCTCGCCGTGAAAGTTCCCCCCAGAGATGGCTTCCACCTCCTCGGTCTCCTCATCCCAGAAGAGGAGGGGGTTGTCCGTGACGCTGTTCAGTTCGATCTCCACCACCCAGCGGGTGTAGTCGATCGCGTCCAGGCACGCGCCGTGGACCTGGGGCACGCAGCGCAGGCTATATGCATCCTGCGGATCCGGGCTGGTCCGAGGGCGCAAGAAATCCGACCCCGCGATGAGACGGCGCATGTGCGCGGCCACCCGCTTCTGCCGGGGGAAGGGGCGCAAGTCGTGGATGCGGGGGTCGAACGCGTTGGCAATGCCGTGGAGGGCTTCCAGGGAGAGGGCCGCGGCAATGTCCGCGACCTGGGCCGCGTTCTCCGCTTCCACCACGGCCAAACACCCCAACGCGGTCATCAACGCGGTGCCATTGGTGATGGCCAATCCCTCCTTAGCCGCGAGGGTGACCGGCCGGAGTCCCACCCGAGCCAGGGCTTCCCGTCCGGGAAGGATGTGTCCCTCCACTTCCGCTTCTCCCTCGCCGATGAGAACGAGCCCCATGTGAGCCAAAGGTGCCAAATCTCCCGACGCGCCCAGGGAGCCCTGACGGGGTACAATGGGGGTGACCCCTCGGTTAAGCATTTCCAGGAGAAGGTTCAACGTCTCCAGGCGGATGCCTGAGTGGCCGGTGGCCAGGGTGTTGGCCCGGATGAGCATCATCGCGCGCACCACCGCGCGCTCGAACGGCTCGCCGGTACCCACCGCGTGGCTGTAGAGGATGTTCCGTTGCAGGGCTTCCACGTCCTCGAGCGGGATGATGCGGTCCTTGAACGCGCCGAAGCCGGTGGTGATGCCGTAGACCACTCGGCCTTCCTGCACCATGCGCGCGACGGCCTCCTCGCCCCGCCGGACCTGCCGGATCGCGTCTTCGGTCAGGGTGACGCGGATTTCCCCGGGACGCGCGTAAGCCACCCTCACCACATCCTCGATGGTGAGGGAGTGGCCGTCCAGGGCCAGGGTGGGTATGATATGGGACATGGAATGGCCTCCTTACTTCTCTTTACACTGATGCGTATGAAACGCGATGTATCGGTCGATTAGTGACAAAGCTCTGCGAATGTATCTTGGCTTAGAGAGACATGGGAATGGTGTCCCATTCTCCATGTCGATTATACGGGAGGTCAGGCGTTTCTTCTGAATTTGGAGGATGTCAGGGAGGTGGGCATGTCGCAGGAAGGACGGCGGTATCCAACGTACCCACGAGTAGGTGTGGGCGCGGTGGTCTTGCGGGACGGAAAGGTATTGCTGGTGAAACGTGGACAACCCCCACGACAGGGGTTATGGACGTTTCCCGGCGGACTGGTGGATCTGGGGGAGTCCATCTTCGACGCGGCACAACGGGAGTTGCTGGAGGAGACGGGAGTAGTGGGGGAGCCCGTTGATGTGGTGGATGTGTTTGAAATCATTGATCGGGATGAGGAAGGTCGGGTGCGCTATCATTACGTCATCGCGGAGGTGCTGCTGCGCTACGTGCGCGGGGAGCCGCGCGCGGGCGACGATGCCGCGGATGTGCGTTGGGTGCCGGTGAACGCGCTGGGCGCGCCGGAGATCGGCTCCGGGGTGGAACGGGTCGTTCGACGGGCATTGAAATGTGAGGAAGAGGGGTAATCTACCCGGGCTCTGTTAAATCGGTGGAGGAAAAAGCGTCGGGAAGGAGTTCGACGACCGTGTATTTCCGTACGTGACCATCATCGGTACGTACCCACACGGGCATGTCCGGCGGACACAACTCCCGCATGACCTGACGACATGCACCACAAGGGGTGCCGTTTGCCAGGGAGAGCCCCATCGCGACAAAATCCCGACGGCCTTGGGCCACTGCGGACCAAAGCGCGACCCGCTCTGCACAGACAGAGAGACCATAACTCGCGTTTTCCACGTTGCATCCTTGGACCACAGTGCCGTCAGAGAGCATGACGGCCGCCCCCACGTGGAAGTGGGAGTACGGCGCGTACGCACGTTGGCGGGCTTCTTCGGCCGCACGGAGAACCTTTTCCTCAATATCTGTCTCTTGCATGTTCAGCCTCACGTTGCGCCACAGGCGGCGATGTCTCCTGCTCGGATTCCGGCTCGACAGTCACTCGCACAAAACGAATACGATGCCCATCCATCGACAAAACTCGGAGCCGCACACGCCCCACTTTCACCTCATCTCCAACAACCGGCATGCGCTCCAAACGGGCGTAGATCAGCCCTCCAAGAGTATCCGCTTCATCATCCGGTAAAGGCACGCCGATGAACTCACTCACATCTTCTATTTCCGCCCGTGCATTGATCAGGTATTCGTTCTCGTTCAGTCGTTGCATCTCCGGCGTTTCCCGATCGTACTCATCTTGAATTTCTCCCACAATTTCCTCCAGCAAGTCCTCAATGGTGACCAATCCCGCGGTGCCTCCGTATTCGTCCACAACAATCGCTAGGTGCATTTTGCGCTGTTGCATTTCCGCGAGGAGTTCACTCACCCGTTTAGAATCGGGGACGTAGTAGGGGGGGCGCACAATGGAGCGCAAGGATATGTTCGGCCATTCAGGGTAGGTTTCGCTGATTTTCGCGAGGATGTCTTTGGCGTAGAGGATGCCGATGATCTGGTCTATGTTCTCTTCGTATACGGGGATCCGCGAGTGCCCATGTTGAACAATAACGTCCAAGGCTTCCTTCCAATGGGTATCCACCGGGACGGCTATAATGTCCAAACGCGGGACCATGACCTCCCGCACGATGGTTTCACGGAAATCGAAGATGTTATCTATTAATTCCCGTTCGGTGGCCCGCATAGGGGAGGATTCTTCTTCACGGGCGATAATGACGATTTGATCCTCGTTGACGGCGAGCATCACATCTCGCATAGGTTCCAAGCCAAATAACCGACGTCCCAACGTGCTGAAGAGCCACACCACCGGAGAGAGGATCCATAAAATTATGCGCGATTGTCGACTGAACCATTGTCGCAGAGGTTTAAAGCGAATACTCACCCATTGGCCGATCATTCGAGCCGATTCATCTCCGACTAACACCAACAGGAGCCATATGATGAGAGCCGTAGGTAACGCTAAGCGGTGAAGGGCGGAATACCATAAGCCATACCCCCACCACACTAACGTGAGCACACGCGCCATACGGAGTGCGAGCACCAACCGTGCGTGTTGTGGGGAAGTAATAAGCACATTCGGGCTTTCTGTCTCTTCTCCGTTGATGAGATCCTCAATGTAAAGGCGGCCTGCCGTGTGCACCGCCTCACGTATCAAGTGAACGTATAACAGTAAGAAAAAGGGGAACACTCCCCATCCCAATACTATCCATGTGGTCATGTGCACCTTGCTCTTTTCACTCTTCCTTCTCAGATGATTTTAGAATGCGTTGAGGTTTTGCCGGAACACCATAGGCCAAAGTATAAGGTGGGATGTCCCGAGTGACCACGGAGCCTGCGCCGGTTTTGGCGCCGCGGCCGACCTTCACCGGTGCGACGAGCATAGTGTCGCTGCCAATGAAGACGTCGTCTTCAATGATGGTCTTGTTTTTGCGCACGCCGTCGTAATTGCAGGTGATGGTGCCTGCACCGATGTTCACGTTAGCCCCGATTTCCGCGTCGCCGATGTAAGAGAAGTGCCCCATCTTAGTACCGGGACCCAGATAGCTGTTTTTGACCTCGCCGAAGTTGCCCATGTGAACGCCTTGGGCCAGGTGAGCCCCCTTGCGCAGGTGCCCAAACGGTCCCACGTCTACATTATCTTCCAGGATGGCATATTCAACAACGGAATGGATGATCCGACAATTCCGACCAATAGTGCTGCCAACGATGTAGGATTGGGGGCCGATTTCTGTACCCTCGCCCACCGTGGTCTCCCCGTAGATGGTGGTCTGCGGGTGGATAACGACATCCTGGGCCAATTGAACACGCGGGCCAATATAGACGGTCTCGGGATCGGTCATGGTGACGCCCGCGAGCATCCACTGTTCGTTGATGCGGCGTTGCATGATCTTGGTGGCCTCGGCCAGGTGGACCCGGGTGTTGATGCCCACCACCTCCTGGGGATCGTCCACAGGGATGGCGGTGACGCGGCGGCCCTCGGCCACGGCCATGCCGATGAGTTCGGGCAGGTAGTATTCGCCTTTCACGGGACTGGGCTGGATGCGAGGGAGGTGTTCGTCCAGCCAGGCCGCGTCGAAGCAGTAGATGCCCGCGTTGAGTTCGCGGATTTTCCGCTGCTCTGGGGTAGCGTCCACTTCTTCGACGACACCGATGACGTTTCCCGCGTCGTCCCGCAGGACGCGACCGTAGCCGTGCGGATCGTCAAGGATGACGCTGAGCATGGTGAGGGTGGATTGGGTGTCCGCGTGGGTTTGCACCAGGTGGCGCAAGGTATCTACGCGCAGGAGGGGCATGTCGCCGTAGGTGACGAGGACCGCGTCGGCCCAATCCCGGACCGCGGGCATGGCGACCATGACCGCGTGACCGGTGCCCAGTTGCTCTTGCTGGAGGACGTAATCGGCCCGGTCGCCCACGGTGGCCCGAACTTGGTCGGCCGCGTGGCCGATGACAAGGATAGGCTTGCGGCCGGTGACACGAGCGGATGTGTCCACCGCGTAAAGGATCATGGGCTGGTCTAGGATGGGGTGAAGGACTTTGGGCAGGCGGGATTTCATGCGGGTGCCCTTGCCCGCGGCGAGGATAATGTGCGCTAATTGCATGTATGGTCCTCCCTACATGTAAAATAACGCCTTGAAAAGGGCGGCTACTGTACCATCTCGTCTCGTGAATCAAGCGGGTTTTTATCACCTGAGGTATTATACCCGATTTTTGATAAACGAACGAAGGTCGAGGGCTGATTGACGAACAAAACGCCTCACCTGACCGGTTGGGATGAGGGGCTTTGAGGCGGGGGTATTGTAGGGGGAGTCAAAAGACGCGAAAAGGCTCCGTTGGCAACGACCTACTCTCGCAAGGGGTCGCCCCCTCACTACCATCGGCGCTGGTGGGCTTAACTTCCGGGTTCGGCATGGGACCGGGTGTACCCCCACCGCTAGAGTCACCAACGGAGCCTTTCTATAACGTTTTCAATTGTGAATCTTCTAAGGGATCGGGTTGATACCCTAACAACTGAACAGGAAGGGGTGTCTTCAATTTCTGAAGTCCTGCGTGGATAAAGCCGCTCGGCCATTAGGACGGCTCAGCTCAACGGGTTGCCCCGCTTACACCTGCCGCCTATATAACTGGTCGTCTCCCAGTGGCCTTACCCGGTTAACCCGGAGGGTGACCTCATCTTGGGGTGGGCTTCCCACTTAGATGCTTTCAGCGGTTATCCCATCCGAACATAGCTACCCAGCGATGCCGTTGGCACGACAACTGGAACACCAGAGGTTCGTCCATCCCGGTCCTCTCGTACTAGGGACAGCTCCCCTCAAATCTCCTGCGCC
>CAYPUG010000099.1:0-10097 GCA_964413905.1 uncultured Anaerolineae bacterium | reverse complement strand
AACGCACTGGCTTGCATTCGTGTGTCGTGATGGTAATATGCAGCCTCGATAAGATCCCGAATGTGCGGTTCGTCCACATACGCGATGGCTTCTAACGCGCGACGCCGAACATCGAGATCCTCACCCGTGTCCTGCACTTTTTGGATAAGGGCCTCTAGAACAGGGACGACTTCGTTCATGTTGATCTCGCCCAATTCCGAGAGGAGGACGAACCGCCACACTGCGATGGCCGCGGCCGCACGGACGCGGTAATCCGTATCATGCTGCAAGATGTGCAGCAACGGGCCGATAAGCGCAGGAGATTCATCCTCCCACAAGCCCTCGATGGCGAGAGTGCGCACTTCCGCGTCCTCATCGCCGAGCAACCAACGGAAGATGGCCCTAAAATCGTATTCAGGGCGCTCCTCGGCCAGTTCAACCAGGGTCTGTACCAAATCTTGCCGCTGCACGGGTGTTAACCGTGCCCATGCGTCCTGAAATTGTGCTAAATCAGGGGTGCTCAAGTCCGTCAACAACGGCCCCAGATGCCAATACCGTCGTTCCCCGGCCAGCCGTATTACTTGATCAACCAAACTGCTCATTACGCTGCTCCTTGTCCTTCCTACACGACTTCACAATAATGGAGTGATTAAAGCGGCGACAGGCCGCCGTACTCCAAATCCCTCCCGTAGCCACGGGTAGGTGGAGGAAAGATCTTCGCCTACCCTTCATATTGTACCGGATAGTTTCGATTTCGCCAAGGGTTTTTCAAGAACACGACTTGGCCCCACTTTACGGGCGAGGACGCCACCACACCCACGGGAAACGTCGGAACCCGGCCCAAGTATACGGATGCCGCCACTGAGGGCGCACGCGCCCCTGCCCGGCCAGCCAAATAGGCCCTCCCGGTCCACTCAACGCGTGCAAGGCATGTAACCACCGACTGGCCCCCCGATACCGAAATCGTGTGCCCCAGAAGCCACGGAAGTGCCAGGGCCAACGCAAGGAGCGCAAGTCCTGCAGAGCCCAGGACAGGTAGTGACCCTCCTGGGAAAGTGATGTCTCGAGTTCGGCCGGTCCGATCACCACAAGGGCGTTGCCCAAGGCCCAATCCCGAGAGCGGTATACCCCCGGTCGATAGTAGGAGGCATGCGAACCACATCCCACGTACACCACCGGATGAGTATCCACCCATTCCACCCGCTCACTCTGTGCCCTTTCCAGGTCGGCAACCCCGTGGGCTGCATACGCCAACCAGCGCACCCGATACGGTGGAACGGATTCTAGGAACAAAAGAATGCTTTCCCAATCCCCTTCATGATCGTTCAGACCCTCGTGCCCGGTTCCCCAATCGTTGAACGCGTAGAAGAACCAGTAATGAAGCACGATGTACGGTTCCGCGGTTTGGATAACGTAATACAACACCGGCGGAGGACCGCCCTGCAACGGAGAAAGAGGCCGGTAACGGGCCAAGGCCTCTTGCCAGACAGAAAGGGGGAGCCGTTGGGGGTGCAAACGTAAGAGGAGGGGGACAACGACTCGGGCACCGGTCTCGTACAGCATATCCAGCAGGTGATCCCACCACTCAGGACGTACAAGCCGAGGACGCGCGGGGGCAGCCATCATGTGGGCACGAGGCAAAGGGGGCATGAGATGCTCCGACGCGAACGTGAGGTACAGATCCGAGGTGGCTGCAGGTGGGTACTCCAGGAGCATCTCTACCCGCAATCTGCCCCTCGGAATAAGACGCCGAGGCCCTGGAGCGTATAAAGCGGACGCTCGAATGTAGGCCTCTGCGTCCATGGGGTAAAAATTCTCCGCGCGGTCGGAACCATCCCGGCTAAAGCGAAGAATCGGTGCATACCGTTTGGCCAGTGCCCGCGCGTTCATCGGGGCTTACGGGGAAGGAGGGAACCACGTTTGGAGCAAGTCACGAATAAACACGCGGATCTCATCGCCGACAATGAGCATCAACGCTACAATAATAATGGCGATGAGAACAAACATGACGGCATATTCTAGAAAGGATTGGCCTATCTCTTGACGTCGGTTATATGTCATCGAGCCCTCCCTTTATCCGCCAGTCTGGTGTACATAACGCGCTATCCATCCCCATTGTACCACCGACCTCGTTTGGGGTAAAGTTCCCCTGGATTATGCACTCTCCCCCGGCCCGAAATAAAGCATAAAAAAACGGCATCTTGCGATGCCGTACTGAACATGCGATCAAGGTGGTGACAGGTCACCGCACGCCAAAGATACTCAACCGGGAATTTCTACCTTTTTAGGCCGACTTCAGTTGGTCTCCACCTCACTTAAAGGAATCCATCCCCGTTTAAGGGCCAGGACCGCGGCCTGGGTACGGTCATTGACGGCCAACTTGCGCAGGATGGCGCTCATGTGATTTTTCACGGTCTGGCGGCTGATGCCCAACTCGCGGGCGATCTCTTTATTGCTGTATCCCTTGGTAATCAACTTCAAAATGTCCATTTCGCGAGGCGTCAAGGGAGCGAACACCACATCCGCGTCCTGGAACACGGCCATTTCTTCAAAACGACGCAACAGCCAGGAAGCCACTTGCGGCCGGGACATCACCATGTCGCCTACCACGTAGTTGCCCTTGGCGACCTGTCGGATGGCGGGAATGAGTTCACTGGGTTGGACATCTTTGGGGTAGTAGGCCATTGCCCCGGCCCGCAGAGCGTGGAACAACTGCTCATCATCGTGATACGCGGTGATAATGATCACGCCAATATCATCAAATTGAGAGGTGATCTCGCGTGTAGCCCGCAATCCGTTCATCCCCGGCAAATTGATGTCCATGATGATGACGTCCGGGTGCAATCGTTCCGCAAGTTCAACGGCCTCAGGACCGGTGCGGGCCTCGGCCACAATGTCTATGTCATCCTCCAATTCCAGAACGCGTTTCAATCCCGCGCTGAACAGCGGATGATCTTCCACGATCATTGTCCGAATGACCTTATTTTTCGCCATATCTTTCCCCCCTTATCTCCCCTCGCCATCCAGCAGGAATTTGCAAGCGCACAAGTGTGCCTTTACCCGCGTGACCGGATATTTTCAGATGACCGTTGACTAATCGAGCCCACTCCTCCATCATCAGCAACCCGAAAGTCCCCTTCGTCTGCAAATCGGTGTACGCGTTATATGCACGTTGTATATCCAATCCCAGACCGTCATCCTCCACGTCCAATACTAAACGGTCTGCTTCATCCCGATAAAGGCGTATAACGACTTTGCCCGCGCGAGCGTGTTGGATGACATTCCTCAAGGCTTCCTGAATCACCCGCCGTAACACACTCTCCACATCCTCGGAAATAGGGTCCAAATCGGGCGCTACCTGGAGGTCAACCTCTAAATGATGTTCCTCCCGATATTGAAGGGCCAAATTTTCCAGCCAGGGAATTAAGCCGAGTTCGCGAAACAAAAAAGGCGGGCGGAGATCTTCGATAATCTTTCGCAAGTCGTACAGCCCGTCCTCCATTTCCTGCAACATCTTTTCCAAAGCCGGCCGCACCGCGTCCATATCCAACGTTTCCCCATCCAGCAAGTACAACAAACTGCGCATTTCCATGACCAAATTCGCCAACACCTGCGCCGGCCCATCCCGCAGCCGGTCCGCAATACGATGTCTCTCACGTTCTTGAAGCACAATAGCCTCCATGTTTCGATGCGGCCGTGACCACGCTCGCCTGTGAACGCGCCACCGAGAGAACGATATGCGTACACCCCCACCCCGTGCGCTCTGCATGGATAGGCCTCCTTAGAAACAAGCCACAGTGACGGGCATTCCGATGGACCGACGCATCACGTTTTATGGACCTTGACGTAGAGGAAGTTCCTTTGCAAGCCCACGTACAGGTGCGGAATGCGATCGGTCGATCAGAACGAGCATTGCTCATAAAAGACTATACCATGCGGCGGAGATGTTTTCAAGAGGTTTTTTGCACTCATGTACTGGGAATTTAGTACTACGCGAGTCATGGCCCCTACTTTCCCTTATGTGCTAACAAACGGTGTAAGAAAAGGCGGGCCACCGTGCCCATTGCCTTAAAAATCTCCCGCTGAGAGATCTTGGAGCGGCCTCGTACCCGGTCCGCGAAGATAATAGGCACCTCCCCCACGCGAAACCCTTGACGCTGACACCGGTAGAGCATCTCTACCAGATAGGAATACCCATCGGCCTTCACCGTCTCCGGCCGGATGGTCTCCAACACATAACGCCGATACGCCCGAAAGCCCGCGGTACAATCCCGGGCCTGAAGGCCCAACAAAGTCCGGGCCACAAAGTTCGCCCCCCGACTGAGAATCTGACGCTGCACGCCCCAATGCGCGGTACCCCCACCGGGCACGTACCGGGACCCAATACTCACATCCACCTCCTGGGCTTTCGCCAGGAGCGCGGGCAGGTAACGAGGGTGATGAGAAAAATCCGCGTCCATTGTACAAATGGGATCCGCGCCCAACTCAAACGCGACCCGGAACCCGGCCACGTACGCAGTTCCCAGCCCTAGCTTGCCCGGCCGGTGCACCACATGGATGCGCTCGTCCTCGCGAGCCATCTCATCCACAATCTCGCCGGTCCCATCCGGAGACGCGTCATCCACCACAATGACATGAGCGTGAGGCACATAATGAAGAATCTCCTGGACAAGCGCCCGGATGTTATCCGCTTCGTTATATGTGGGTATGACGATAGCCGGCCGCGAAGCCGACGCATCATGCACTGGCCTATTTGTCACCGATGCTCCTCGTATCTCCGTGGGTTCATGGACTAAGACATCATGTGTTACGTACGTCGGCCTAGAAATTCGTGCGATGGCCGTTGCTGAAGAGGGAGACATCGCACGAATGCCCCCTTTGGTGACGCCCGAGGGACGTCGCCCGCGTTCCGAACCAAGGTGCATATTGTAGCACAAAGGAGGATGGGAGCAGGAAGCAATGGGGGAAAGTGGGCAGGGCTTTTCAATAGGTGGGCTCAGGCTGTACTTTCGCCCAATCGGTTTTGCCGGTCCATCGACAGGGTTAGACTGAAAGTTCACGTAACAGGCCCGCGTACATCCTCACCAGGGTCTGGGCGCTGGCCTCCCAGGAAAATCGGGCCGCTTGTTGAAAGCCCCGCTCACGCAAAGTGACACGTAGCGCCTCATCCTCCAAGACGCGCGCGAGCGCCTCTGCCCACGCGTGCACATCTTCCGCCGGCAGGAGAAGGCCCGCATCTCCCACCACTTCAGGCAGGGAGGAGTTATCCGCGCTGAGCACAGGCGTGCCACATGCCATTGCCTCCAAGGGAGGGAACCCGAAACCCTCATAAAAACTCGGATACGCAAACACATCGGCCAGGGTATACACCGCAGGCAGATCCTCATCCGCGATAAAACCGGGGAAGTGGATGGCGTCCCGGTACGGAGAACGGGCAGCCGTTTCAAAAATGGGTTCGTACAGCCAACCTTTTCCCCCCGCAATGACCAGGTGATGAGGCAGACCGTGTTTCCGCTTGAGGATATTAAAAGCCCGGATCAGCGTAGGAAAATTCTTACGCGGTTCCAACCGGCTCACGCTAAGGATAAACCGGTCCGGGAGTCCATACGTCTCACGCACTTGCGCCAACACCTGAGCATCGGTGACCGGTCGGAAGGCGTTGGAGATACCGGGATACAGGACCTTCACCTTGCTCGGTGGCGTATCCCAAAAGCGAATGAGATCTCGACGGGTGTTCTCGGAATCGGCCAGGACCAATCGCGCACGGCGCACAGACCGAGGCACCGCACCACGCAGGTAGAATTCCAACCCCGGCACCGCGTGTTGGGGATACACGAGGAAGGAAAGATCGTGCACGGTTACAATGCCCAAGAGTCGAGCCAAGGGGGGCAAGACAAAATCCGGCGAGTGGAAAATGCCCCCCGAGTCCAAGAACCAATCCACAGGCAGAGGAATTCGTAGCCGCTGCCACAAGATAACGCCCACACGCTCGGAAAAAGGCAACCGCCGAAAGGGATAATTCCACCCACCAGGAGGATCCGGCGCGTCCCTGCCGGCCACCAACGTGACGGGCAAATCCGGGAAGTGATGGGCCAAGGCTTGTACCAGCCCCCGGGTATAGCGACCGATGCCCGCGCTCTGTTTGAGCGCGGAAGTCACATCCAAAAAGATCTTGTTCACTTACAACCCCCGATACGTGGACACACGATTAGCCCCAAAATTCCAGAATAACCCGATGAGGTTGGCCAGGGCCTTAGCCAAATTCACCGACGCGGCCGGGGCAAAAAAGTGACTGAAAATATACGCATCACTGCCTAGAAACACACTCTGATTAATGAAATAACCGACCACATAGACCCCAAAGAACATGGGTAATTGAGTGTGCACAGGACGAGAGCGGGACTCGGGGAAGGTCCACAAGCGATTCCAGGTGAAATTGCTGAACACCGCGATGGAGAAAGAGCCCGTGTTTGCCCAGAACTTTGTCCAGCCCAAGTAAAAGTGGAAAAAATTCAGCAAGGAAAAATCAATAAACGCGCCCAGCGTTCCCACCACCGCGAACTTCAAAAAGCGGTGGAGCTCTTTCCGCGGAACAGGCAGGTGTTCGAGTACAGTCTCCATCCAGTTGGGCAACTGTGTAATAGACATGGTCTGGCGCATGGACGTGATGCGTAATTCAATTTTCCCTGATTGACCGACACAGTGTTTTATCCGTCAACCGGTCATTCCCCATGGCCGTTCAACACCTCAACCAAGGCCAAAAGAATGGCCACGTAAGCATACATCCCGTGGACGTACAGGTTATCGAAAAGATTATGCACGGTCAAATGCAGTAATCCCCCCAGCGCGCCCACCAGGACAGCACGCGCGAAGCCCCGGGTGCGAGGTAAAACCCACAGGCCGAAAACAAACGCCCAGATCCACAAAAAGCTGTAAGCCATCAATCCGACCAGGCCGGTCTCCGCCATCGCGTTGAGCAGCATGTTATGCGCATGGCCCAAGGGCTCCTTCCAACCGGGCATCCGATACGCCTCATAGGCGACCTGCTGACTCTCGGCCACACCCCCCGTCCCCGGCAGCTCCACCCACCCGGCATACGCGGCCCACCAATGGGCCATGCGTTCCACCAGGGCAAAGTTCTCCCCTGTCACCTTCATGCTACGCAACTCCACCGGGCGCAGGAACAACGTCCAATGGGTCTGGACGCCCTGGAAACGCGCACTGACCGACGCGGGGAGCGCGCCGATGATGCCCAACACCACTGCGGCCCCCAAGAGAAACGCGAGCAGCATACTCATCCACGCGGCCCGACGGGACCGCAACACCACGACCACGGTCAAGCCGGCCAGCATGCCTAGCCATCCCCCTCGGGACCAAGAGGCCAGCAAGCCCAACCCGATAATGCCCGCAGCGAAGGGATACACCACCAAAGGCACAAACTCCTCCAACGCCCGTGGCCAGATAAGACGTCCGCCCTGAGTGTGTCGGGAAATCTCATCCAACGCCAAACTGACGGCCAAAGGAAGAACCAATCCCAAATACCCGGCATAAGGATTGGGTTGGGCAAACGTCCCATACGCGCGCAAGAACCGCCCCAAGATAATAAATTGCGGCGGACCCACGCGCAGGAAAAATTGGAACAATCCCAAAAGTGCCTCCAACACACCCGCCACAATCAGGGAAAGCACCATCATCTCGGTAAAGGATCGGGGCCAGGGAATCCACGTAGGCCATTGGGTATGGTCCAGCAAAGATCTCACCACCACGTACAGGGCCAGCACCTCCAGCCATTTCACCCATTCCGGCAGAGCCGCGGAGAGGCTCCACGCGCCACGCAGACTCAAGAACAAAGACACAATGTACAGGGACAGGGGTGCAAGCAGGGGGAGACGGACGCCGGGGAATTGTCGGTTGACCAAATGACGCGTCAACCACGCTCCCACAATCAACCCAATGAGAAGATCGGTGGTGCCCACGCTGAACCCACCCAGGGGGAAGGCCGGTCCGAAAGGCACAGACAGGGCCAAGGCGGGGAGGACGACCGGCGGCCACAGGAGCGCGAGGATCAGGAACCCCGCCCCACCTACCACAGCCACGACCATCCTTAAACGCAGTCGAGCAATGATAAAAGCCAGCGCCACGGCAGTACCACCCCATAACAGGGTGGACGGGAAAAAGCGCTGCCGGCCAGGGGGGGACACCCGTCCGAATTTCATCCCCATGTCAAGATCATCTCCCGGGCCAGAAAACCGGCCAGAATACCGGTCCGGCCTCCACAATCATACGAGGGACTGTACTCCACAATGTCCGCAGAGACCACCGGCCAACCTTTGAGTAGTTCAATGACCTCTAACACCGCGTGGACATCCCAACCCAAGGGTTCTGGGTTTCCGGTTCCCGGCGCGTGTGCGGGGTCCAGCACATCAATGTCCAGAGACAGGTGCAAACGTTGCGGAGAACGTTCCTCCAGCCAAGTTAACAAGTCATCCAAGGAGTGGGCCAAAAGACCCTGCTCCCGGGCCAGGGCAAATTCCGCGCGAGTGCCCGATCGCGCGCCCAGGATGAGTAACCGGTCAGGACCCAGCCACTCCAACGCGCGTCGGGCCCAGGACGCGTGAGAGTAGCGCGTGCCTTGGTACGCGTCCCGCAGGTCCAAGTGCGCATCCAGGACCACGAGAGCAAACCCCGGATCGGCGATAGCCTTCTTTGGCAGAAAAGCCAGCGTACCGGTGTGTTCTCCACCGAGAAAAAGGGTGAACCGCTCACCTCGCAAGGACGCGAAGTGGTCACGAATGTCATCCAGATAGGAAGGAAACAGAGCAAACCGCAAGTCCACTATTACATTGCCCAGATCCACCATGTCCACCGCGGCCAGGTCCCGACGGCGGTAGGGACTATAGGTCTCCAAACTCTCGGCCAGCCGCCGGATCGCGTCCGGTCCCTCCTGGGAACCGGAGCGAAAAGATGCCGTGACCTCAAAGGGAAATCCCACCACATGGACATCTCCTCGTCCCTCCTGGCGTGCGTCCAGAAAGGGAAACGTACGCTGGATCGTCCACATCGGTTGCACCACCGGCTTGTCCTTCGTTGTTTTCAATGTTCAACTCCCTGATGCTACTTGCCCGCTAATACTCCTGTGTGTCTTGGCTAGAGAGGGAAATTCCTCTTCCTTCAATGCAACACCTCTTGAATAAAGGGCGGGAGGACGAACGCGGCCCGATGCACTTGCGGTGTGTAATACCGAGTATGAAGCCCCAGGTCTTGAAAACGACGCACGAGCACAGCTTCATCCGGGAGCGATGCAACGCCCCGCGCGGCCAGGGAAAACGTCCACAGGCCCCCAGGATAAGTCGGGACATGCCCGAGGTAGACGCGGACATCCCGGAACTGCGAACGCATGGCCCGTACCGCCTTCTCAACAACATCCGGCTGGAACCAGGGAGAGCCGCTCTGGGTGACAACAACGCCGGGGGTGCGCAACGCCGTGATAATTCGCTTATAGAAGTCCGGCGAAAAGAGGCGCATGGCCGGCCCCACCGGGTCGGGGATATCTAGGACAATCACGTCGAATGAGTCCTGCACCTGAGCCAAGTACTCGAATGCATCCTCGTACACCAACGTGACCCGGGGGTCGTCAAACGCGCCTTGGGAAAGGTTAGGCAGATACGCCCGGCACGCTCGGATGACATCCCGGTCGATTTCTACCATGACCACCCGCTCCACCGGGTGGGTAAGGACGGTGCGCAGTGCGCCCCCATCGCCTCCTCCGACGATGAGCACGCGCTTGGGGTTGGGATGGGTGAACATGGGAACGTGAACAAGCATCTCGTGGTATGCCCACTCGTCCCCCTCACTGGTTTGAACGGTTTCATCCAGCCAGAGCATTCGGCCAAAGTGGAAGGTGTCCACGATTTCGATGTTTTGGTAGGGAGAACGCTGGCTGAAAATGCGATCCCGCACCCGGAAACTTACCCGCGCGTCGGGGGTCCAAGCCTCGGTGATCCACGCGTCGGGGAGGTCTTCCGGTTCGTCCCCCCACAGGACGGCTGCGGCCACCGCGCTGCCCTGTTTCTCCACGGTGTGTTCGGCGACCGCGATGTGGTATTCGTGCAAGGGGA
>CAYPUG010000098.1:2311-10120 GCA_964413905.1 uncultured Anaerolineae bacterium | reverse complement strand
TTAGCAGTTAGCGGATGGCGGTGGGGAGACGGCCGAGGGGCCGGGTTTTCGTCCCGAAGGGACGACACCTGTTGAGCAGGCGAATTCATTCGGCGGCGAAAGGGGCGAATGAGACATACAGCCAATGTGAGAAACCCCGCGGCCAAATAAATTTGCCCGCTGAACGGGGGACGCCCCTGCGGGGCGTGGCGTGGTCGACCGCCCGACGAGGTTTTCGTCCCGTAGGGACGATTCCTGTTGAGCAGGCAAATTGATTCGGCACCCTTCGGCATTGGATAAAAACCGAAGTTGAGGGAGGACACACCTATGGCTTCCCTGTCGGGATACGTAAGTGATTACTGGACTACAAAGGATTTCCTTAAATTCCATCGTTTCCGCCCTGCGCTGGTGGAGATTCTGTTGACTGCGGAAACACCGCTCACCGTGGGTATCTTCGGCCCATGGGGCACAGGGAAGACGAGCCTAATGCGTCAGTTGCAGAAGGACATCGAGGGACAAAGTGATCCTCAAGAGGTGCGAACCGTGTGGTTTACCGCCTGGAAGTACGAGCGGGAAGATGCCCTGTGGCGGGCGTTCATCCTGCGCGTGCTGGAAGCCCTGCATCCACGTCAAGCGGCGCGCGCCGCGGGCGATGTCCCTCACTCATATGAACGGATGAGTGATGATGAGAAGCGAGTGGTTCAAGAACTGGAGCGCTTGGAAGAACGTCTCTACGGCCCTGTGGAGTGGGAGGAACTGGGCAAGGTCACCGTGGATTTATGGCGGGCGATGGCGGGCGCGGGAGACGTACTGGTGGATGTGGCCGCGGCCTTTGTGCCTGGAGGCGAACTTATTCGGCGGGTGATGACGTTGCTGGGCGCGGATAAGGAGACGCGGAAGGAACTCGGCCAAGTGGCGCGAGCCGTGCGTCGGGAGGTGCACAGGTATCGGTTGGAGCAGGTCGCTTCCATCGAGCAGTTCGAACGGGAGTTCGAGCGTGTACTGGCCATGGCCCTGGGAGGCGACGAGGAAAAGCGACGCCTGATCGTTTTCGTGGATGACCTGGATCGCTGCCTGCCCGAGAAGGCCATCCAGATCCTGGAGGCGATCAAACTCTTCCTCGAGGTGAGGGGCACGGTGTTTATCCTGGGCATGGACAAGGAGGTGATTGCCCGGGGCGTGGAGGCTCACTATGGGGCGTTACTGCGTCAATCGTGCGCGAGTGGAGGGCAAGGGCAGCGTGAGACCGAACTTCCCATTACGGGCGAGGCCTACCTGCAGCGGTTGGTGCAGATTCCCTTCTATCTGCCGCCCCTGGTTGTGGAAGACCTTGAGGAATTCGTCGAGCAACTGGATGAGAAGAAGGACATCGACACGGTGGCAAAGGCCGTGCTAGCGCGCGGTGTGTTCCCCAATCCCCGTCAGGTAAAGCGTGTGCTCAACATCTTTCGCCTGTTGCGGAGCATTGCGCGGGCGGAAGATCTGCCCATTCAGGAGCCTCTCCTGATGAAAACGGTGCTCATTCAGGCCCAGTGGCCCGAACTGTACCGCCAGTGGCGCCAGCGGCCCACCCTCGTGCAATCTCTGGAGCAAGAATACAGAAAGCGTCCAACTGGTGAGGAGGAGATTGTGCGCGGGCTGCACAAGGAGGGGCGTGTCTCTGAACCTGAGGAGAAGATTGGGGGGCTGTTGGGCCCTTACCTGCAGCAGCGGCAAAGGTATTTCTTGCTGGAGAGGATGTTGCTCTACCCGGAGGACAAGGAAGTCTCAGGGACCCACTTTGAAGGCTTGGGGCGGAAGGAGATGGAAATCTACCTGCGGCTGGCCGGCAGCGTGGAGGAGGCCATGTCTGCCGTTGCATTGGAAGGTGCAGAAGATATATTGGCGGAGTTGCTCAGTGGGGATACAGCGCGAATAGATTTCGCGGTCAGCGAAATAGCGAAGAGGGAAGAAGACACCCGGGGGCCCCTGCACGAGGCCCTGCGAGAACGACTGCTGACCGTAATGCGCAATGAAGCGGAGGAGCCACGCGTGCGCGCCGGCGCAGGAACGGCCCTGGCCAAACTGGGCGACCCGCGCTTCGACCCCGAACACTGGCACCTCCCCCGCGAGCCCCTGCTGGGCTTCGTGCCCATACCTGCAGGCGAATTCATCATGGGCAGCGACCCCCAGAAGGATTCCAGGGCTGATGACGACGAACAGCCTCAACATCGCCTCCATCTTCCTGCCTACTATATCGCCCGCTTCCCCGTCACCGTGGCCCAGTTTCGGGCGTTTGTGGAGAAGAGCGGGTATGAGCCAAGCGATCCCGATAGTCTGCGCGGCATCGACAATCATCCTGTTGTGAGGGTCACCTGGTACGATGCGCTGGCTTATGCCCGCTGGCTGGACGGGTGTTTGAAGGAGATAGCGAGGGAACGTTTGCGCCAGAGCCAAACCGAGGTGGAGCAGGACTTTTGGGGCGGCTTGGCCGAAGGCCGCTACCACGTGACGTTGCCCAGCGAGGCCGAGTGGGAAAAAGCCGCCCGCGGCGGCCTCCAGATCCCCGCCCACCCTTACAACCCCACCGACCCTTCTGCTTTTAACTTTGAACTTTTAACCTTTAACCCTATTCCTGACCGCGTGTATCCCTGGGGCGACGATCCCGACCCCAACCGCGCCAACTACGATGACACAGGCATCGGCGCCACCAGCGCAGTGGGCTGCTTTCCCGGCGGCGCGAGCCCCTACGGTGTAGAGGAGATGGGCGGCAACGTGTGGGAGTGGACGCGGAGTTTGAGCAAGGAGTATCCCTATGATCCAGGAGATGGGAGGGAAGACCTGAAGGGGCGTGGCGTCCGCGTGCTGCGCGGGGGCTCGTTCTACGGTCACTGGCTCGTGCGTTGCTCGGTCCGCAACAGGATCAACCCCGACCTCAGGCTCAGGTACGTCGGATTCCGTGTCGTCGTCTCCCCATTTGCCACTGAATACTGAATCCACTGACCACTGGACCACTGAGAAGGGGGGAGTCCAGAGGGGGGCGAAGTCCCCCTCTGGTTTTTTCGCGTTTCGCGCGATGAGTATAAAGAGGGCTACCCACGACGAATACGAATGCCTCGAGGTGTTGCCACTACGATGCAACCCGCTAACTGTTCAAGGGAATAAGAGGCCAGAACCTGATGCAGGAGGTCGAGCACAGGATGGATTCCCTGCTCTGAAGGACGCAGCAAGAGAACACCCTGATGGGTCCCCGGCGGATATACCTGGACATTCCCGAACCCTTTGTCGGCGGTAACTAGAAACCGTTTTTCGGCCTGTACGGCCAGCCACAGGTCTTCATCCTTCCAACCAGACATTCCCTGCTCATATACGCCCGCGGCATCATACCCAAATTTTCGCAGCAGTTCCATTGCGGCTCGCGGCAGGTCTTCGTCCACCTTGACCTTCACGCTCATATCCACCCTCATGCGGCCAGGGGAACCAGGGTCTCGTCCTCCAGCACTTCGGCAGCGTAGGCCAAGGCAGCCCGTATATCCTCCTCGGTCAACTGGGGGTACTCCCGCAGGATATCCTCAAAGGACATGCCGTCAGCCAGGCTGCCTACAATCATGGTGACCGGAATGCGCGTGCCGCGGATGCAGGGCTCACCGTGGTGGATGTCGGGGTCGACAACGACCCGTTCCCGCCAGTCAACTCGTGTCATTTCTTCATCCTCCCCGTAATAGACTCCCGCAGATAACATTATACCACATAGATTCCCCTCCTTTAGACGAGGGCCAGCTTCGCGAATTTCGTTATGTGTTCTCCCGAGGACATCCCAAAAAGAGGCGGCCAAATCAATTTGCCCGCTGAACGGGAAGCGCCCCTGCGGGGCGCGGCGTGGACGGCCGAGCGACGAGGTTCCCGTCCCCAAGGGACGGCGCTTGTTGAGCCGGCGAATTCATTCGGCGGCTCAACTTCGGCGTGCGGCGAGTTATGATTCGTGTTCCGTCCCAATTTCCCCCGCAACCCGCTCGCCGTTGGCAATGCAATCGGGTATGCCCACCCCCCGGTACGCGTTGCCCACCACGTACAAGCCCGGCAGCCTGCACACCCGCTCCTCAATAAAAGCCAGGCGGTCCACGTGTCCCACCGTATATTGGGGCAACCCCTGCTGCCAGCGAAATACCCACGCGTGGGTGGGGATGGCTTCAACGCCCATAATCTCCCGCAATTCCGAACGGGCCAGAGCGACGAGTTTATCCTCGGGCAGGGAAACCACCTC
Organism: uncultured Anaerolineae bacterium; assembly: GCA_964413905.1. Lineage (GTDB taxonomy): Bacteria > Chloroflexota > Anaerolineae > JAADDB01 > JAADDB01 > CAYPUG01. The sequence continues at coordinate 5,898 of CAYPUG010000098.1, read as the reverse complement.
ATCCGCGCCCGCGCGGCCGAAGAACGTGCGGAAGAGGATGTAACCCCGAGGCGCTCGGTGGGGGAACTTGCTGGACGTCCACGTGCACGCGAGCAGGGGCCGCCCTTCCACCCGGGGGACCACAAAGCCGTACCCTTTGAGAGGATGGCGCACATCCTCCCTCCGATAGGCCAGAGACACGGTGGCACTGGCCGCGTAAGGGATCTGGCGCAGCACATCGGCCAAGGTCGCGTCCACTCCCTGCAGGAGCCGCGCGGCCGCGTGCGCGGGCAACGCCAGCACCAGGACATCGGCTTCCAGCGGGGGGGCATTTCGCAAGTGCACGCGCCACCGTGCTCCTCCGTCCTCCCCCTTTCGACGTTCTATCCGTTCGGCCGAGCGGCCCAGGTGAAAGCGAACGCCTCCCTGTTCCAGCGTGTCCACCAGCACCTCCACCAGGCGGGCCAAACCGGTGCGCAGCGTAATAAACGGCGTCAATCCCTGCCCCCTGGCCTTGCGGATGCTTCGCGCTTGCGTTCGGCGACGACGCATCACCAGGAGCCCGCGCAACAGACTTCCGTACGCCCTCTCCAGATCCAACAATTGAGGATACGTCGCGGCCAGACTTAACTGCCGCGCGTCCCCCGCGTAAATGCCCGCGAAGAGGGGTTCCACAATGCGCTCAAAGGTCTCCCGGCCCAGGTGATCCTCCACGAATTCGGCCACGGAGACATCCCGCCCGTTGTGACGGGGCGCGTAGAGGACATTCAGCGCGGCGCGAGCCTTCCCGCGCCAGGAAAGGAGGCGAGTGCGGAAGAGAGGGCCTAACTTGCTGGGGATCATCAGAGTAAGCCCCTCGGGTAGAGGATGCAGTTCCCCCCGGGAGTACACAAAAGATCCCGCGTTCTCCCGGGACGTGCCCACAATCTCCTCGGCCAGACCCAGTTCCCGCAGCAGACGTACCCCCGCGGGCTTATAAGAGAGTATGGAATCAGGCCCACCCTCGACAATGAACCCGTCCTCCCGCACGGTGGAAATAACCCCACCCGCGCGGGAAGCCCGGTCCACCAGGTGGATCACCAAGTTTCGACCCGACTCTTTAGCCTGTTTTTGCAGGTAGTACGCGGTGGCCAGCCCGCTGATCCCCGCGCCAATAATGACCACGTGCAGTCCGTGCCCGCGTGGTCGGGTTGTCATACGACCATCTCCTTTCTGACGGACGGACCTGGTTGACCGACACATCGCGTTTCATGCACCTTCTCAGAAAGAAAGGGTAAAAATTTAAGTGATGTTCGCTGCCTTCGCGACCATCTCCCCCAGCGCCTGAATGAGCAACGGGCTATCGTTCAACGAATCGGTGCGTTCCAAGTGGAGACCCAGGGCGGTCGCGTGGTTTTTGAGTTCGATGTCGATGTCGTAGAGGATTTCCACGTGGTCCGCGGTGAAACCCACAGGCACAACAAGGATGTGACGCGTTCCCTCCTGCGCCCGTTTCTCGATCACCGCCTCCGCGGTGGGACCCAACCACGCGCCCCCGGCCGCGCCCACGCTCTGGTACGCAACCCACCACGTATCCAGCCCCACCGCCTGGGCCACCAACCGCGCACTCTCCTCCACCTCCTGCGGGTACCGGTCCCCCATCTCCACCACGCGTAGGGGAATACTGTGCGCGGTGAATATCACGGCCACCCGGTCCCGAGCCTCCGGTGGGAACTTGGTTGCCAACGCGTGCCGCACCTTCTCCGCGTACGCGGCCACGAAGCCGGGGTGATCCCCCCAACGGTCCACAAAATGCACCGGGCCGGAAAACGCCACCCGGCTCAACGCTTCATCCAACGCCCGCCGATACGCGCCCACACTCACATGGGAATATTGAGGCGACATAGGAATGGCCACCAATTGTTGGGCTCCCGCCCTCACAATCTCCGGCAAAACCTCGTGGACAAACGGATGCCAGTGGCGCATCCCCACAAAGGTGCGATACCCCGGCCCCAGGTGTTCGTCCAACCACGCCTGGAGCGCGCGAGCCTGCGCGCGGGTTCGCTCCAACAGAGGCGATTTCCCTCCGATGAGCGCGTATCGTCGCTTCACGTCCTCCACCAGTTCAGGAGGCGTATACCGTCCCCCACGGATATTGTCTAGGTACGCGGGTACGTCATCCAGTGAATCCGGTCCCCCATAGGAGAGCAAAAGCACCGCAATCGGCCCTCTTGAGGGCGATGCCGCCCGATCTCCGGCCATCCTCATTTCCTCCTCATCACACATTTTATTCCTTCACTTCATGTCCCGCACCGTGCACCAGATCGACCACAAACTTCACATTCCCCACATCCGTCTGTGGGAGCACACCGTGCCCCAGGTTGAAAATATGCCCGGGCCGTCCCCTCGCCTGTGCCAGAATCCTCCGAACCCGACGGGCCAGCACATCCCGGGGCGCGAGGAGGGCCACCGGATCCAAATTACCCTGAATGGCCACGTCATCGCCCAACACCTCCCACGCCCGGTCCAGGTCAACACGCCAGTCCACACCGATGACATCGCCCCCCGCCTGCTTGATCAGGGGCAACATGCCCGCGGTCCCTGTGGCGAAATGGATGCGCGGAACCCCCAGGTCGGCCAGGCCCTCCATAATGTATCGAGTGTACGGCAACACATACACTCGATAATCGTGAGGCGACAGCGTGCCCGCCCAACTGTCGAAAAGTTGAATCGCCTGAGCCCCTGCCCCCACCTGCGCGCGCAAATAGTCCAGGGTCACTTCTGCCAACGTCCCCATGAGGGTGTGCCACGCGTCCGGGTGCTCGTACATGAAACGCTTCGTGCGCACATAATGGCGGGCACTTCCCCCCTCGATCATGTAGGAAGCCAGGGTAAAGGGCGCGCCCGCGAAGCCGATGAGGGGCACGCGGCCGTCCACTTCCCTCCGAACTAGGCGCACCGTTTCCAGGACAAAGCCCAGGTCCTCCTCCACAGTGACCGGCCGCAATGCGTGCACATCGTGGGGCGTGCGGACCGGATGGGCCAGCACGGGGCCCCGTCCGGGGACGAATTCCAGGTCCAGGCCCAGAGGCACCAGGGGCAGCAGAATGTCCGCAAAGAGAATCAGCGCGTCCACCCCGAGGCGTTGCGGCATCAGTGTGACCTGCGCGGCCAGTTCAGGCGTGCGGATCATTTCCAGCAGCGAATAGCGTTCCCGCAGCGCGCGGTATTCGGGCATGTAGCGCCCGGCCTGACGCATGAACCAGACCGGCGTTGTGTCGGTGGGTTGTCGCCAACAGGCAGAGAGAAAGGGCATCCTCTCTTGCTTGCTCCCTCCTCCATGACCGGTGAACTGGCGAGACGATGCGTTACTCATTGTTCCCGGTCCTCTTCATCTCTTCAAACGTCTCGTGTGCGGCCTCGATAGTCCTTGCAATCACCGCCTCATCGTGGGCCAGGGACATGAAGCCCGCTTCAAACTGGGAGGGAGCGAAATAGATACCTCGCCGGATCATGCCCCAGAACCAGCGCGCGTACTGCTCGGTGTCCGCACGTTTCACCTCATCCCATGATCTGGGCGTATCCCCCTCCATGAAGAAGAGGCTGAACATGGTGCCCACGCGTGTCTG
>CAYPUG010000098.1:0-2301 GCA_964413905.1 uncultured Anaerolineae bacterium | reverse complement strand
GTCTGTACCACCGGAATGCCCACCTCCCGCGCGGCCTGCCCGATCCCTTGCGTTAAGCGTTCCGCGCGGGTGACCAACGTATCCCACACACCCGGCTCCCGCAAAACCTGGAGGGTGGCCAACCCCGCGCTCATGGCCAGGGGATTGCCCGACAACGTGCCGGCCTGGTACATCGCGCCCACCGGTGCCACATGTTCCATGATGTCCCGCGGCCCCGCGTACGCGCCCACAGGCAGCCCGCCCCCGATAACCTTCCCCAACGTCGTGATGTCCGGCCGCACGTTATACAACGTCTGTGCTCCCCCCAGGTGCACGCGGAAGCCCGTCATCACCTCGTCAAAGATGAGGAGGGCACCATAACGGTCACACAGGCGACGCAGCCCTTCCAAAAAACCGGGAACGGGCGGGACTACCCCCATGTTGCCGCCCACAGGCTCAACGATAACCCCCGCGATCTCGTCGAGATAACGGTTGAAGAGCGCTTCCACCGAGGCCAAATCGTTGTAACGGGCCACCAGGGTATCCTGCGTGGTGCCCGGGGTCACACCGGGGGAATCGGGTAGGCCCAGGGTAGCCACTCCCGACCCCGCGCGCACCAACAAGGCATCCGCGTGGCCGTGATAACACCCCTCGAACTTGATGATTTTCGACCGACCGGTGACCGCCCGGGCCAGGCGCAGCGCGCTCATGGTCGCCTCTGTGCCCGAGTTGACAAAGCGGACCATCTCCACCGACGGGATCATGTCCACCACCAGTTCGGCCAATTCCACCTCCAGGCGGGTCGGCGCGCCAAAAGACGTACCCCGCTCCGCGGCCTGTTTCACCGCGTCCACCACCCGAGGATGCGCGTGGCCCAGAATCAAAGGCCCCCAGGAAAGCACATAATCCACGTATGGGTTTCCATCCGCATCCCACACAAAGGGCCCCTCTCCCCGTTCGATAAATAGAGGAGAGCCCCCCACAGCTCGGAACGCGCGAACCGGCGAATTCACTCCCCCGGGAATGACCTGTTGCGCGCGCTTGTACAAGGCTTGGGAGGTTGGGAAGGATGAAGTTCGCACTGAAGACGTCATCGTTCTGCTCCTTTAAGAGTTCATGTTTCTAACTCGAACAATTCCCGTAACACCTTGTCATACCCGTTGACGCCGCCGTTGCGGGCCATGGCCTGCAAATTACGCGCCGGAATTTGAACGAGTTTTTCCACCAAGATGCGGGTCACCTCATCCATCACATCCGCATCCAAGGGGCGGTCCGAGTAGCGACGTAATGCGCGGTGCAGCACCTGTTGGCGCAGGGATTCGGCCTGGCGGTAGAGCGCGGAAATGGTCGGCGCGACCGAGCGGGCCCGCAACCAACGTACATACTCCTTCACCGCGTCCTCAATGATGCGTTCCACCTGGGGAACGGCCCGGCGCCGTGCGTCCATGCCGCCGGCGACTATCCCCTTCAACGCGTCAATGTCGAAGACCTGCACACCGGGCAGCGTATCCACGTCCGCGGCCACATTGCGGGGCACACTGATGTCCACAATCAACAGGGAAGACGAGCGCGCACGGCGGGCCCGCATCACCTGCTCCTGCGTGATAAGCGGTTCCCGTGCAGCCGTTGTCACAAAGAGCACATCCACGTCCGATAACACCCTCGGTAATTGATCCCACCCATACGCCCGACCGCCCACCTCCCCGGCCAAGGCCTGCGCCCGAGCCAACGTGCGGTTCACCACCCGGATGTCTTTCACCCCCTGCGCGTGCAAGTAGCGCGCGACCAGGCGTCCCATCTGCCCCGCGCCCAGGACCGCCACCCGCGCCTCGTGCAGGTGGGGATGGTGCGCCTGGGCCAGGTGTACGGCCGCGGACCCCACGGACACGTGCGCGCGGCTGATGTCCGTCTCCGTGCGGGCTCGTTTGCCCACATGGACGGCCATTTGGAAAAGACGGCTGAGCAAGGGGCCGACCGCGCCCGCGTCCTGCGCGACCTCGTACGCGTGAGCCACTTGACCTAGGATTTGGGATTCGCCCAGAATCATGGAATCCAAACCCGACGCGACCCGGAAGAGATGCCGTGCAGCCTCCCCGTTCTCGTAAATATACGTGTGCGCGGTCAGGTTCACGTCGGCCAGCGTATCTATCTTGTAAGCCAGCCGCGTGAACACCGCCCACGGGTCCACCGTGTCGGGCAGGGCCATGTACACCTCCACCCGGTTGCACGTGGACAAGATGACCTGCTCCTCGGGAGCCGGCTCAGCGTCGTCCTCCCGCGCGGACAACAACGCGCGCACGTGTGAGGCATCTACAGCCAGGC
>CAYPUG010000097.1:0-10377 GCA_964413905.1 uncultured Anaerolineae bacterium | reverse complement strand
TTGTTGCAAGAGCAATACCATGTGCAGCAGTTGGAAGTGTTCGGTTCGTATGTGCGCGGTGAAATGGAGGAGGCCAGCGACTTGGATTTATTGGTCACTTTCTATGAACCGCCAACGCTGTTTGAGTTTGTGGAGTTGGAAAATTTTATTAGCGACATGTTGGGCATTAAGGTGGATTTAGTAATGAAGACGGCATTAAAACCACATATTGGTAAAGTGATCCTTAAAGAGGCACAACCTATATGAAGCGTGAGCGTCTTTGGCTGGATTACCTTCAGGATATATATGATAATGCCCAAAAGGCCATAAGATTTATCGATAATTTGACGTTAGAGCAATTCGAGGCGGATGAACAGGTTCAGTACGCAGTGGTACGTGCTTTGGAGATTATAGGAGAGGCATCAAAAAAGATTCCGGACGATGTACGTCAGCAGTACCCGGAGATTCCGTGGCGCTCCATGAGTGGAATGCGGGATAAATTGGTACACGATTATTTCGGTGTAGATGTTTACGTTATATGGCGTACTGTGAAAGAAGACTTACCTAGCATGTTGCATCGTTTAGGAAAAGTTTTGCAAGATTTCGGCGAATGAGAATTTTTACTCACTTCTTTCGCTAATCGCCGTTTTGATAGCATCTTTGGCGTGCGGCGACATGTCGTCGCTTGGATAGCGGCAATCTTAGGAACGCGTGCCCGAAATCAGCGGACATCATTTTTATGTGCCTTGGTGTAAGGAAGCCTTTAGGCCAAGGTGCGTACGCGGCATTTCGTCGGCTAATCAGGACATTATCTACAAAGAGTGAGTCTACTATGGGCGAACGTGTAACGATTATTATCGACGGTAAGGAATACCAGGTCCCTGCAGGTCTGACTTTGACCCGCGCGGCGGAGATGGTGGGCATCCATATTCCCACTTTTTGTGACCATCCGCGCCTGGAACCCGTTGGCGCGTGTCGTCAGTGCCTAGTGGAGATCGAGACCCCGCGCGGCAATCGGCTGGTCACCGCGTGTACCACACCGGTTACCGACGGCCTGGTGGTTCACTACAACAGCGAACGGGCTCGTGCGGCCCGGGAGGCTACCCTGGAGTTCATCCTGGCTAATCACCCCCTGGATTGTCCCATCTGCGATAAAGGGGGCGAGTGTATCCTCCAGGACCAGGCCTTCGCGTACGGGCATGATACCAGTCATTTCCTGGAAGAGAAGACCCACAAGAATAAGCGCAATGCTATTTCTGACTTGATCATGCTCGACCAGGAGCGGTGCGTGGTCTGCTGGCGGTGTATCCGCTACCTGGAAGAGTGGGAATTCAAACCGCAACTGGGACTCTATCATCGCGGTAATGAGACGGTCATTGACATCCACCCCAACCAGCGCCTGACCGCGAAGACCAGTGGGAACATTATTGACATCTGTCCCGTGGGCGCGTTGACCAATCGTGTGGCTCGGTTTTCCTTCCGCCCTTGGGAACAAGGACCGGAACCTCGCAAGTTGAATGAGGTCCCCAGCATCTGCGTCCATTGCTCCCAAGGATGTAATTTGCGCATTGATGTACGGACGAACCGGGTCCGTCGTATTGTGGCGCGTGAGAACCCCGCGGTCAACGATATGTGGATTTGTGACAAGGGTCGCTTTGCCCAGGGATTCTTCAACCACGAGGAGCGCTTGACTCGTCCTCTGGTGCGGGAGAACGGGGCTTTACGTGAGGCCACCTGGGAAGAAGCCCTGCAGCGGGTGGTGGATGGGCTCTACGCGTGGGCGCAGAAGGAGCCTGAAGCCGTGGGGGCCATTGGATCTCCGAAAATTGGTAATGAGGCCAATTATCTATTGCAGAAATTCTTCCGCCTTATGGTGGACACGAATAACATCGACCACCGATGGGGTGGAGATGTGCTGGCCGATCCTTACGGCTTCGCGGGCATTGAGGAGATTCACCACGCGGATTTGATCATGCTCGTCGGGGTGGATCTGGCCGAGGAGCATCCGGTTCTGGCCAATTTCTTCAAGCGTGCGGTACGCCGTAATGGCGCGCAGGCCGTAATCGTTCACCCGCGGCGCACCGAGGACGCGGATTTTGGCCGCTATGTACCGGTGCTCCCCGGTGCTGAATCTCTGTTCCTCAACGGGCTGATGGCCCATATGGTGAAGGAAGACCGGTTTGCCGCCCAGGTCCGTCGTTTTGCCGGCGGCAAGGAATTCGCGAGTTGGGTTCAAGAGTTCGTGGACGGGAGCACGAACGCGGACATGTTGGCCGAGATCGCCAAGATGTTTGCTGCCGCGCACGCTCCATTGGTTCTTTACGGGGCGGATGTGGTTCGCGGGCGAGGGGCTCAGGCCAATGCGGCCGCGTTGGATAACCTCCGCCTTCTCATTGGACGGAACCGGGTGGCGTATTTGGGCCCCGAAGCCAACAGTCAGGGCGCCCGGGATATGGGAGTTCTGCCGGATCGGCTGCCCGGCCATGCATCGGTGACCGACGCGGAGGCCCGGGAGCGATTTCGGCGGTATTGGGGCAGTGAGGTGCCGGAGGAAGCGGGTTTGACGTACACGCAGATGCTTCAAGCCGCGGCCGACGGGCGGTTGAAAGCGCTCTTCGTCATGGGCGCGGACCCCGCCGCGGATGGACCGTGGGCCGCGCAGGCGTTAGAGCGTTTGGATTTCCTGGTGGTGCAGGATATTTTCCTCACCGAAACGGCGAAGCGGGCTTCGGTGGTTCTGCCGGCCACAACTTACGCGGAGACGGATGGGACGTTCACGAACATGGAGCGACGGGTGCAGCGAGCACCGCGGGCGTTCCGTCCTGTGGGTGACTCCCGCCCCGATTGGGAGATTTTGGTGGATCTGGCCCGTCGGTGGCCTGTGCGTGAGGCAGGGGAGACGCGGCGTAAGGCTCGCAAGGGGAAGAAAGCGCGGCGGTCGCCACAGGCCGCGTGGACATACGAAAGTCCGCAGGATGTGCTGAAGGAGATCGCGCGGGTGGTGCCTCAGTATTCGGATCTCACGTGGGAAGCGCTGGGCGAGTTCGGGCGGCAAACGTCCGAGGAGGGCTTGGCGGTTGTGCGGCGTTTCCAGATGGTGCCGCCGCCGTTCTTGCCCGTGGATCCCGAGTATCCGTTCCACCTTGTGGCCGAGCGCTACCTGTACGATCACGGCACGCTTATCCGCACGACCGAGGCGTTTGGGGCGCTATTGGAGCCGTCGGTGGCTCGGATACACCCCGCGGATCTGGAGAAGGTGGGGATTGCGTCAGGCAAGCGAGCGGTCATCGCATCCCCCTATGGGGAGGTGACGCTGCCTGTGGTCGCGGATGAGCGTGTACAGCCGGGAACGGTGGCGATTGCTTACAGTCTGCCCGGCGCTCCCGCGGAAACGTTGATGGGACCGGAAGGACCCGGAGTAAGGGTGGCTGTACGCGCAGCATGAGGGATGTGGAGGCAATGCTTTCCAAGCGGTGAGGGAAGACTTGATTCTGGACACTATGACACGCTGAGGTATAACCTATGGACTGGATGGGTTTGGTCGTTATTCCGTTGATTAAAGGGGTTGTGATCTTGGCCATTTTATTGACGGCCACCGCGTACTTGACGCTTTTTGAGCGTAAATTAATTGCGCGTTTCCAGGTGCGTTTGGGGCCGAATCGGGCCGGCCCTTACGGTATTCTCCAACCCCTGGCCGACGCGGTGAAACTCTTCCTGAAGGAAGAGGTTATTCCACAGCATGTCAACAAGCCCGTGTACTTGCTCGCGCCTATGTTGGCCATGATCCCCGCGTTGGCGCTGTTCGCGGTGGTCCCCTTGGGGCCGAGCATCCACTTGTTTGGGCGGGAGATCCCCCTGCACATGGGGGACGTGAATGTGGGCGTGCTCTACATCATGGCCATCGCGTCCGTGGGCACTTACGGCGTGATGCTCGCGGGGTGGTCCAGCAACAACAATTATTCTCTGCTGGGAGCCATGCGCACCAGCGCGCAGATGCTGTCCTATGAGTTGTCAATGGGGGTGTTCATTGCCAGTGTGATCTTGCTGTCCGGCACCATGAGTGTGGTCCAAATTGTGGAGCAGGGACGGCCACTGTGGGCGTGGATATGGCTGTGGTTGGCGTTTCCCTTCTACTTCATCACCGTGCTGGCGGAGACGAATCGGGCGCCTTTCGACTTGCCCGAGACGGAAAACGAGTTGATCGCGGGGTACCAGACGGAATACGGCGGCTTCAAGTTCGCGGTGTTCTATGTATCCGAGTACCTGCACATGTTGACCAGCAGCGCGGTGGTCGCGACCCTGTTCTTCGGCGGCTGGAAGGGGCCGCTGGCCACGCAGTACCCCTTGTTGGGCTTTGTGTACTTAGCGATTAAGGTGATTTTTGTGCTTTTCCTGTTTGTGTGGGTTCGGGCCAGTATGCCTCGGGTGCGATATGACCAGTTAATGAGTTTCGGTTGGAAATATCTGTTGCCGCTGTCGCTGATATATCTGGCGGTGACCGCGGTGCTGGTGGTAACGTTGGGGTAAACCGGAAGGCGGGTGAGAAAGTATGGGAGTGAAACGAGAAGAGGGAATTATTCAGAATCTGAAATGCATCATCTGTTGCATCGCGTGTTGAGTCAAGTGGATTCTGAAGTGTTGGCCACTTCTGTATGTGTTGTGGATAGAAGACGAATTCGGCTTACTCGCTTGCCGATTCATCGGGTTTAGAGGAGATGGCAAAATGGCGCTGAAGGAACTCTATCAGGGCGGACGTGCGGTCACGCAAGCCCTGGGCGTAACACTCAAGCATTTGTTCCAACACCCGATTACGGTGGAATCGCCCGACAGGGAGCCGATTCAGGTGTATCCCCGCTTTCGCGGGCGGCATTATCTGGCTCGGTATGACAATGGCCTGGAGCGGTGTATCGGGTGTCAGTTGTGTGAGGCCGCGTGTCCCACGGGAGCCATTTACGTGGAAGCGGCTGAAAACGATCCGGAAAATCCTGTATCGCCGGGGGAGCGTTACGCGAAGGTCTATGAGGTCAACTTGTTGCGCTGTATTTTCTGTGGTGAGTGTGCGGAGGCATGTCCTGTAGAAGCTATCCGCTTAGGATATAATTACACGTTGGCCAACTACGAACGGCGGGATTTCATCCTTACGAAGGAGGAGTTGCTGAATCCGCCCGAGCCGAACGTGATCATCCGACCGGAGGAATAGGCCGATGGAGTGGTTTTTCTTCGCGCTGTTTGGGATTGCCGCCCTCATAGGGAGCGTGGGCGTGGTGCTGAGCCGAAACGCGGTACACAGCGCGTTGTTCCTGCTGCTGAACTTCGTCGCGTCTGCGATGCTCTTCTTGTTGCTGGGCGCCCAGTTTTTGGCCATGGCGCAAATTTTGGTCTACGCCGGGGCCATTGTGGTGATGTTCATTTTTGTCGTCATGCTCATTGGGTACGAGACCGTGGACGACTTTGTAGCCCGCGAGCGTCCTGCCCTGCGCACGGCCGCGGTGGCTTTGGCCCTGATCTTTCTGGGAGGCATCGTGTACGCGTTTTGGGCGGCACCGTGGTCAGAGGCGAAGGGCGCACCCGACTACGGTGCTGTGGAGACGGTGGGATCGCTGTTGTTCCGACGCTACCTTCTGCCCTTTGAATTGGCGTCTGTGATCCTGCTCGCGGCCATGATCGGCGCGATCATTCTGGCCGGGCGGACAAAACCACCGTTGGGTAAACCCGAGGAGTAAGGGGACATCTCACGGCTTGTGGATTCAAACAGATACTTGTGATGGGGAAGGAACATGGTTCCGACATCGTCTTACCTGGTTTTGGCAGCCGTTATCTTTAGTATCGGAGCGTTGGGCGTGTTGGTACGCCGCAATGCGCTCATCATCTTCATGTGCATTGAGATGATGATGAACGCGGCCAACTTGGTTTTGGTGGCCGCGGCGCGGCAGTACGGTGTCCTGGATGGCCAGGTGTTTGTCTTCCTGGTGATGGCCATTGCCGCGGCGGAAGTGGCCATCGGCCTGGGCATTGTGGTGGGTCTGGTGCGCCATCGGGACACCACGAATGTGGATCGGATTAATCTGCTGCGGTGGTAAGGGGGCAGGAACACCAGGGGTGACTATCAGGCATGGAAGAAGGACAACGGTTGTGGAAGATCTCTCCAAAGGAGAAGGTGAAAATACGGGATATCGTTCGTGCGGAGGTGGCAAAGTCTCCCGAGGTCGTCTTTGCCTATCTGTTCGGATCTTTCGTGGAAGATCGCCCGTTCCATGATGTGGACGTGGGCATCTACGTGACGGATGGTGTGGATGTCTGGGAGATCGCTTTCGACTTGGCAGAGAGCATTGAAAAGGCTCTGCAAGAGATCGGGTATAACATTCCTGTGGATGTGCGTGTGCTGAACGAGGCACCTGTGGGTTTTCGATACTATGTTTATCGAGGCGAACTATTGTTTACCCGTGATGAGGACTTGCTGTCACGGGAAGTCCTTTATACAGGGATGCGGTATCTGGACATGAAGCCGTTGTTGGAGCAGGCGCTTAAGGAGGCCATTACATCATGGCACTGAACGCGGCCTTAATACAGGCCCGTTTTGAGGATATTCACGAATCACTGAAACGTCTGGAGGCGATTCGGCAACAGCCGAGGGAGGCGTTTCTTGAGAACGCGGATTTAAGGGATCTGGCGTCCTATCGTTTACTTGTGGCTATTGAGGCAGCTATCCAGATATGCTATCACGTTTCAGCTCAGGTGCTTCATCAGGCACCATCCGGGTATGCGGAGTGTTTTGCCTTGTTGAGCGAAGGAGGCATTATTCCTGGGACGTTGGGAAAACGACTGCAACGCATGGCTAGATTTCGGAATGTACTGGTTCACCGTTATTGGGATGTGGATTATAGCAGAGTGTACGACGTGCTCCAACACGATTTGAGCGACATCAGGGAGTTTATGGGATTTATTAGTGCGTTGTTGTAGTGGACAGAAGCATGACAACGGTTGTATTGCCAAAGGGTACGATTCGGGCATTGTGCGAAATAACGAGAGAGGCCCGTCCAGAGATCGCTCTTGTCCTTCTGTCTGCGACATTTTTGCAATTCCTGGCCGAGGTTGAATGGATATCATGCCATAACATATCACCAGAACGAGGTTTCGCCGATGATTATTGATTACGCGTGGCTCTTATTAGCGTTTCCTATTCTAGGGCTGGTGTTGAACCTGGTCTTCGGGGCCAGGTGGGGGAAGAAGGTGACGGGCATGGTCGCGTCCGCGGCCGTGCTGGGCTCCTTCCTGGTCGCGCTGGGGCTGTTCTTGCATTTATACGGCATGCCCGAGGAGGAGCGCACCATCGAGCAGGTCCTGTGGCCCTGGATTACTGTCGACCAGTTCCGCGTGGACATCGGCCTGCTCATTGACCCCCTGTCCGTGTTCATGGCCATGACGGTGACGTTCGTGGGCTTTCTCATCCACGTGTACTCCATTGGGTACATGTGGGCGCCCCACGAGAAGGGGGAAGAGGAGGCCATGGGGGATATCCCCCGGTTTGTGCGCTATTTTGTGTACCTGAACTTTTTCATCCTGATGATGCTCACTCTGGTCATGGCCAATGACTTTGTACAGATGTTCATTGGCTGGGAAGGTGTGGGCCTGGCGTCGTATCTGCTCATCGGCTTCTGGTTCTTCAAGCCCAGTGCCGCGGACGCAGGTAAGAAGGCGTTCTTGGTTAACCGCGTGGGCGATGTGGGCTTTATCCTGGCCATGCTCTGGGTGTTCCGCCTGAGCGGGCGACTGAACTTCTTGGAACTCTTCCGGCCGGAGAACATCCAGGCGTTGCAGGTGGGGGCCACTACCATTGGGCTCTTCCTACTCTTGGCCGCGACGGGCAAGTCCGCGCAGATCCCGCTTTACGTCTGGTTGCCCGACGCGATGGAGGGCCCCACGCCCGTGAGCGCGCTCATCCACGCGGCCACCATGGTGACCGCGGGTGTGTACATGATTGCGCGCAACGCGCCCATCTTTGCGCTGACGCCCACGGCCATGACGTGGGTGGCGACCATTGGTGCGCTGACCGCGTTCTTCGCGGCAACCATCGCCCTGGCCCAGACGGACCTGAAGCGCATCCTCGCGTACTCCACCGTCTCCCAGTTGGGGTACATGTTCCTGGGCGTGGGCACGGGATCCTTTGTCGCGGGGATCTTCCACCTGTACACCCACGCGTTCTTCAAGGCCCTCCTGTTCCTGGGCGCGGGCAGCGTCATGCACGCGCTCCACGGGGAACTGGACATCCGCAAAATGGGCGGGCTCAAGGAAAAGATGCCCACCACGTACAAGACGTTCCTGGTGGGGGCTGCGGCATTGGCCGGGTTCCCCTTGCTTTCGGGATTTTTCTCCAAGGATGAGATTTTACTGGGCGCGTGGCAGCGTTCGCCTTTGCTTTGGCTCATCGGCATTGTGACCGCGTTTATGACCGCGACGTATTCTTTCCGCGCGGTGTTTGTCCCCTTCTGGGGGAAGCCGCGCAACCGTAAGTTGTTCGAACACGCACACGAGTCCCCGTCGGTGATGACGGTGCCGTTGATGATTTTGGCCGTGGGCGCGATCATCGGTGGGGTCATCGGCCTGCCCGAGATGTCCTGGTTGCACGGGTGGTTGACACCGGTGTTCGAGGGGGCGATGCACGAGGCCGAGGCGGGGGCTATCGCCTGGGCGCTGATGGGCGTTTCCGCGCTGGTGGCTCTGGCGGGTATCTACTTCGCCTACCAGGCCTTTGTGGTCAATCCCGACCTGGTGCTGCGCATCCGTCGCACCCTGGGCCCTGTTGACACGCTGGTGCAGAACAAGTACTACGTGGACGAATTTTACATGGCCGCGATTGTAAACCCCCTGAAAGCCGCGGCCGATTGGTTAGCCTATGTGTTCGACCAGCAGGGTATTGACGGGGTGGTGAACGGCGTGGCCGCGCTCACGGGTTGGGTGGGCCAACAACTGCGGCGGGTCCAGACGGGCCGCGTGGGCACGTACGCGTTCACCCTGTTTGTGGGCGTGGTGGTGCTGGTGGTGTATTTCGTGGTCATGGGAATGTAATGGAAATCAACACATAAGGTGGAGATACACCTATGGCGAATTTGAGCAACGGGCATTTATTGAGTGTTATCACTTTCCTCCCCTTCGTGGGGGCGATTATATTGCTGGTCCTGCCCAAAAAGGGACGGGTACCCTGGTATTGGGCCCTGTTGGTGACCCTGGTGACGTTTCTGGTGTCCCTGCCGTTGTTCTTCAACTGGCAGATGGGGGAGCCTGGCTATCAGTTCATGGAACGTTATGCCTGGGCGCCCTCTCTGGGTATCAACTACATCCTGGGCGTGGACGGCATCAGCCTTTTCCTGGTGCTGCTGACCACCTTCCTGGGCCCCATCGTCATCCTGGCCTCGTGGGAGAACGTCAAGGACCGCCCTGTGACCTACCTGTTTCTCATGCTTCTGCTGGAAACGGGGATGCTGGGAGTATTTCTGGCGCTGGACCTGGTGCTCTTCTACATCTTCTGGGAACTGACGCTCATCCCCATGTACTTTATTATCGGCATTTGGGGCGGTCCGCGGCGGGTGTACGCGGCCATCAAGTTCTTCATCTACACGATGGCGGGCAGCGCGTTGATGCTCGTTGCCATCCTCGTCCTGCGCTACTACAGTGGCACCTTTGACCTGACATACATCCTGGAACACACACGGCTGGACTACTACGTGCAGTGGTGGCTCTTCCTGGCCTTTGCCCTGGCCTTTGCCATCAAGGTGCCCGTGTTTCCCTTCCACACCTGGCTGCCCGACGCGCACGTGGAAGCCCCCACGGCGGGCTCCGTCATCCTGGCGGGCATTCTGCTGAAGATGGGGACTTACGGGTTCATTCGCTTCGCGTTGCCCTTATTCCCTAGGGCAGCAACCGCCTTTGCCAACCTGTTCATCGCTCTAGCGGTAATCGGCATCCTGTACGGGGGCATGGTCGCCTTGCGTCAAAAGGACTTCAAGAAGTTGGTCGCGTACTCCTCTGTGGCGCACCTGGGCTTCGTCATGTTGGGTATCTTCGCCATGACCCCACAGGGGATGAGCGGTGCAGTGTTGCAAATGATCAACCACGGCTTGAGCACGGGGGCCCTGTTCTTGCTCGTGGGCATGATTTATGACCGCCGTCATTCCCGCATGTTGGAGGACTTCGGTGGCGTGTGGGCGGTTATGCCTGTGTACGGCGCGTTCCTGCTCGTCACCTCTATGAGTTCCGCGGGGTTGCCGGGGTTGAACGGCTTTGTCGGCGAGTTCACCATTTTGGTGGGAACTTTTGGGAAGTACAAAGTCGCGGCGGCATTGGGCGCGGTGGGCGTGATTGTCGCGGCCTGGTACTTGCTCCACGCGTTCCGCGAGGTCA
>CAYPUG010000096.1:5859-10469 GCA_964413905.1 uncultured Anaerolineae bacterium | reverse complement strand
AGGGGTGACCGAGGGGACTCGAACCCCCAACCTCCTGGGCCACAACCAGGTGCTCTACCGTTGAGCTACGGTCACCACGTATTCCTGAACGCACCTTCTCGCCAAGAGCCCGACGTGCCATGTCAGGCAGGGAACGGGCCTCGGCATGGCCGAGGCCCGTTGTGGCTCGGGGACGAGGACTCGAACCTCGACTCAGGGATCCAAAGTCCCTTGTCCTGCCAGTTAGACGATCCCCGACCACCCTTTCATTGTTGACAGCAGATGACGCCCCCCACTGCGTGCGTGGGGGGCGCTTTTGGTGCCGAGGCCCAGAATCGAACTGGGGACACAGGGATTTTCAGTCCCTTGCTCTACCGACTGAGCTACCTCGGCACCTAGAGCGGGCGAGGGGATTCGAACCCCCGACCTTCTCCTTGGCAAGGAGACGTTCTACCACTGAACTACACCCGCACATTTTCCGGTTCAGGTGGACCCGGCCGGATTCGAACCGGCGATCTCCTCCGTGCAAGGGAGGCGCCTTCCCAACTAGGCCACGGGCCCACACAGGTAAGGCCCCCCGGCCTTACCATGGTGCCGACGAGAGGACTCGAACCTCCACGCCCCGTAGGGCAGCAGATCCTAAGTCTGCCGCGTCTACCGGTTCCGCCACGTCGGCGCCGTTGTAACCGCACGGGCCATTCCACACCGGATACATACAGGCATGTGGAACTCGTACCCCCGATTCTGTTCATGGCCGTCATCCATCTCACCCCGATAGGGGTGGCGGCTCCTAGCTTGGTGGGTGTTACCCACCCTCGCCGTCGCCGCTGCGGCGAGACCCAACCCAACCTATTGGGTTGAGCCGGGCCCACTCGCCTTGCTCCCGGGCGCACGCTCGCCTAGCCGGCCGGGTTACCCCGAACCGCTGGTGGGCTCTTACCCCACCCTTTCACCCCTTACCCGCACCTGCCCCGGTCAGGGCAGGCCGCTGGCGGGACTTCTCTCTGTTGCGGTTGTAGTCACCAGGCGGTTACCCACCTGGTGCCCCCACTTCCTGTTTCGTGGGGCGCCCTTGCCCTGCCGCCCTGACGGGCCGGGCCGGGAGTCGGGAGGTTCCTCTGCCCGCTCAGCGCGGACAGCGACGGCCCGGTTCCACATGCCGTGTTAATGTACCAATGTCTCGTCTATCCTCTACGTCGATCCCGAACGTTTAGTTCTCTTCGCCGACGTTGCGGGCTCATTATAACACCGAGGGGCAGTCCTGTCAAAGGAGCAAAGTTTCCTAGCACTCTCTCAAGGTTCCGCTCTCATCGCACGCGAGCCCCCGTCCTTACCACTCCACAGGAAACGCCACCACCCGACACCCACCGCTGTCGCTGACTACGATGCGCTTGCCATCGGGCGACGTGGCCACGCCTACCGGCAATTGCAGCACTTCCCTGCTTCCGAACTCTCCCACAGGCGTCCCATCGACCAGGTACACCCGCACCGTACCTCCCGGTGGATTCGTTACCACCACCTGACCATCGGACAACAACGCCAGGTGAGGTGCGTCTATCGTGTTGCTCCCGGGAACAAGCCAGCGAGCCAGGGGCATACCTCCCGCATCCACATGCCACACCACCCCCAACATCGCCTCCACCACGTACAAACTCCCATCCGGCGCCACCGCCACATCCGTGGGTTGCCCCGGTCCTACCGGCCCCTCCGGTCCCCCTATCTGTCGAAGCAACATCCCATCAGGAGCAACCTGCGTCACCCGCACCCCACCGGTGTCCGCCACATAGATCGTCCCATCAGGCGCCACATCCAACCCCCGGGGTCGGTACCACGGACTTGTGGGTGTGACCTCCTCCAGGAACTGACCTTCCCCATCAAAGTGGAGCAGCACCTGCCGCACCGCATCCAGCACCCACACCGTTCCATCCGGTGCCACCGCCACATCAAAAGGCTCCACAAACTGACCGCGCGCCTCCCCTTTCTCTCCAAACGAAGAGAGCACCTCCCCCTCGGAGGAGAGCACCACCACTCGCTGATTCCCCGCGTCGGCTACATACATCCGACCGTCCGGGCCCACAGCCACCCCGCGCGGCTGCTGGAATTCCCCTTCGCCCGAACCACACGCGCCCACCGCCCACACAGGCGAAACGTCCAGTCGGGGCACCGGCTCTGACTTCGGTGGCGGCGCGCCGGCCGCGGGCGGCGCCAGCCCTTCCTCAGATGGGGGTGATGGCGTGGGCATCACGGGCGGCGGAGGCGGCATCAACGTCTCCGGCACCTCCGCACCCTCGACCGGGAACAGATACTCCAGAGGTACCAGCTCTTCCACGCCCCCCGGAGGGGTCCAGAAGAAACTCATCTCGCTCGCGCCACCGGCCTGGAAATACCGCACCTCCAGGTCGTGGAACCCATGCGTCAGGTAAATCCTTCCCTCCCGACGCTGCGCGCCGTGGGAACCGCCGTTATCTACCACCAACTGTCCATCCACCCACACAAACGACCCATCGTCCGAGCGCGTGGCAAACTGGTACTCCCCATCCTGGGGAATACCGATCTTTCCCACCCAGCGAATACTATACGGCTCCCGCAGGATATTATTCGGGATGATGAAGAAATCCCGCTCCACCACCGCAGGGGGATCTGTCCAATCGGGATTTGGATAGTAATATCCCACCAGCCCATTGGGGCCGATGTCGATGGCGTACACATCTGGATCCGCCAACACCCGCAACTCTCCACCCTTAGGGCCCCAAAGCACCCGCAGCCGAGGCACATCCCCCGTGGCCGTGTACACCACCCGCACCGGCACAAACCCCGCGGTCAACCGCGCGTTCACATCAAAGGGAGGCAACTGATCCTGACACGTACCCCCCATACAGCGCTCATCCAGGAAGAATTGCACATCCCCCGCCGCGTCCACCCGGAACGTGTACTCTCCCACCTGGGGCACCAGGATCGCGCCTCGCAACTCCACCGTGAAGGGCGGTGGCACCGGAGGTGGGGAAAACGTCAAGTCCAGCGCGCGCACCGTCTCCTGGGCCACTGGCGTCCCGGCCGGCTTTTTGCCCGGGTATGTGCGGGCGCGCAGCCCCCGCACTTTCTCCATGTCCGCCGCAGGCACGTGAAAACTGATGAACAGGACCACTCCCGCGGGGCCCCGGTGGACTTCCACCTGCCCGTCGGGGTACACCTTCTGCAAGAAGGGAACCACATTTTGCAGCGGTGGGTCCAGAATGTACACCACATCTCGGTTCACCTGCTCCCGCAGGGGCACATGCTGAGAGAGGTTCAGCGGGATCACATCCCGGCCGCCGATGAACTTCACCGCGGAGTGGTGATGGTACGCGCGGGTCACCAGGATCAGCGTGTCCTCGGGCAGCGTGCGAATGTACTCTCCTACCGCGGACTCGTGGGGGCTGTACGCGAGTTGCACCTCCGGAAGTTTGGCCTGCACGCCGAAGTACATATGCGCGTTCCACACCAGAGCTGCAGCCACCATCAGGGCCAACACCCCCTGAAAGACCCGTTGGCCGTAATCCCGCCACGCGAGGTCGAACGCGCGCCACACCTGGGCCAATACCTCTCCCACCAGCAGGTACACCAGCACCAGAATGCCAATAGGCCGCCTCGCGCTGGGCGCCTCGTGCGCGACCGAGAAAATCACCGTGCTCATCTGGAAGAGCACGCCGGTCACATAGAGAAAAGGCAGCGGGCGGTTCACATAACGCAGCGCGTAGAGCAGGCCCAACACAAAGAGGGCACCCACCAGCACATCCAGCATGGGCTCACCGGGCAAATTGTTCAGCGCGGCCAGATCCCCCTGCACATTAAACATCTTCAGCGTCTTGATGATGTTCTGGCGCAGGGGCTCATAGGAGCCTACCCGTTCGATGTCGTTGAACACGGAAATGTGGCGCATGCGGGAGGTGAACTGATCCCAGTGGCGGAGGGTATACACTAACAAGGGACCCAGCCCCACAATGCCCGTGATCCCGGCCAGGACCATTCCCTCCACATCTCGCCACAGTTGCGCGCGGCGTTTCCGGTGCAGGAGATCGCCGGCCAGCCAGTAGAGGAAGAAGAGCGCGATCCACGGGGGGACCACCCGGAACGCGGTGTATGTATTCATGCCTAATGCGAGGAAGAACCCCACCCACGCCCAGTCCAGGCGACGGCCGTGCCGCAACGCGCGCAGGAGCACCCACAAAAGCAGGCTCACCACCAAAGGGACCATGATCAGTTCGTACACGATGCGGCTGAAGGTGATATGCCAGCGCGCGGCCGCGAAGAGCCCGGCCAGCACCAGGGCCAGGCGGGGGGATTGGAAACGCCAGCGCGCGAGCCCGTAGAACGCGAGCACGGTCAGCGTGCCCACCAGAGCGGGCGCGAGGCGCAGGGTGGTCATGCTGGGACCGAAAAGCGCAAAGAGCGCGGCGATGATATACGTGAACAGGGTCGCTTGCCCCTCGTTGGTGCCCGCGTACGGTGTGTACGGTTCCCCGTGGAGCCAGCGCAGCGCGTCCAGCGCGTTGTTACACTCGTCTGACTGGCACCCATGGGGCATCTGGCCCAGGTGCCAGGTGCGCAGGAGGAGCGCGAAGATCAGGACGAGGAGGAGCAGCGCGATCTCT
>CAYPUG010000096.1:0-5849 GCA_964413905.1 uncultured Anaerolineae bacterium | reverse complement strand
CGCGATCCAGTCGCGCGTGCATCCCATATTGCAGGGGGGACTCGGGCGGGTTCTCCACCTCTCGGCCTCGGCCATCCCACCAGGTGCCCAGGAGGATGAGCCCGGTGCCCCCTAGCCAGAGGACCAGAGGCCAGCCCGTGTACACATCCCGTCGCAGCCAGAAGCCCAAGAGCGCGAGCGCGCCCAAACCGACACCCGCAGCCGTCAACACCAGGGCATCCCGCCGCCAGGGAGGACGAGATTCCAGGGCGGGCCAGCGGTCCGGAGGCCAGGCCGCCTTCACAAAAATGAACCCGGACAAAAGATAGAGAAAAACCGCGTCTCGGAGAACTGTGTCGTCTGCGCGCGCGGTAACTTCCGCCCAAAGGGCAATGACAACGGCCAGCACGAGCAGAGAAAAACGTTTCATAGGTCCCATCCTGTGCCGGAGGGTTTACCACAAATGCAACCCCTACCTTCGCTTATGGAGGTACATCAACGAACGTCTGCACGTGACTGTTTGAGGCCCCCGTGCTGGCCGCATTGTATTCACTTTCACGACAGGGGACAAGATGCACGTCCCCCCATCAATTCCCCTCCCATATCACCAAACGATGAATGCCCTCCTGAATGGCCTCCTTGTCCTTTGCCGGGAGATGGCCACGAAATTCAATCACATCCACCAACCGGTACGGGCTCTCTGCAAATAATTGCTTCACCACTCGACCGACGGCCCCTGCCCATCCATGGGCCGAGAGCACAAGGACCGGCTTTGCATAGGCGACTTTGTGGAGCATCTCCTCCACCAAATGACGCATCAATGGATACATGTCCGCTTCATAAGTCGCGGTACCTAACACAACGGCTTGAGCGTCGGGAAGGGTGCCGATGAAATCAGAAATGCGGTCGTGATAAGTGTCCACCCAACGAAATACCTCCACCTCCATACCTTGGGCCTTCAACGCATCGATAGCCACCCGAATGGCCCCTTCCACATATCCGTACATGGAAGTATAGGCGACCACTACCTTCTTCGGGTTCGGGACACCCAGGGCCCAATTTTGATACGCGTTGTAGATACGAGCCGGGTCGTGTTGCCACACCAACCCGTGGGCCGGCATAATGGTGCGAATATCCAATGAGGCCAATTTGGCAAAATTCTTGCCCACATATTCCTTATAGTGCCCGACCACCGTGGCAAAATACTTTCGGGCGAACGGTAACATCTCGGCCACGACCTCCGGCTCATCTACTATTGACGCCGGAATACCAAAACCACCAAAAATGTCGCCGGTTAGTAAATACGCTCGCTCCGGCATGTGCGTCACCATGGTTTCGGGCCAATGGAGCCACGGTGTCTGATAGAATACCAATCGATGGCCCCCGACGTCCAGCGTTGTCCCATCCTTTACAGGATGGAAATTGGGTTTCAAGCCGTACAAGCCATCCAACAACCTCTTTGTAAATGGATGTCCCCATACCTCAACGGAGTGAGGCAACGCATCGAAAAGCGCGGGCAATGCACCACTGTGGTCCGGTTCCATGTGATGGATCACCAAATGACGGATTGCTTTCGGCTCCACCAAATCAAACAGAGCCTGTAGATAATCCTCCGCGTAGTCGGCCTTCACCGTGTCGAACAATACCGCGCCCTCATCGGTCTTAAGCACATAGGCGTTGTAGGTCACCCCTTCGGGGATCTCCCACAGGCCCTCAAAATATCGGGTCTTCCGATCGTTCACGCGAATGAGGAACAAATTGTCATCTATAGCATGTACTTGGATGGGGTCCATGGTTCTACTCCTTCGCATTATGGTCTCACCGTAGCGTACCCTTGCCCCATTAAATTGGGAAATTTCAGCCCGCAATTGGCCTATCTCTTGGGTCCCCATCCCGTTTATGTCATCATCTTGGTGGCCTCTCCCAGGTTGAGCCGATTGACATGACGAATGCTAGGCCACGCGGAAAGAAACATCACAAGCAAGATACCTACGCCGGTGAGCAAGTAACTTAGAGGGCTGATATACACATTGAAATAAAAAAGGTCAGAACTAAATGTCTTGCCCATCTCCACAGTCACCCACGTGCCCACTAAGATACCCGGGCCCAACGCAATAAGCCAGATGGCCAGGATCTCCACTCCGATCATCCACCCCAACAGTCTCCCATCCGCGCCCAAAGCACGCATGGTCGCGAACTCCCGTTGACGCTCCAACACACTCACAGTCATCGTATTAAAGAGCACAGCGGCAGCCATCACGATCGCGAAGACCATGAGGATGCCCATCATCACGTAAAATAGCCCCATCAACTTACGCCAATCCGTTTCTACATCCTTTTTGTACTGAACACTGTACGCGCCCGGCATTGCGTACAGGCGTTTCTTCACCGTCAGCACATGCTCTGAATCCACCCTTAGGGTCAAGGTGTTGAACACGCGCACAGGCGAGGCTAACATCTTCTGCGCCTGTTCCAACGAGATATACGCGACAGAAGCCATTAAGTCTTCGCTGAGAGCCTGTAAGGTCAACGTCAGAGAACCGTATCCCGTCTCTAACGTAACCGTATCCCCCACCTGAAGGCTTAATTTCTTGGCTATCGCGGGTGTTGTCACCAGTGAACCCGATACCAAAGCCCTCTCCAGGGATATATGTCCCCGCAAAAGCGGCACATGCAAAGTATCCTTGGGATCAATGGCCATGAGCAGAACATCTTGAGCATGATCTACGACTCTAAGTCGAGCGGGCATCTGCAACATGGGAGCCACATCGACCACCCCATCCCACGTGCGCACGTGCTCTAACGCCTCGGGAGGAAGGGGCCGATTGTACACGGCTTGCAAATCCCATTGCTCCACGTCCTGGAACATGCGACGAAGCAAGAAATTCATGGAATCGATCATACCCCAACTGGCCAGAACAAGGATGAACGCGAAGATCACACCCAGAGCGGTCCCCAAGGAGCGCCGTCGAATGCGGAAGACGTTGCGCAGGCTCAGGCGAAGCCACGTGCGCAGGGGAAACCATCGTTCTATAAAGAGCCGACGGCCCCGCACCAAGGCCGCAGCAGGATCCAAACGGATGGCTTGAGCCGGTGGAATTCGAGCCGCACTCCAGGCCGGCCCGAGACTACCCAACCCCAAAATAATCGCGCTGGTAGCCAAACTGATAAGCATTAAATCCGGATGAAACCGGGTTTTGATAATGGGTATGCCTATTTCATCTGCGTAGGAGCGGGTGATCAGCCGTTCTAGGGGGAAGCCCACGAAGATACCCAACAGGGCGCCTAGGAAACCAACGACCAGAGCGAAAGCTAAATAATGGAGGAGGATAGCCACATCGCTGTAACCTAGAGATTTCATCACCCCAATTTGGGGCTGCTGAGCACGCACTTCCCGGCTGAGCATAATGTAAACGGACATGGCGGCCACCAAGAGAATGAGCCCCGGCATCAGATGTGCAATTTCCCGGAAGCCTTCCAAATCCATGTGAAGGCCCTCATTAGAAGGTTGATGCTCCTGAGTAGTCACACTTATTAGACCGTAAGGCTTTAATTGGGCACCGACTCCCTGGATGACACGATCACGATCCGCGTCCCCTGCGACTAAGATGTCTATATCGTTTATCAAGTTCGGAGCCCGGGCGAGGCGTTGAACATCCTTCAAAGGGAGGAAGAGGACCGCAAAAGTACGTGCGGAGGGTAAGAGTTCCTGACGGCTAGGGGTGACCACCAAGTATTCCGGGCTTACGGCGATGCCCACGACCTTCAAGTGCAGAGTCTGACCGTCCACCAACGGCGTCACTTCGTCTCCGGGATGAAGATGGTAAAATTCCGCGAAGTGAGACTCCACAACGGCCACATGCGTTTCCTGAGGATGAAAGTAGCGTCCTTCTAGCAAGAGAACATCGTTTACCCGCGGATGGTGTTCTGTGGGCACGCCGATGAGACGGGCGCGAATGGGATCCCCGCCGGGAAGCAGATAGCCCGTATCTACAATCAAACGTCCCTCTACCGCCTGGACACCGTCTACCCGCGCAATATCCGAAAGAACGGTCGCAGGCGCGGCTTGGATCCGGAACATGACATCCGCGAAGTGAAGGCGGTCATATGTCTCCTGATACGAAGTGCCTAAGTCCCGATACGCACCTAGGGAGGCTATATAGGTCGTGATGCCCAAAGCAATGATAACAGCCAGTGCCAGCGCCAACGTCCAGGAACGACGCAAATCGCGAACGGTTTTACGGGTCAACGTGTACATGAGTTCCCCTCGAGAAGGACAAAATGCCCGTCACCTACCACTCAATCTCCTCAACGGACTTAGGTTCCGCGTTCGCTACAATGTTCGCGATACGACCGTCGTGCAGGCGAACAACCCGGTCGGCCATGGGAGCGATAGCCGTGTTATGGGTCACCAACACCACAGTGGTTCCCCGTTCTCGGTTCAAATCACGTAAGGCCTGAAGCACCCGCCGTCCCGTTGCAACGTCCAGATTGCCTGTGGGCTCATCGCACAAAATCACCGGCGGTCGCCAACGCCCGAGCGATAGCCACTCGTTGTTGCTCCCCGCCGGACAACTGCGCGGGGAAGTGATCCGCCCGTTCTGAAAGCCCTACTAAAGCCAATAGCTCCATCGCCCTACGACGTACCCGCTCGTGATCCTTCTCCACCAATTCCAAAGCAAACTCCACATTTTCCCGCGCGGTGAGGGTGGGAATCAGGTTGAAGAATTGGAACACAAACCCTACCTTGTGCCGTCGATAGCGAGTCAACGACTTCTCGTCATAGCGGGTGATATCTTCCCCATCCACTACAATACGGCCTCCGGTAGGACGATCTAATCCGCCGATAAGATTGAGCGTTGTCGTCTTCCCGGAGCCGGAAGGTCCCAACAACACAATGAACTCTCCCCGAGCGATGGTCAGGTTAATCCCTCGCAACGCGTGAACTACCACCTCTCCCAGGAAATAATCTTTAGTCACCTCTTCCAGCACAATCAACGGTGTTGATTGCATCACATACTCCCCTATTGACCGACATATCGCATTTCATGCATCTTATCGTCTGCCTTATAACGATGGAGTACACTCGCCCACTCTTATGCCCCTCATGTTCCAAAAGCAAAGGTCCATATGCCCCCTCATCCCTCTCCCTCCCCCTCGATATCCAATGCCTTGAGGAAACGCACGGCCTCGCGAGCCGCGGTGATCGCGTCGGGTTGGGGGAGGAACTCGCCCGATACAAAGCCCTGATACCCTGTTTCCCTCAGCGCGCGCAAAATGGACATGAAGTCCAGGTGGCCCGCGCCCGGATACCAGCGGTTGGAATCAGCGACATGGAAGTGGAAAATGCGGTTCCCGGCCTTGCGGATGCTCTCCTCAATGGAGGGTTCTTCAATGTTCATGTGGAACGTGTCCAAGAGGAGACCAAAATTCTCTTCCCCTACTGCATCGATGAGGGCCAGCCCTTCCTCCACGTTGTTGATGAGGGTCGTCTCGTAGCGATTGATGGGTTCCAATGCTAGTCGCACGCCCGCGGGTGCGGCCGCGCGAGCGCACTCTTGCAGCGCGGTGACCAGCCACGCCATGGCCTGATCGTGATCCACACCGGGACGCACAATGCCCCGCAACAGGCCGATGATGATCACCGCGCCGAAACGCTCGGCCACGGGAATGTGGGACTTGACCCGTTCAATGGCCGCGCGGCGGATGTGAGGGTCCGGGTCCGTGAAGGAGAGCCCTTCTTCGCCCCACGCCTGCCCCGTGCCCAGCGCGGGGACCACCAGCCCGTGCTTGTGTACCAATCGCGCCAGTGTGTCCACATCCACCTCACGCGGGTCCCGGATGGCCAGTTCCGCACCGTCGTAGCCCAG
>CAYPUG010000095.1:0-10476 GCA_964413905.1 uncultured Anaerolineae bacterium | reverse complement strand
CCAGCACCTCGTCACCCACAACTCCCTCCCACAAGAACTCCACCTTTGCCCACTGCCACATCTGCTCGCCGTCATATTAGCAGAACCAAAGGCAAGTGAGGTAAAATCTCTTAAGCGGACGTTGAGTACCGCTCATACTCCGCGTATGTGTGTTGGTTTACAAAGGGAAAAGGATACCAAGCCACATGATGTCCAACACGCAAGCATGCCCGTACTTAGGTTCCCTGGCCGGCGCGGACACGTTTGTTACGTACCCGAGTTTCCAAAACCGTTGCTTCGCGACCGGACACAGTGAGCCGGTCTCCCGGGCAGAACAACAACAATACTGCCTCTCAGGAAATTACACACATTGTCCTCGATACCGCAAAGCTCACGCCGTCCCTTCCACTACGGCCGCTGATGCCCATCAAAATCATACAAAATCGGGGCCAGAGAACACCATCATCACGCTCCCAGAACCTGTTCCTACGCCCACCAAGGTCCAACGCCCAAAATTTGGGCCTTATGTGATACTGGCCGGTATGTTGAGCCTTATCTTTGCATGTTTAGCTATTGCCGCTCTCTATGCTACATTACGATTACTTTCGCACTCCGCGGTTGTGGAGGTGACATCGACATTAGTATCCACAGAGGAGATAGACTATGTGGCTACGCGCATTCCACTTCGATCTCCTCTGTTCGTTCCACCCCCCACACCGCCCTCGCCACCTCCCTCAGCCTCACCGCCCCCTATCCCGTCTCCCACGCCCAGTACGTCCCAACCCGTTGGGGAGGCGTCCCCTACAGCCCTGGCATTCTCGCCTTTACCCACGCCCACACCCCGGCCATCGCCCACTCCTACCCCCACGTGGACCGCACACGTTTACTTAACCCCTACACCTCAAGTGACCATTCGCTCATTCGTCGCCCAACCTTTCACCGTGGATTATGGGGGGTGCAGCACATTAACGTGGGATGTCCGTGGTGCGTGGTATGTTTACTTAAACGAAGAAGCCGTGCCCGCGCACGGTTCCAAGCGAGTTTGCCCTACTCAGGCGACTACATATACCTTGAAGGCGGTGGCGGATAACCACACAGAACGTCGTACCTTGACCATCCATGTTCGTGGGACACCGACGCCCACAGCAACCCCAACGCCGACACTCACCCCTACCTTCACATGGACCCCAACCCCCTTGCCTACTCCCACATGGACACCGTGCCCCACGCCAACACGCACGCCCACACCGACACATACACCAACGCCATCACCGACAGCGTTTGTCGTGCTGACACCATTACCCACGGCAACGCCAACACCCACCCCACCACCGCCGGTATACACCTTCACACTTTCTGCCACAGACAGCGTACTCACAGGAACGCCAGGACAAGAAGTGGCCACCCTGGTTCGCCTGCTGAACGCGGGCAATCGACCGGATGCATATGAAGTGTGGGCCGTTCAAACTCACGGACCGACTTGGAATGTGAATATCTGTGTCGTGCAGTGCTATCACGTGGGACCGTTGTACACCCCTACACTCCCACCGGGACGGGAATTTCGGTTAAGCTTGAGAGTACAGATTCCGGCCACCGCGCAACAGGGCGAGCGCATCACATTAACAATTATGGCCCGTTCCAGGACCCAATCCGATCTCTTGCAAGCATGGGAAATAAACGTTCAAGTGGGGGAGTAAGATGAAAAAATATCCTCCCCTCGAGGAGGATATTTTTGTGGTGATTTGGGCCCTGTAAATGCCCAAATCACCACAAAACCCTACGGCAAAGGCGGGAACACCAGAATGCGGTGATTGTCAGCGTCGGCTACGTATATGTTTCCTTTGTTATCTAAAGCAATGCCGTTAGGCATCGCAAAGGATGTCATATCCATGCCGTACTGACCAAAGACCACCAGCACATTGCCCTCTGCATTGAACACAATCACGCGGTAATTCTCCGGATCGGTGACATACACCCGATTCCGTCCATCCACAGCAATATACGGCTTGTTCACCACCGATTCGGAATACCATCCCTCAATAGGCCACTCACGCAAGTACGTAAATTGAGCATCGAACACCTGAACCCGCTGATTCCAAGTGTCTGCTACATAGATGGAACCATCCGGACCTATCGCGATACCCACCGGCTCGTCGAACTGACCGGGATTTACTCCGGCCCCACCGTATTGAGCAACAAATTGACCGTCCGGTGTAAACTTCTGCACCCGTTTATTGCCGGTATCCGTCACATATACAAAGCCCTCTTTGTCGATGGCGATGGCCCGAGGGCCAAAAAAGCCACCCGGCTCGGTAAGTTGCCCCCCGGTCATCACCGCGTGTCCCCACTGCGTCACAAACTTCCCATCCGCGTCGAACTTTTGAATCCGGTGATTCCAAGTATCCGCCACGTAAACAAAGCCTTCTCGGTCTACGGCAATTCCCCACGGTTCATTAAACTGTCCCGGACCGTCTCCTTTTTCGCCCCAGGCGAGCAAAGGTTGACCGTCTGGAGCGAACTTCACGATACGGTGATTGCCGGAATCGGCAACGTAAATGCTCCCATCCGGAGCAACGGCCACATTACGAGGGAACTGCAACTGACCTAAAGCCGTACCCGGCCCGCTACCCAACCTCCGAACGGCGGTCATCGTCTGAAAAGCCCGTTCATAAGCCGATTGAGTTGGCACCACGCTTTCCTTCTCCTGAGCGCCGGTACCAATGGGCATGCCAAAATCCCACATTTTCTGAGCCACATCTGCTCGTACGAAGAAGTAGAAATCATGCCGAAACGGCCAATCAGTTGTAGAATATTGATACTTCCGCCACAATACCGCATCTATCAACCGTTTCCGAGCCCCTGCATCCTGCACAACCTCGCGTATCTTTTTAAGTAATCCCCCTTTATAAGATTCCAAAGGCCACCAAATCAACCGATAACGGAATTTGTAAAACCCACCCTCCTCTTTCCAAACCACCTTGAGAAGACTTTCCACCTTATCCACATTCTTGGACCCTGCAATGGCCACCGGAGCATCTTTGAACGTCTCCTTTGTCGGCGTAGCCGCGTAGTAACGCTTATTTGGATAATTGCGCAAATACCACTCCAAAGGCCATGTGGAATCATCATCATAAGGAACAACAATGCTCAAATCCCCGTACATACGTCGTGAGAGATCTTCGATTTGAGCCATGACCAATTTCACATCCGGGGAACCGTGAGCATACACCATCTGCTCAATAGGGTAATCATAGTTTATATAGTTGAAGTACCAAGTAACCCGCACCGTCCACAACGTCAAAAAGCCCGTGAGCGCAATGAAAAGAAGGCGAATAAACGTACCGGTTCCTAAAACCCGCCATCGCGTGTACAACCATCCCACCAGGAAAATAAGTAATCCGAGCGCGTACAGCCACCCCACCGTCGCTTGTAAATCGGTTAACCGTTTGCCGGCAAACGGACGGGTTTGAAGGACACGCACAAAGAAAAACACCGTGAGAGGGACCACCAACAATGCCCATAAGCCAGCATGTGCACGAATACCACGCCAATCCAACAAAGACAACAGCCGTCCTATAAACCACCCTCCGAGCAGGCTAAACGGCACAGCAAAATGTACGGCCAGCCACGGCATCTTCTCCCCGGCCCAGGAGTACATCACCCAGGTCATCCAGAACCACCACACCAGAAACGTGACAAACGTGTACCGTTCGTTACGCGAGTACGTAGGATCAGGGCCTTCCTCATCGGGCCGGGGACGGCCCCGGGCCCACGCCAGGATGCCACCGAAGCTCAGCAACAAAGGCAAGAATTCGTATTCAGGCACCAGAAGTAAATAATAATACCACGGCTGTCCCCCCCGTTTTACCCCTTGCTGCTCCAACCAATACCCTAAAGATCCTACATATCCGGTTCCCAAGCCCTTATAATTCGTGAAGAATGTTGTAAAGAAAACAGTATCAATCGCATAAAACAGGCCCGCGGCAACAAACCACCGTTGGCCAAACCGCCAATAACCGATAACACCGCTCAACACCAACAGGATGAAGAAAACAACGGCCGAGCGTGTGATACCTGCACTGGAATAATCCGTAGGATTCGCGCCTAAAATAAACTTCACAGGGAAAGGCGTGGCAAAAGGCAGGACCAAGGTCAACAGAAGAAGGGCCATATCAAACGCCGGATGGGAACCCAGTTTGCGCGCTTGGGGATCACCTTTCACCACATCTGCAAGCCACAAGAGCACCAAAAAACCGCCCACAATCGCTCCATAAATGAACGAGACTTCCTTCGTGATTTGCAGAAATGCAAACGACACCGCGCTCAGGTAAATCCACCGATTCTCCTGATAATGTAAGTAACGGAAGATGAAGTAGAAAAGCACCACGGCCCCGAAAGCCGCGTAGATATCATGGCGAATGTAACGGGAATGATATAAAATCGCCGGAGAAAGCAACATGAGAATAGACGCACAAATGGCCCCCAACCGTCCCAGCCAAGGACGAAGCAGAATGGGGAACAAAACCAGGGCAACGCCGAACAAGGCCGGACCCAAACGCGCGGTCGCATCCGTATCCCCAAAGAGGAAATAAATAAAGGCGTTTAAGTGAAACAAGAACGGTCCATGCATCATGGGGGAATGTTCAAACCCTTTCCCCGCGAACAAATTCCACGAGTACACCACATGTAAACTCTCATCGTGGCTCATTGTGCGAGCCCCGAGCATCCATAAGCGACTTATCAAAGCCAACACACCGATGATCACATAAGCGAGAATTTCACCATTCCACACGAGCCAGCGATCAAGTAACGATTTCGCTCGCTTCCCTTGCATGGCATGTGATACCATAGGACATAACCTCCATTCTCACGGAGTAAGTGATTCAACATACAGACCGACATCGTTACTCAGCGGCAACCCAGAGAATCACCCGCATCCGATTCTGGGGCAGTTCGCCCTCCCGATATAACCACCAGCGATAAATACGCCCCCCTAAATCTGTGGGAAGCCCCTGAATTTCAATCACCCAATCCATACCTGTATATCCCTGCGGTTCAGCATCTCCAGGATGCGTGATCGCAACCGGCGAAGTAATGCTTTTTACACTGGGAACTTCACGCAGGTTGTGAAACTCGCGCAAATACCAACGCAACACGTCATCCGGGTGTGTGCGAACAACATCAATGGCGATCTCATGCCCATCCGTCGCTTTTTCGGCCGAGATACGCTCGAGAGTATCCACCATCATCCGTACATCCCAATACGTTACAATGCGCTCAATACCCGGAAACGCGTCCAACGCCGCGGCTCGTCTCAAGTGCAAATTTTGCACCCACATAGCCATCCAAGACCACACAACAAGGGTGACCAACGACGAGAAAAGAGCGACCCGAACGGTTGCTTTTTTCCCTAACCAAAAACTGTACACACCTAACAAAACCACAGACAAAATGGGAATGACCACCAAAGCGGGCACATAACGCGCTTCGCCACTGTACAAATAACCGGCAATCATCATGGACCAAAATACGAGAATAACGAAGAACGCGCCGGCCAAAACACCTTCCTCACGCCATGTAGAAGAGGGCTCAAAGAGGATCTGCAGGGCATCCCACAACGCGTCTGCGGCTAAAAACGCCAGCGGAATGGTGAGTAAAGCCACGTCAGCCGACGTCCGTCCAGGACGAAATCCCAAAATCAGACCAACCACCAGCCATCCCAACCAAAGACGCTTCCACGCCGAGGCCGAACGCCAGGCCCTCCAGCCTCCCCATATCCCGAAGACCACCAATAAAGGTTCATCCGCGAGCAACCGCAGCACGACCCAATACCACGGATACCCGGCGCCCTCCCAAAACGAGGCAAGCCATTGCCCCAACAAATCTCCGGCATTTCCCAAAACAAACACATCCGTCAAGACGACGGACCCTGCGAGCACAAACGTTAACAGAAAGACCAAAACGGCCTGATGCCGCGCCCGATGCCCCACCTCATGCCAAGCGCGGAAGATGCGCTCGCGCTGGGGCCATAAGCCCACGAGAATGCCTAGAAGAGCGGTATACACCACAGCGTCAGAAAGCAAGGCAAGAGCCAAAAACACAAAGACCACGTTCAAACGTCGTCGCAGAAGCAATACTTCATCCGCAGAGAACGGTTGAGAGGGAAGCTTATTATCAAGAACGGCAAGCCATGCCTGAACGGCAATGACAAGACCGAGCGTGGCTGCCAGAGCAAAAACAACCCCCGAGGCATGACGGCTCCAATACACCCCCTGGGCAGAAAACGTGAGAAGAAGCGCGGCCAACAAGGCCTGGGCGCGGCCCACACGCTCCCGAAGAAAATAAGGGAACACCACCAACAGCGTGCCGACCATCGCAGGCCAGAAACGAGCCAACGCATCACCCCCACCGGTGAGCAAAAACCACACCCATTGGATGGAGTAGGCTAAAGGGCTCACAACCTGGACCAATACATGCGACATAGGCTGTGCGTTCCGCCAGGCAAGCCACGCCAAATGAGCTTCCTTCGGGGACAGAGGTCGTACACCCAACCAAAGAAAACGGACCAATGCTGCCAATATGAGGAGTAGCCCATATGCGTAATGTTCCAATGTCCACCCCGTAAGTTTCACACGCACCGTTTCCAAAGGCGGCTCGGCTACAATAATGCCCCCTATTTGAGCCTGTCGAGCATTTCGTGTCATGGTCCCCATACGCCTCCATCCAGCGTTATAAGAACAAATCCCACACCCAATCCACAAGAGTATGAAGAAGTGCAGCCGGAGCAATACGGCCTGTTCGTAAGTACGTATCCCCATAAAACCATCCCGCAAGCGTTGCCAAGATGAAGTAAATGCCCACCATGGGCGGATTATTCAAATGAGCCGCACCGAAAATCACAGCGGATAGCGCCAAGGCCTGACGCGATTTCCCCAGGTAGTCGGTCAGGGTACGAAATATCACGCCTCGAAAAAGGATCTCCTCGGGCAAACCTGTGAAAAAGAAAATGAACACGCCTCGCAACAACATATCCAACCCGGACAAAGTAGGCCAATGAGGATGTAGAAAATGAGCCGCGAGGCCGATAGTCAAAGCGAACGGCAAGAAAAACACAAAATTCCGAAAAACCGGGCGGATCTCCTCCCATCTCAACGTGAGACCCAGTCCCGCTGCAGTCGATTCCCCTGAAAGAATCAGGATGTACACAGCCAATCCCAAAGCATACAAATGGAACAACGAGAACGCGGGGAAACCCACATCGGGCGTTGCCCATTCTACACTGTACCAAATGTACGAAAAAGCCAACAGCAAACGTACGCGCTGCCACCGTCCACGCGCAAGCCAGATGTACAATGCCGGCAACAAAAAGGCCCCAAAGCGCATGCCCACGTCTAACATAAGGGGGATATTATGACCAAACGGAGGGTTCATAAGCGGGATAAGAAGGGCCAACCATCCCCACAAGAGATCTTTGGGCTGCACAGGACGTAATTCACGCCGCGCCATTTCCACCGGAATAAGCGTTAAGGCTAAGCCCAATACGCCCACTTCATCGGTTACGTGTCCGTTTAATTGCGCGTACAGAAGGGCCAACACCCACAAGGAAACGGGAATAACAAACACACGGCCCGGCCCCCCAAGGGCCCATTGGCGCAAAGCAGAGCCACCGCGTTGCCACCCCATCATCAAATACAAAAAAAGGGTCAACGCCACAATCACAACAGCGAGCACTCCGGAGCCGGTAATACCGGACGATAATGTTCGCCAAGCAAAAAGCGCCGTCAGGATGCCCACCCACCCGATGACATACCACAAGGGATCGCTGCGGATGGCTTGTGTTTCCATACCTCGCTCCCGTCACTCAATACCAAACGCTCTCGCAAGAGATCTGTCCTCTACTCACGCTTCGTACCGCACATAACACAATATTTATCATTCGGACCAAACGGATGTCCACAATTGGGGCAATATTTAGGCAAAGGACGTGTTGACGGTCCCACAGGACGTTTGTGCTGTGCCTTACGAGAAACAGACGACAACGCAGAACCAGGGGTTCCTCCTTGATGACGCATCCACCAAAACAGGGAGCCCCCTAAAACCAACGCCAAAGCAACACCTAAGCCTATCGGCCCCCATGGGTGAGAAGACCCTGAAGATTGCACAGGTGTAAATGAGGTTCCTGAAGAGGACGGCAAGGGCGTGACCGGAGCGCGAGGCGTTGTGGACAAGCCCGGTTGTGTGCGGACATAGCGAACTTCCTGTTCTATGATCGTCCCAGGAGCAAGAGCCTCCAATGGTCGAGACGCGTATAAAAGCCCCCCGAACCCTTCCTTGGGTGGGTTCAGAGGGGGATTGGCATGAAACCCTTTCGTGTGGGCCGGCTGTTGAACTTCCAACACCCCTTTCCGGATCTCCAAGAGGGGTAAAGGGATCCGGACATGGACAACCGTTTCTTCGCCCTCCTGACGGATCGCATCCACGTAGTACTCCACATGGAAACGATTGGTAGGGACTTGCAGGCGCAACACCCGCTCGTCGCGTTCTTGAAACGAATATTGGGCCCGCAACAGGCGACCATCGTCCCCCACGTAGGCCACAGCATTGAGTTCAGCCCTCGCAGGAATAGGAAGCGATACCTCTTGCTCAGCAATGGACAACGTTCCGGATAAGATGACAAGAACCCGGGGGTCATCGTACTCCGGCCACAAGGCGACATATAGAGAGGTGATATACGGACGCTCCTGGGCCCAGACAGACAATGTTATTGTAGAAAAAATAACCCAACAAACCACCCAGCCCAGCGTGAAGAATCGCCGTTGCCATGCGTTGAAGTGAGGAGAGGACGTCATAGGCGTTTATATCTCCACAAGAATTTGTTGTTCCTTGGAAATGTAGTCCTCATTGTACACCAGTGCTGAGGGCCATTCCAAAATTAGACGTCGAAATTAAGTCAGCCGGACAAGGGCTCGCCCATTACACACGCGTGTAACGCATCCTCTTCCCGTCGATCTATAAACACTGTAAGACGGTCCCCAGCCTGTAATACAGTTTGCCCATGCGGTATAATCACCTCCCGTCCCCGCTCTATGGCGACAACAACACAATCAGGAGGCCAAGAGACATCGGCAATGCGTTTTCCGACCACAGGCGACCCAGGTGGCAGCGTAAGGTTCACAAACTTCGTGTGATCTAATCGTCCTAGCTGCAGACGTTCCCGTTCCCGTTGCAACTCCGCCTTCCGAAGAATGCCCAGTTGGTAAGCCCGGATAATATCACTCCGGCGTACTAAGCCCACCAACCGTTGCGGGTTGTCATGAGCCACTACAGGAATTCTGCCCACATCACGAATGCCCATACGTTTCAGCGCCACCCACATCGGATCATCGGGAAACACGGTGAGAACATCCTTGGTAGCAATATCTCCGGCCGTGAGATGCTCGGCATCTTTACGTTCCAGCGCATTGCGCAGGTCTTGCAATGTCACAATACCGAACAAATACCCTTGCTCATCCAACACAGGAAATCCGTGATGACCGGTACGTTGAAACTCCTGTACAAGAACCGATAGCGGCATATCGGCAGGAACCGTGTCCACATCTCGCGTCATTACCTCTTGGACAAGCACACCCTGCATGACATCTATGTCGTGTCCACGCTCCAGATGGACTCCCCGACGGGCCAATTTCAACGTGTAAATGGATTCTCCGTGCAGGAAATAATACGTCAAAACAGTACTCATAGCTGTGGCCAACATGAGCGGCAAGATGATGCGATAATCGCCTGTCATTTCAAAAAGTATCGTTACCGCCGTGATCGGCGCATGAGCAGCCCCTGAGAAGACGGCAGCCATACCTACAAGAGCATAGGCTCCAGGCGCGGCAGTTACCTCAGGCCATAAGGCATGAACCACCGTACCAAAAGCCCCACCCAACATAGCGCCGATAAAAAGCGAAGGCGCGAAAATCCCGCCAGATCCTCCGGACCCCAAGGTCATCGATGTGGCCAAAATCTTGGCAAATAAAAGGATGAGGGCTAACTTGAAGGAAAAGTAACTCAGAAGCACCTGTTCAATGGTCTCATACCCGACTCCAAACACTTGCGGGTAAAACAAACCGATTCCCCCGACAATAAGCCCACCAATGGCCGGCTTGACATATTCCGGCAAGGGCCAACGTTCAAAAAAATCTTCCGTGCTGTAAAGTAGCCGAACAAAAAGGACGGCCGCCAAAGCGGCCAATATCCCGAGAATAAGGTAAAGGCCGAATTCCGCCACATGGACAAGCGCATAAGGCGGCACAGGGAAAGCGGGCATATTGCCCAGAAAAATCCGGCCGATAACGCTAGCCGCCACCGCCGCGATG
The DNA here is from genome assembly GCA_964413905.1 of uncultured Anaerolineae bacterium. Lineage (GTDB taxonomy): Bacteria > Chloroflexota > Anaerolineae > JAADDB01 > JAADDB01 > CAYPUG01. The sequence goes on along the minus strand of CAYPUG010000095.1, from coordinate 136 downwards.
ACCACACTGCTAAAGTGGCGAACACTAAACTCTCCAATAATGATCTCCAGAGCGAAAAACACGCCCGCGATAGGCGTGTTGAATGTAGCCGCAATGCCCCCGGCCGCGCCACATGCCACCAAAGTTCGAATCCGAT
>CAYPUG010000094.1:0-10527 GCA_964413905.1 uncultured Anaerolineae bacterium | reverse complement strand
TTCGATTTCCCGCACGGTCAGGCGTGGGTGTTCCACTCCAACCGGCGGTTCAGTTTCCTTGGCACTGGCGCCAACGATAATCGTGCCGCCGGATGTGTTGGCCAGAGCCACCACATCCCGTAAAATGCGCTCCCGTTCTCCTCCCCTCGCCGTAATCCGGCGGTGGAACACCACGGTTTCCCCTTCACCCACACGGCGTGCTTTCTGTAACGGGTCACTGGTGGAACGAGTACGGGGTTTACGAATCCGGTTGAATGCATCGCTTTCAAAAACCGCCTTGATCGCTTCAAACGACTTTTCATCCAGGGCAATTTCGGTTGGGCGATCTCCGATGCCTAAACGGTGCTTGTCCTTCGGGTCGGCCAGAAGGCTGTGGGCATCGGAGCCTTGAATGAGGTGCATACGACGGGGGTATTCAGGCTTAGAGCCGTCAAAGAAGCGGGCCGTCGAATTCCGGCTGCGACTGCCTAAATCCGTCACCTCCAACGCGTGCAGGTTGGGGTCCTGGGTGTAAGCGATGCGTGTCTGTCCCCCGATGTTCAACCCTCGCATCATCACGCCGTGGCTGCTGTTCGCGTGGGCCGCGATGACCAACCCCCCCGCTTCTCGAATGAGGCGGTACGCGGTGAGCACATCCTCAGTACCCCCGATCGCGGTAACCCCCGCGTCCAACATCTCGGCAGGAATCCCCAGGCGTAAAAGCAGAAATTCCAATTTACGAATGGGGGTATCCGGAGGAAAAATCCCCAAAATATGGAAGCCTAACGCTGCCGTGAACTCAAAACCGGGCAGAACCAGAATTTTCTCCAGCAGTTCCCGATAAGCGCTCAAGCGTTCTTGTTCCTCAGGCAAAATCCGCCCGATTTCTTCCAACCAGGTCAGACGCTCAATCTCTTCTCGAAATCGTTTGTAGCCGGCCACCGTATTGTGGTCGGTCATTGCGACAATGTCCAACTCTTTGGCTTCTGCTGCACGCAACCAATCCAAAAATGTCACATCTGGATCCCGCCAGTCCTCAGAGGCTGGCGTGTGTAAGTGCAAGTCCATGCGATACCACTTGCGTCGGGTGGCTCGCTTTCCTTTCTTTCGTGTCACGAATGTAAACTCCTTCCTTCATCTTCAATTTTTAAGGTGCCGCCTTGCGTATGCTGTCTGCGCGTGCCATGTTTTGCCTTCTGGCCAAAGCGGCTTCATTATACTCTACGCATGAAGGACCACCAAATTGCACTGGATGTACATCATTCGCCGTCAACCATAGAATAAGGCATAAAATGCTGCACATGGACAGGTGAAGGCACAGCCTTCGCCCATCCGCGGCAGTATAAATGACTTCATCCGGCTCATAGGGGGCCCGAGCGGGTTCGCCTTTTCCCTTAGATAATGTTTGACGGAGTACTCAGCGTATACGGGACGACAATGGTACGGGTCACGGTGGTTGTGCCGGCATTGAACGAGGCACGCTACATATCGCGCTGCCTGGACCATCTTCTGGCGCAGGATTATCCTTCCCACCTGGTGGATATTATCGTGGTGGATGGGGGCTCTACGGATGGGACACAGGACCTGGTGCGGGCGTATGCGGCCCGGTGCCCTCGGGTGCGTCTGTTGCATAATCCTGCCCGACGGGTGGGGGCTGCGATGAACATCGGGGTGGCCCACGCGTTAGGCGATATTATCGTGCGGGTGGATGCCCATGCGTTTGTGGCCCCTGATTATGTGCGACAATGTGTGCATTATTTGATGAGCACCGATGCGGACGCGGTGGGCGGGGTGTTGCGACCGGTAGGAGACACGCCTACCGGTCGGGTGATCGCTGCGGTCATGTCTCACCCCTTGGGTGGGGGGCCCGCGCGGTTTCGCCACGCGCGGCGTCCTATGTGGGTGGACACCGTGTACTTAGGGGCTTGGAGACGGGAGACACTCCTTGAGATGGGAGGGTTTGACGAGACGCTGGAGGCCAATGAAGATTATGAGTTCTTCTACCGGTTACGGCAGGCCGGGGGACGCATACTTTGTCATCCTGCGATCCGTTCTTCCACGGCCGCTCGTTCAACGTTAAAGGCCTTGTGGCATCAGTATGTGCGTTACGGTCGTGGGAAAGCCCGCATGTTACGGCTACATCCTCGGTCGTTGCGGGCCCGTCAGATTCCCGCGCCTGCACTGGTCGCCGGGGTGTTCATCCTGGGGAGTGCGGGCATTGTTTGCTTGGCCGCGCGTGTGGCTTTGGTGTTCATCCTGGGCCTTTACGCGGTGATCATCGGTAGCGCTGCCGCAGATGTAGCCCGGCGGCTGGGATGGACTCGTTGGGCGCACATTTGGATAACGTTTTGGGTCATGCATTGGGGTTGGGGGGTGGGTTTTTGGAGCGGTCTCTTCTCCCCGGGGAAACGGCGCCGCATGTCCATGTGAATTTGCAGGGGCCTTGTGCCGTGTGCTAAGATTTGAGTTCGTGCCGAAGGGAAACTATTTGACGCACGTTGCAGGTGAAAGACGAAGACGAGGGGAGCACTAAAATGTCGGACGCATTGCTACGCTTGGTCGAGCAATCATCCTTGCGTGATGATTTACCTGAAGTGCAGGTGGGCGATATTGTGCGCGTGTATTTCCGCATCGTGGAGGGCAATCGGGAGCGAGTCCAACCCTTTCAGGGGACGGTGATCGCTGTGACCGGCGGTGGGGTGAACCGCATGATGCGTGTACGGCGTATCGCCTCCCATGGCGTGGGTGTCGAGCGTGTGTTTCCGCTGAATTCTCCCCGCCTGGAGAAGATCGAAATTCTACGCCATTCCAAGGTGCGGCGGGCGCGCTTGTACTACCTGCGCGGGCGTACGGGTAAGAAGGCCCGTCTCAAGCAACGTTACGAATAAGACCGTTCAGGTAGGGCGAATGCCACCCTGCCACGTATCGGGGGGCGTTCCCGTTGTCGAGGATCTGGAACCATGGCACCCACATTGGAGGCCGAGCGTCGTTTATGGGCGCTCGGCTATTCTTTTGTGGCCGGTGTGGACGAGGCAGGTCGGGGGCCGTGGGCGGGACCGGTCGTGGCTGCAGCCGTGGTGCTCCCGCCCGATGACCCACGCCTGGAGGAGGTCTTGGCCGGCGTGGACGATTCCAAACGCCTGTCTCCTCGCGTGCGGGAGGATTGGTTCATCCTTATCCACGAGGTCGCGCTGGCCGTAGGGGTGGGGCAATCCACGGCCCAGGAGATAGATGATCTGGGCATTGCTCGAGCCACCCGTCTGGCCATGAAACGGGCGATTGAATCGTTGCCCCTCCGGCCGGACTACATTTTGGTGGATTACGAACGCTTACCCGATGTCCCCATTCCGCAGGAAGCATTTGTGCGAGGAGACGCCAGGGTGCTCTCCATCGCGGCGGCTTCCATTATCGCCAAAGTGACGCGAGACCGCATCATGGTGGATATGGACGCGCGTTATCCCGGCTATGGATTCGCTCAACATAAGGGCTATGGCACTGCCTCTCACCGAGATGCTTTGCGCCGGTTAGGGCCCTCTCCCATTCACCGAAAGAGTTGGAAACCCGTGCGGGAGTTGTAAGGTGGGGACACAGAGGCAGCACATCGGACGGTTGGGAGAGGAATTGGCCGTTCAGGCTCTGAAAGCACGGGGATACGTTATCCTCGACCGCAATGTGCGTGTGGCTCAGGTGGGAGAGGTGGACATTCTCGCTCAGGACGGGGATACGTTGGTTATTGTGGAAGTGCGTACCCGGCGTAACGCGCCCCTGTTTGCTCCGGAGGATTCGGTTGGGCCACGAAAACGGGAGCGGTTGGCCGCGCTGGCCGAAGCCATTGCCTATGAACGGGAATGGCAAGGTCCCTTGCGAGTGGATTTTGTGGCCGTGTCACTGGACCGGGCCGGGCGAGTCCGGCGCTTGGATATTCTTCAGGATGTGGTCGGACGATGACGAAGACGCGCGACAGAAAGCCGCTTATTGCTATTGTGGGGCCTACGGCCGTGGGGAAGACGGCCCTCTCCCTGGAACTGGCCGAGCGTTTCCGGGGAGAGATTATCTCGGCCGACTCACGGATTATCTACAAGGGGCTGGACATCGGTACGGACAAGCCCGGCCCCGAAGACCGGGCGCGAGTTCCTCACCATCTCGTTGATGTGACCTCTCCCGATCGGCCCCTTTCCCTGGCCGAGTACATGGAGATGGCCTACGCGGCCATTGAGGATGTTTTGCGTCGTGGGCGTGTTCCTTTTCTGGTAGGGGGGACCGGTCAATATGTGTGGGCCGTGTTAGAAGGTTGGCACGTTCCCAGGGTCCCTCCGGACAAGACGTTGCGTGCCCGTCTGGAGGAGGAAGCTCGTGAAAAGGGCCCCGAGGCGCTTTACCGTCGCTTGCAATCCTTGGATCCCGAAGCCGCGGCACGGATTGACCCCAAGAACGTGCGTCGTGTCATCCGGGCCTTGGAGGTCATCGAGCACACAGGGCGTCCGTTTAGCGAGCAACGCGGTAAAGTCCCGCCTCCGTATGATGTACTCATTATCGGTTTGACCCGCCCCCGCGAGGAACTGTACAGGCGCATTGACATGCGCATCCGGCGCATGTTGGAACGGGGGCTTGTGGATGAAGTCCGGGGCCTCCTTGAGACCGGCTATGACCCGGCACTCCCTGCGTTGACGGGCATTGGGTATCGGCAAATCGTGGATTACTTGCAAGGTCGGGTCACCTTGGACGAGGCGGTGCGGGCCATACGAAAGGCTACCCGACGTTATGTCCGTCATCAGTACAACTGGTTTCGCTTGGATGACCCTCGCATCCACTGGTTTGATCTCAGCGACCCATCGGCCAAGGGGCGCATTGTTCATCTTGTAGAAACGTTTCTGGCCGCAGAAGATCAAAGAGAGGGACGGATGTAGTGCAGGCTCCCGTCTCTGTTGTCATGATGTGTTCTTCTTTTGCCCATTTGGGTCGGCGATGCACGTGGTGGTAGGATATATCAATGCACGGAAAACGGTGAGGAGAACGACATGGACTATTCCCGGTATTCACGTGAGACCGCTGCGGACATTGTGCGTGTGCGTCGTCGTATCCGTGCTGCAGGGGTGCCCCCTAAGGTGGTGGACAAGAACCTCCTCATTGCGACGTGGAACATCCGCATGTTTGGCGATGTGTACCCTCACTTCACGGAAAATCCGGGCTCGCCCAAGCGGAACCTGCGTGCTATGGCCATCATTGCCGAGATCATCTCCCATTTTGACATTGTGGCCATCCAGGAGGTGCGTCGGGATTTGACGGGGATTCGTACCTTGCTGGAATTTTTGGGCTCCCATTGGGGGGTCATTATCTCCGATGTCAACGAAGGGACTTTGGGAAACGCGGAACGCTTAGCTTTCGTGTTCGACCGTCGTCGGGTAGAACCTTCTGGGCTGGCAGGTGAACTGGTGTTACCCCCGGATTGGGGACAGGCGGCCATTGAGCAGTTTGCGCGCACACCGTACGCGGTTTCTTTCCGGGCCGGACAAGAGGCATTTATCCTCACGACGGTGCATATCCGGTATGGGCATGGCGATCCCAACGAACGGGTACCGGAACTGGAAGCGTTCGCGGAATGGATGGCGAATTGGTCCGAACGGGACAAGCGTTATCATCAAGATATAATCGTGTTGGGCGATTTCAACATAGACCGTCGCGATGATCCCCGGTTTGAAGCGTTTGCGTCTCGGGGGTTAAACGTGCCTCCGCAGATTCGTAATGTATCCACGAACTTGGCGACAGGGCGTAAAGCGAAGCATTACGACCAAATTGCTTGGTTCATGGGGAGGCTGCGCATGGAGTACACGGGCCGCGCGGGGACGGTGAATTTCGCCCACGCGGTGTTCAAGGAATTGTCCCTGCGCAGCATGTCTTATAGGGTATCAGACCATTTGCCCTTGTGGGCCGAATTTTCCGTCGACCGTTCACGTCACGAGTTGATTCATGTCTTAGGTTTGGACGAGTGGACGCCGGATCCCTTCGCGTTGATTCCTGATTGACGTGGAGCGGAAAGGCTGTCGATGGGTTATTCTAACGCGGTCCAAACTTCAATTTTAGTGCGTACTCGACGGATCACCTCGTCTGTGAATTCGGTTGTGGTCGCGTTTCCCCCCAGGTCCGGTGTGCGAATGCCCTCGTATACTGCCTCGAAAGTCGCTTCGTAGATGGCCCGGGACGCGCGCTGGGCATCCTCCCTTTCAATGTGGCGAAGCAGCGCGGCCCCGGCCAGGAACATGGCCATCGGGTTGGCGATATTTTTGCCGTATAACGCGGGTGCGGTACCATGGGGTGCTTCGGCCATGACCACCTTGACGTGAAAATTTTCGTCAAAGGAGAGTAGAAGGGATTCCGCCCCCGCGATGGAACCAAACATTTGTAACACTAGGTCGCTAATCAAGTCCCCGTCCCGGTTTAACGTGGGAATGACCATCGGGTCGCCCGCGTTGGTCAGGAGGAGGGCGAGGGTCGCGTCAATAAGTTGGGGTTCATATTGGACATCCGGATAGCGTTTGGCCGCGGCGTCTAACTCTTCCTTAAACATTCCCTCGTAAATGGGGGACACGGTGTACTTGGGGCCTCCAAAAACGCGCGCTCCTGTGCGTCGGGCGTGGTAGAACGCATACTCGGCCACGGCGCGGCACGTTTTGCGGCTGATTTTCTCTGTGCGAAAGGCCCACTCATCGCCATCGTGTGTTTCCCGCCACTCCTTGGCTCCGTACGCGCCGTCCACGGCCATGCGCACTACGGTGATGGGCGCGTGCACGCCGGCCAGGGGACGTACTCCGGGAATACGGCGCCCCGTACGGACGATGACTTTGCCGTCCACCTCGGCCCGGATGATCGCGTTGGGACTGCCCACGTCATTGGGGTCTTCTGGGGTGATGGTGGCTGCTTTCAGACCATAGCCTGCTTCACGGAGGGCCGCGGCCGCTTCGTACACCACCTGATTGCGCGTCGCGCGGCGGTTCTCCAAACTCAAATCAAAGTGTTGAAAGTGCAACGGTACGCGGATGATGGCCGGGTCAAGCAAGCGTAAGGATTGCTCCAACAGTTCTTGCCCTGTCTGGTCTCCTTCCATAACGACGATAGTAGGTTCGGAGATCATGGCGTGCTCCTTTCACCGGAAACCGATTGAATGTCTGTCTTATCCTACTCCTGATTGACTGACAAAACTCTGCGAATGCACCTTGGCCTAGAAAGAGGTAGGGTCTACTCCTTCTTTACGCCGAGGTACATGAAACGCGATGTGTCGGTCAATCAGTATCCTACTCTTTGAACATACACTTTGGCAAGTAGACCTCCGTTTTGAAAAGCCCGGCGATGTTTTTCGGCGTCTCGCGGGAAAGGATTTCGTTGTTGCTGAAATCTTTGGATATACTTGGCAGCGGTCTATAGTACCTGGGCTGATTAGCTGACAAAACTCCACGTATGTACCTTGGCTTAAGAGAGGAGGAAAACATTTGTGTGATTATCGTGGCCTTCGGCGACGATGATCACACAAACGTCTACGCTCTCTTTATGAGAGGGTAAATTCCCCGTCTTCTTTTTAATGCCAAGGGATATCCGCAGAGTTTTGTCGGTGGCTCAGATCCATCAGCATACTCTTCCAAAGAACAGCGAGGGAGTGCAGGACCGATGCGTGGTGTTATTGCTGCCGGCGACCCCCAGACCGTTGCGGCGGGTGTGGAGATGTTCCACAAGGGGGGGAATGCTGTAGATGCAGCCGTGGCCGCTGCGTTTGCTGCTCTGGTTTCGGAGGCTGTTTTGGTAAACATCGGTGGCGGTGGGTTGGCCGTGCTTTGGGATGGCCATGAGGGGGTGGTATACGATTTCTTGCCCACGATGCCCGGTCGCCCGCCGTTCCCGAGGATGGACTTTACCCAAGTATGGGTGGATTTTGGCGAAGAACAGCAGCCTTTTTACATAGGTCGGGCCAGCGTAGCCGTGCCCGGCCTGGTGGCGGGGTTGTGTGCGTTGGCCGAAGAGTGGGGCATGCTTCCACTTGCTACCTTGCTCTCGCCCGCGATCCGTTTGGCCCGCGAGGGCGCGGTGCTCTCCGAACCGTTAGCGTACATTTTACGCATCCTTATGCCCATTTTTTCCTATACACCGGAAATGGCCGCGGTGTTCACGCGAGATGGGCGGCCGTATGGGCCGGGTGAACGGCTTCGTTTCCCCGAGTTGGCGCACACGTTGGAACGGTTGGCGCAAGAGGGTCCGGCTTTATTTTACGAAGGCGAGATTGCCCAAGCCATTGTTGCCGATCAAGAATCTCACGGTGGGTTGATCACTCGTGAAGACCTGGCCGCGTATCGTGTGTTGAAACACTCACCTTTACACGTCCCCTACCGACAACGGTCTGTTTTGGTTCCTCCGCCACCATCGAATGGAGGGGCTTTAGTAGGATTCTCCCTGCGCCTTTTGGATGGGCTCCCGGTGAACACATGGGAGCATAACGGCGTGGAGTACATCCACGCTTTGGCCACGGTCATGGCTCTGACCAATGAGGCACGCTCTACTTGGGATCGCCTGCGGGTGCAAGGTACTTCCGGGGCCGACACTTTTCTGCAAGAGGAACACGTTGCACCGTATCGAAAGCGATTGGCCACAGCCCTCTCCTCCGGGCGATGGCCAACTACGACCACGTCTCCCGGCTCGCCGTACACGACACATATCAGTGTCGCCGATGAGAACGGTCTCTGGGTGAGTTTGACGACCACGGCCGGAGAGAACGCAGGTTTTCTGGTGGGAGAAACCGGCGTGAGTTTGAATAATATGCTGGGAGAACTGGATTTGCATCCTCAGGGATTTCACCGGTTGAAGCCGGGGGAACGGCTTTCTTCCATGATGACCCCCACCATTGTGTTAGAAGATGGGCATCCGCGTGTGGCGACGGGGAGCGGGGGAAGCAGTCGCATTCGTTCGGCCGTTCTCCAGGTCTTGCTGAATGTGTTGGATTATGATTTTCCCGTGCAGGAAGCGGTGGAGTTACCACGCGTTCATTACGAAGCCGATGTGTTACAGCTGGAGGGAGGGATTGAACCCCACGTAGCTCAAGCATTGGCCGCTCGCGGCTATCGGATTAATCGTTGGTCCACACGTAATATGTATTTTGGCGGAGCCCATACTATTGTTCGGCAGCATGGACGTTTGGATGCGGCCGGCGATCCCCGACGGGGTGGTGCGACGTATGTCTACGTTTCGTGATCGCATCAGTATCGCTACATGGATCATCGGTCTTATTTTGGCAGCGCAGCCCGTATTGATAGCTCCTGCCTGGAGGGTCTCGTGGACGTTTTTGGGGAGCCCGGTGGGGGTAAGGGTAGATCGGGATTTTCTCGTCGGCTTGTTCCTGCTCATGGCCGTTGTGGGGGGTACTCAGTGGATTCTCACCGCGTGGGATGTGCCGTACCGGGCGATTCCCTTCTCCTTGGGCGCTTGGACGTTGCCCCTGGCCGAGGGCTGGCTCGCGTTGCGCTTGTTGCCCCATCAGTCCACGAAGACGGGCTGGTTGGTGGGGCTTCTGGGCACATTGGTGATTTTGGCATTCTCTTGGCACATTCTTGCCCGCCTTATCGGTGGTGTTGACGCGGAATTCCCTGTCGCGTTTGCTTGGCGGGTGGTTGTGTATGTTGTCGCCGGCATGTTGTATCTCGGCTTGTACGCGTTGGGGGAACGAAGTTTGCTCGCAGCGACTCAGATGTTGGTGGGCACTTATTTGCTTTCGGTAGCCTTCTGGCTCCCATTGTCCTGGGCCACACATCGTCGGTGGCTGTACGGGTTGGTTCTTGGCGTGGTGGTGGCACAGATGGCCTGGGCGTTTCGTCAATTACCCCTCTCGTCTCCTCGGCGGGGGCTTTTGCTGTTGCTGATATTTTATATATTGACCGCGCTGGTGGAACGACACGTCCGCCGTGGGGTATCCTGGCGGATTGCTCTGGAATATTTAATCACCGGCGCGATAGTTGGGGGCATCATCTTTCTCGCGGTGCCGTAAGTGGATGTCGTTCATTCAGCACAGAAGGAGAAGGTATCCGTGGCATTTTGGGCAGCCCTTTCTTTTTTAACCGTCTTTCCTGTTCCGGCGCGTGTTTCTTTTTCTCCTCGAATTTTGGGGCGGTCCGTGGGGTACTTTCCCCTTGTCGGCGGGGTATTAGGGAGCATTCTCGTAGGATGGGCTTGGGTGCTGGACCACGTGTTTCCGCCTTATGTGGTGGCCGCGGGGGTCCTGGTGGCGTGGATTGGGATGACCGGGGCCATTCACGTGGATGGATTTCTCGACACGTGTGATGGGCTGTTCGGTGGGCACACACCTGATGAACGGCTACATATTATGCGGGATTCGCGCATCGGCGCGTTTGCTTTCGTCGGTGGCATGGCGTTGCTCCTTTTAAAGTATACCGCGTTGTTGATGTTTCTTCTCCCCCCTCACGCCCTCTTTGGCGCCTGGCCTTCTCCGGCCGGTTGGCTAGTGTTACTGTTGGCGCCGGTGTGGGGACGTTTTGCTATGAGTCTGGCCGTTGT
>CAYPUG010000093.1:0-10550 GCA_964413905.1 uncultured Anaerolineae bacterium | reverse complement strand
TCTGGCCGAAATGTGGCCGGTGACGACCGATAACCGCAGCCTGTACGTGGACTGGTGGGGTCCCAAGCCGGTAAAACGAGGGAGCAAGAAAATGTATGTGGGATATGTGGTGATCAGGTAACTCCCTTTGGCCGCAGTGACGGACTTGAGAAGTGTCACCCTTCTCTTGCGCCCTGTGGGCCAATACTACACTAAAAAGATGAGCGGGCTGGATTCTCCCTCGCCCGCTCATAGCACACTTCTGGCGCCCCGGGCAGGACTCGAACCTGCAACCTACGGATTCGAAGTCCGTTGCTCTATCCATTGAGCTACCGGGGCATACACACAATCAGTATACGCCCTTTTCCCAGGAACGGCAAAATCGTGTGCGGTTCTGATGCATGCCAACCCCTCTCATTTTAGTAAAATCTGCGGGCTGTCCAGTACATTCCGTTCCATTTATCGACCCCTGTGTGAAGTTTCTTTCCTCTGCGGGCTTTGCCGTATAATGAAGATAATGATCGCGATAACCACGCTCGTGGTCTATATGTCCCTTACTATAGGCGAGAGCGGAATTGTGCCCGCGAGGGCACGCGTCGGGGAGAGGAGCGCATCCATATGTCCCTGGATGAACACGTTTTGAAGGAATGGCGCCGATTAGAGGAACAAATTCGCCAGTGCACCCGTTGTCGGCTACACCAGACCCGTACCCAGGCTGTCCCCGGCGATGGCCCCTACAACGCAGAAATCATGTTTATCGGTGAAGCCCCCGGTTATCACGAGGATCAGCAAGGCAAGCCATTTGTCGGCGCGGCCGGTCGGTACCTGAATGAACTCTTGGAGAAGAACGGCCTGCGGCGAGAGGATGTGTACATCACAAATATTGTCAAGTGTCGTCCTCCGCGGAATCGGGATCCTCTACCGGATGAAATTGCGGCCTGCCAGGGGTACTTAGACCGTCAGATTGAACTCCTTAACCCGCGCGTGATCGTCACCCTGGGACGATTCGCCATGCAGCACTTCTTCCCCGGGGCCTCTATCAGTCGCATTCACGGACAACCACGACGGCTAGGCGATCGCATTTTCTTCCCCATCTTCCACCCGGCTGCGGGTCTTTATCAACCCAAGTGGCAACCCTTGTTGGAGGAAGATTTTCGCAAGTTAGGTGCGTTGATTCGACGCCTGCGAGCGGAATCGAAAAATCGCCCCCCCTCTTATGAACAGTTATCTTTGTTCGAGGAGGATGGTCCTCATCATGGATGAAAGCGTGACGATCCGGCATGAGACGTTCCCCCGCCGTGGGCTTTTGGGACTTATCCTCATTGCCATTTTTTGGCCGTTAAATTGGTTGTTACCGGGTTTACGAACCCATTGGGTGTTCTTTCCCCTCTGGTTGGGGTATGCCCTCACTGTAGACGCGCTCGCGTACAAACGGCACGGTACTTCCCTATACACTCGCAGTCCACGTAAGTATGTGGGCCTGTTTTTCATCTCCGCACCCGGATGGTGGCTCTTTGAACTTCTGAATGCTCGCCTACACAATTGGTACTACGTGGGAGCGGAATACTTTTCCGACGCCGCGTACGCGTTCTGGGCCACGTTAAGTTTTTCCACGGTCATGCCCGCGGTGTTCGGCACGGCCGAATGGGTATCCGCCCGGTTCAACGGTTTCCCCGCCTGGCGTCGTGACCCCAAGGTGCCTCCTTCCCGTCCGGTGGTGGTGAGTTTTTTCTTGATAGGTTGGGGGATGTTGGTGCTTATGATGGCGTGGCCCCGTTACTTTTTCTTCTTTCTCTGGGGAAGCATCTACCTGATCCTTGAACCGTTGAACGTGTGGCTGGGCCATGTGAATCTCTTACAGTGGACCGATCGCGGGGATTGGCGTCCTATCGCGGCCCTGTGGAGCGGTGTGTTGTTGACCTCGTTCTTCTGGGAGATGTGGAATTTTTACGCCTATCCTAAATGGGTATACGACGTCCCGTTCGTCAACGTCCTCCACATTTTTGAGATGCCCTTGTTGGGGTACTTGGGCTACCTTCCCTTTTCTCTCGAACTTTTTGCCCTTTATCACTTCATCGTCGGTCTGCTGGGAGATCCCAAGACCACGTACATTACAGATGGTCTTGTGCCGAGTGTACGTTCGTAATCGCAAAGGAGGTTCCATTGAGTGATGTATTGCGTATTATTCCGCTAGGCGGATTAGGGGAAATCGGTCGGAACATGATGGTTTTTGAGTACGGCGAGGACATGATCGTCGTGGATGCCGGCCTCATGTTCCCGTCCAACGACATGCTCGGGGTAGATATTATTATCCCGGATGTCACCTATATCATTGAACGCCAGGATAACTTGCGGGGCATTATCCTTACTCACGGACACGAAGATCACATTGGCGCACTCCCTTATGTCCTCAAGCAATTGGATGTGGATGTTCCCATCTTCGGCACTCGCCTGACTCTGGGACTGCTGAATTTGAAGCTGAAAGAACACAAATTGCGCGATGAGGATGTACGTCTTATTGACGAGAACAGCGTCCTGGACTTGGGTGCTTTCACGGTGGAATTCTTTCACGTGTGCCACAGTATCCCCGACGCGGTCGGTGTGACTCTCCGCACGCCTGTGGGGCTAGTGCTTCACACCAGTGATTTCAAATTCGACGACGCGCCCGTGGATGGACGTTTGACGGAGGTGGCTAAATTAGAAGCCTATGCCCGTGAAGGTGTGGACATCCTTTTGGCCGATTCCACCAATGCAGAAGTCCCCGGATATACGCCATCGGAACAGGAAATCGGGCGCAATTTCGAACAGATCTTCCAACACGCGGAAGGTCGCATCATTGTCTCTACCTTCGCCTCCAACGTCTCACGGATTCAACAACTCATCCAGATTGCCCGCAAATTCGGTCGTCGGGTCGGGGTTGTGGGTCGAAGCATGGTCAACATTGTCAAGATGGCCATTGACATGGGTTACCTTGACATAACGCGCGAAGAACTACTTTCCCCCGAGCAAATGAATTCGTTGCCCCCACGCCAAGTACTCATCATTTGCACCGGTTCGCAGGGGGAGCCGACTTCCGCACTGGTGCGCATGGCCCTGGGGGATCACAAACACATCCAGATTCGTTCGGGGGATACCGTGATTGTCTCCGCAGAACCTATTCCGGGGAATGAGGAGCTCGTCAACCGCACCATTGACAACCTGTTCCGGCAGGGAGCGGAAGTGTACTATCACGACCTCTTTGATGTTCACGTGTCCGGGCATGGAAGCCGGGAAGATTACAAAACCATGATCGACTTGACTCGGCCTCGGTTTTTCGTGCCCATTCACGGCGAATACCGGCATTTGGTGTTAAACGCCCAGTTGGCAGCGGAGATGGGAGTGCCCAAGGACCACATCTTCGTCATTGAAAGCGGCCAGGTGTTGGAATTTGATGGCGAACGCATGTGGAAGGGAGAGCGCGTGACAGAGGGCTATGTCTTTGTGGACGGTGCCGGTGTGGGGGACATTGGGGAAGTGGTCTTGCGTGATCGGCATCACCTCTCCCAGGATGGTTTTTTGGTGGCCATCGTGCCCTTAGATGTGCAGACCGGCACATTAACGGCCCGACCGGAGATCCTTACCCGGGGCTTTATCGACCCCGAAGATGCGGCGCCTTTTATCGAGGAGGCCGTGGAGATCATCGCGGACCTGGTGAAACCGGGCTTGGGAGCGCCTACGCTCACCGTCAAAATCAAAGAAGCTCTGGGGCGGCTGTGCTACAAACAAACCAAACGACGCCCCATGATCTTACCTGTTGTACTGGAAGTGTGACCGGCCGGTAGTTCATAGTGTACCAAGGGTCGTTTATTTGAAACCGCTTGAGGGAGGTGCAACATGGCTTACGTCTTCCCGTCTGAGGAGTGGGTCCAGGCATTGAAGGACGCGATTAACGGTAACGAAGCGTATCGGAGCGCGGCCAAAACGTGGGAAGGGGACTTCTACTTTATCATCGAGCCGGACGAAGCCACAACGCTGGAGAAACCCGTCACCCTGTACATGGACTTGTGGCATGGGGAGTGTCGGGACGCGTACGTGGTGGAGGACCCTTCGACACATAAGCAACCGGAGTTCATTATTTCTGCCCCTTACTCCGTGTGGAAACAGGTAGTCACGGGGAAAATGGATCCCATCCAGGCGCTGATGACCCGCAAGCTCAAACTGAAGGGGAATCTGATGAAGATTATGCGGGCGGTCAAGGCCGCGAACGAATTGGTCCGTTCCACCACCATGGTACCTACCGAGTTCCCGGATGCCTGAGAAAACGAGCGATGGGGCCCCGGGACCTCCTCATCTATCAGGAGGCCACGATGTGGTTCTTTAATTCTCCCGAAGTTATCTTTGGGGAAGATGCTCTTTCATATCTAGAGGAGATTAAAGGGCATCGGGCATTTATCGTAACCGATGCAAATGTGCTTTCCCTCGGTTTCCCGGTGGATGTGGCATCCTCTCTTCAACGAGCCGGCTTGGAAGTAAAGGTGTTTGCGGATATAGAACCGGAGCCTTCGTTGCAGACGGTGCGTCGCGGAGCAGAGATGATGCAATCTTTCGCCCCCGATTGGGTTGTGGGGGTGGGGGGTGGGTCGGTGATGGATGCAGCGAAGGCTATGTGGATTTTGTATGAACATCCGGAGATTAACCCGGCGGCTATTAGCCCCATCGAACGCATCCCCTTGCGACGGAAAGCTCGGCTCATCTGTGTGCCGACCACGGCCGGAACCGGCGCAGAGGTCACATGGGCTATGGTACTTACCGATCAGGAGGAAGGGCGCAAGTTGGGGCTCGGGGTTCGAGACGCGTTAGCGGACATAGCCATTGTGGATCCCCGTTTTACTATGCATCTGCCATCCTCCCTGACCGCGGCTACGGGGATGGATGTGCTCACACACGCTGTAGAGGGATATTCCAGTACCTGGGCCAACGACTTCACCGATGGCTTATGCCTTCAGGCTGCGCGGATGGTGTTTGAATATTTGCCGCGTGCTGTGGAAAAAGGCGCGTCAGATCCCGAAGCGCGAGAGAAAATGGCCAACGCCGCGACCATCGCGGGGCTGGGGTTCGGCAATAGCATGGCCGCTCTGGCCCACGCGATGGGCCACAGCGCGGGGGCCGTCCTACACATTCATCACGGTCGTGTGGTTGGCCTGTTGCTCCCCTATACTATCGAGTTTGTGGCCAACCAGGGTGTTGGACGGTATGCTGACCTGGCCCGTTGGCTGGAACTTCCTGCATCCAATGAGCAGGAGGCCGCGGCCTCCCTGGCTCGCGCGATCCGTGATCTTGCCCGACGCATTGGGGAACCCTTGTCCTTGCAGGACGCCGGCGTCGATGAGGCCGTGTTCCGCTCCCATCTTGAACGGCTGTGCGACTTGACCGAAGCCGACCCGACCATCGTGACTTCCCGGCGGATTCCGGACCGGGGGGAGTTGTGTCGCCTCTTTGAGTACGTGTATGCCGGCCGTCCGATAGATTTTTAAGGCCTTGGGGAGAAGCAATAAGGACCTGCTGACTCATCTGAGCTTCATTGAGTGAGAGGAACGCTGTGATGCGAAAGCAGCCGAATTCAAGCATGTGTTTTGTATGTGGCCTGAAGAACATCGCCGGTCTCAAGGCTTTCTTCTACGAGACCGACGAGGGTGAAGTGATTGCCCGCTTTGTCCCCCAGGAAGTGCATCAGGGGTATCCTGGACGCTTGCACGGTGGGATTGCCGCGGCCATTTTGGATGAAACCATCGGCCGGGCATTGATGATTACGTACGGGGACAATGTCTGGGGCGTGACCGTGGAGTTGAATTTGCGGTTTCGTGCCCCGGTGCCTCTTTATACCGAACTCCAAGCCGTCGCGCGCATCACCAGGGACACAAAACGGATTTTTGAAGGCGAGGGGGAATTAATCCTGCCCGACGGAACGGTGGCCGTGACCGCGAAGGGGAAGTACTTTAAATTGCGGCTGGAGGATATTGCCCAAGACGTGGATCTGGAAGCCGTCGAGTGGCGGGTCGTGCCGGACGATCCTTTTACTCCGCCGCTGGTCCCCTTCCGCCGGAAACCCGCTAAGTAAACACAACGTTACTGTCCGACCCGGGGCTTACCCCCATGTCCTACCGTGGACAAGTGTGCGACATCATTGTGTCGGACCAGGCGGGGGGTAGGCCCCATAATGAGTTCGCTGATAGCACAGTTAATCAGCCCATATTTCTTCCACTCCCCTCCACGGCGATCCAGCAGCAGGGCTAACGCGGTGGCGATGGCTCCACCGTGTCCCACGATAATCACCGTTTGTCCCTTGTGCTTTTCTGCAATGCGTTGGAATGCTCCTAGGACCCGCATCGCGAACTCATAAGCGGACTCCCCGCCGGGCGGGGCCCAATGGGGATCCTCGCTCATTCGATCCCACAGCCGGCGTTCGTAGCGCAGTTCCTGGTAGGTCAGCCCTTCCCATTCCCCCAAGTTATATTCGGAGAGATCCGCGTCTTCGTATACGGGCACGTGACCTAATGCTTGGGCGATGATGTCCGCGGTTTGGCGGGCACGACGCAAAGGACTGGTGTAAATGGCGGCGACGTGTGATTCTTCCCGGGCTACGCGTTGTGCCACGGCGTGTGCTTGTGCGAGGCCGCGGGTGTTCAGAGGATGGTCGGTGGCGCCTTGCCAAATGCCGGCAGCGTTGGCGTCGGTTTCCCCGTGGCGGATAAGGAGGAGGCGTGTTTCCTGCGATTGGTGCATCATCCTGATTTCCTCCATGGCCGGACAGCAAAAAGGCGGGGGGAAATCACTCCCTCCCGCCGGGTTTGTGCTATACTGTGGTGGGCCGCGCAGGACTCGAACCTGCAACCTTGGGATTAAAAGTCCCCTGCTCTGCCATATTGAGCTAGCGGCCCATTGCATCTATAAGTATAGTACGACCCGGTAGGTTTGCCAAAATTCGTCTAACTCGAAGCCGATTTTGGTTGTCGCTTTTCATTCATAAGGGAGGAAGGCATGGATGCTTCCGTTGTGCGGGTAGACATTCGTCGCCACAACTATAGATACGCGGGATTTGTCACTTTGGCATTATCCAACGGCCGCGAAGTGCGTGTGCCCATGGTCGGCACGGTGGCCCAGTGGCTGCGTCCTGGGCAGTCCTGTACGGTGACTTTGGAAGACCCGGAGGCTGTGACGTTTGAGAATTACGTTCTGCACACGGAGGTGCAGATATGGCCGTTGTTTTCGCGCGTGTACACCCACCAACGGCGGGCTCCCCTTTCTGATGAAGTGCTGTACGAGTACAAAGTTCTGGCTCGGGAGGCCCAGTTCGAGAGCGATTATGAAGCGATCGTGGAGTTGGAACAGTACCATTACGCGTCGGACGAAGAGATTTTAGCCCGTTGGTACTGCGAGACCTGTCACGTTTACCGGGATGCCAATGTCCGCCCGATATGTCCAACGTGTGGGCAGCCCATGCGGTTTCACGATCTGAAGAGCGCGACGCGAGCTTCTCGTTTTCTGGTTCTGGAACTCGTTACCCGTGCTGCGTATGAACCCCGATTTGTAGGGTACGTGCGCGTTGATCCCCCTATTCCTTTGATGCACCGACGTCTCCCTGACGGTCAGGTGGAGCGGAACATCCGGGAACGGGTGTTTCCAAAAGAGTGGTTTGCTCATCCCTTTCACCCTGCCCGCCAAGAGGACAAAGATCGATCCTGGTGGGAACTGCAGGAGGAGGCCTTAGCAGAGGCGCGTTCGCCGGTGTCCCGCTTGGCCCGGGTGGTCGTGCATCCGGATTACCGGGTGGATGGGTTTGGTCAGTTAGCGTTGCGGGCGTTATTCGACTGGGTGCGGGAGCGGTGGGTGCCGGAGATGCGGGAACGGAAGAAGGCGGTAGAAACCATCGCCATGATGGCTCGTTATAATCCTTTTATGGAGAAGGTGGGCTTTGTGTACCTGTGGGACACGGCCAGTGGCCGTCCGGTGCTTTACTATCCGTTGGACGAGGAGGCGCGACGGTATATTCAGTCCTTTTTGCAAGAGGACCCGGTCGCGCGGGAGCACAGTGGTCGGCTTTATCGGCCCCGATTTGACATCGGCTCCCCATTGTCGGGACCGATTGTGTTGAAGGAGGTGCAGAAGGCGTATACCAGTCACCTGGATTTATCCCGCGTGTCTGGTGCAGTGCGAGAGGTGTTGGAGGCGTTTGGGGTGCGCCAGCGCGTGATCCAAAAGTATGTGTTGCGAGGGGTGTCTATGGAGATTGAGCCGGGCTCGGTGGTGGCCATTTTAGGTGCGTCGGGGAGTGGGAAGACGACGTTGTTGCGGGTGTTGTACGGTGCTTTGGCCGGCGTGGCGGAGGCGATGTATCGGGTCGATGGCGGGGAGGTGCGGGTGCCGGAGAACGCGCGGGTGGAGGCGTTGTTGTTGAACGAGATCGAGCCCTCGTTTGGGGATGCGCCAGTGGCGGAGGTGTTGTACCGTCTTACGGGAGATGCGTCCTTGGCCATTGAGTTGTTGGGGTACGCGGGGATTTCGGATGCGGTGTTGTATCGGGCCCCGTTTTCTGAGTTGTCCACGGGGCAGAAGGAGCGGGCGAAGTTGGCATACATGTTGGCCCGGCGGCCTAATGTGATCTTGGTGGATGAGTTCATCGCGCATTTGGATCGGCGGACGGCCGTGCGGGTGGCGCGGCGGTTTGCTACTTTGGCTCGGGAAAAGGGGTTGACGTTGGTGGTGGTAACGCATCGGGAGGAGGTGTTGGCGGCGTTGTCGCCGGATCGGGTGTATGTGGTGGGGTATGGGACGTTTTTCCCGTTGGGTGAGGTGCCGGAGCGTGGGTTTCGGGTGAAGGAGCCTTACGCGACGTACATTGTGCAGGGAAAGAAGCGCTGGGAGATCCGGAGGCATCCGACGCGCGTGCGCGGTCGGGTAGGGGTGATCGGCGGGGGGCAATTGTTGGGTTCGGTGGAGATCACGGGAGTGAAGGGGCCGTTTACGTTGGCGGAATTGGCGGAGCATCAAGATAAGCACCTGGCGGATCCTCGCTTTTTGGAGGCGTATGCGCGAGGGGAGAAGTTGTACGCGTGGGAACTGGCTCGGCCGCGGGCGTATGTGAAGCCTTTACCTGTGAAGGGAAAGAAGGGGCAGCAAACGTGGGTGCGGTTGGAGGGGGGGTCGACAGGTGAGGGCGCGTCCGGAGGGAGCGAGGGGTCTCGGACGCAATAGGCGGAGCGTTTCACGTGAAACAAGGAGAAGAGAAGATGCCGTCCATTTGTGATTACGAAGGAAGCCGGTACAGCACCGAATTCTGGACCCCGGAACGCCGCTTTGAAGACCTGGCCGACCGATATGCCTTGCGCAGTCTGCTCCCCCCATCCGGGGAGACCCTTGTCGAGGTCGGCGCAGGATTCGGGCGCCTGGCCGACCTTTATGCCGGCTACCAACGCGTCGTCCTGTTCGATTACGCCCGCTCCATGTTGGAAGAAGCACGGCAACGCCTAGGGCAGGACCACCGCTTCCTCTTCGTCGCCGGCGACCTTTATCGGTTACCCCTGGCATCCCACTCGTTTGATGCGGTCGTCATGGTGCGCGTCATGCACCACTTGGAGGACGTCCCCACCGCCCTCCATCATCTGGCCCGCATTCTTAAACCCCACGGCACCCTCGTCGTTGAATTCGCCAACAAACGACACCTCAAGGCCGTCCTGCGTTACCTCCTTCACCGCCAGGACTGGAATCCCTTCGACCTCCATCCCCACCCCTTCGTGCCGCTGAATTACGACTTCCATCCCCGCTGGATGTTCGAACGCATGGCCGAAGCCGGATTCACCGTGGAAGCCGTGCGCACGGCCTCCCACTTCCGCATCCCTTGGCTTAAACAGCACATCCCCCCGGCCATCCTCGCTCGCGCCGATGCCGTGCTGCAACGCCTGGCTGCCCCCCTCAAACTCAGCCCCAGCATCTTCGTCCGGGGCCGTCTCACCTCACCGCCTGCCACATCTCTCCCCTTTGCTTTCCGGTGTCCGACGTGTGGCTACGAACCCCTGCCTGTGAAGGGGCAAGACATCGTCTGTCCGCAATGCGGGGCCCACTGGCCGTACGAAGGAGGGATCTACCTGTTCAAGTAGATGGCTCTGCATTCCCCCGCTTCCGTCCCACCTTTACCCGTCAAATTTGCACCTTTCCCGGCCCGGCCTAAAATTCGAAGATGTCATCGCGCCGCGAACACGCCACCAGGAGGCGCTTATGATCGAAGTTAATGGCTTGACCAAACTCTACGGATCCTTTGTGGCCCTGGATAATCTCTCCTTCCGCGTCGGAAAGGGGGAAATCCTGGGATTTCTAGGCCCTAATGGAGCCGGTAAAACAACCACCATGCGCATCCTCTCCGCGTACATGCCCCCTACTGCCGGCAGCGTACGCGTCGCCGGCTACGATGTGATCAAACATCCCTTGGAGGTGCGGCGGCATGTGGGCTACATGCCTGAAACCGTGCCCCTCTACAAAGAAATGAGCGTCCTGGACTACTTGGATTTCATGGCCCGCCTGCGCGGAGTGCCCCGGCG
>CAYPUG010000092.1:0-10983 GCA_964413905.1 uncultured Anaerolineae bacterium | reverse complement strand
TCAAACTTCTGCTTGCTCATGGTCCTTTCCCTCCTTTGTCCTCACGTTCAGCACGACTTCGGCGCCCAGCGCCATTCAAAGTCGATGCGTGATGCGTACAATGCCGCCTCATTCAGGGTTGACCGCTTTCGTTGACACAGCGGCCTCACTTTGTTTATAAGCATACGAAAGGACGCTTCGAGGCATGGCGGAGCCTCTGGCGTCCTTTTTTTTCAGTTCACACCCGATCGTTCCGGCGTGTCGGCGTAAATAACCTTTGGATTATAACGCGGCGACCCGAAGGTGCCAAATTCTCACTCAATTTTAGCACATGCTTATTAGGCCGAAACGGATCATACCACCTGAGCTAATACCTTCTTAGCCACATCGTCACTGACCTTCTCGTAATGGTCAAATTCCATCGTGAAGGTGCCGCGCCCTTGTGTCAAGGACCGTAAACGCGTCGCGTAACCAAACATTTCCGCCAAAGGCACACGGGCGTCCACTACCTGGATCCCGTTGGGCCGCTGTTCGATGTTCACGATCTCGCCCCGCCGCGCGTTCAGGTCGCCGATCACATCTCCCAGGTACTGCTCGGGGACCACAACTTCCACCTTCATAATAGGTTCCAACAGTACCGGCTTCGCCTTCCGAGCCCCCTCCCGGGTCGCCATCGATGCCGCAATCTTGAAGGCCATGTCCGAGGAATCCACTTCGTGATAAGATCCGTCCACCAGGGTTGCCTTGACATCCACCACAGGATAGCCGGCCAACACCCCCGCGTCCAGGGCCTCCTTCACGCCGGCTTCCACAGCAGGGATAAATTCCTTAGGAATCACCCCCCCTACAATCTTATCCTCGAACTGGAACCCACTTCCAGGCGGCAAGGGCTCTAACTCCAGAACCACATGACCGTATTGACCACGACCGCCGGTCTGACGGACGAAGCGCCCTTCTTGCCTAACCTTCTGGGTAATCGTCTCCTTATAGGCCACTTGAGGACGTCCTACCTTCGCGTGGACCCGAAACTCCCGCACCATGCGGTCGATAAGCACCTCTAGGTGCAACTCACCCATACCGGAAATAATGGTCTGGCCGGTCTGTTCATCGGTGCGTACCCGGAAGGTAGGATCTTCCTCGGCGAGACGCCGCAATGCCTCGGCCAACCGATCTTGGTCTGCTTTCGTCTTCGGCTCGATGGCCACAGATATAACAGGCTCCGGGAATTCGATGGACTCCAGGACAATGGGATGAGCCGGATCACACAAGGTTTCCCCGGTAAACGTCTGCTTAGGGCCGATAATCGCTCCGATATCTCCCGCCGCAATCTCCTTGATCTCCTCCCGCTTGTCCGCGTGCATGCGCAACAAGCGCCCAATGCGTTCCTTGCGGTTACGAGTACTATTCAACACGGCCTTACCCGATTGGAGGCGCCCTGAGTACACCCGCACATATGCCAGTCGCCCTACGTAAGGGTCGGTCACGATCTTGAACACCAACGCGGCGAGCGGGCCGTCCGGATCCGCGGTGCGTGTTTCCGGCTCCCCGGTCTCCGGGTTCACACCGACCACCGGCGGAATATCCACCGGCGAGGGCAGGTAATCCACAATCGCGTCCAACAACGGCTGCACCCCTTTGTTACGCAATGCCGTGCCGCACAGCACAGGCACCACGTCGTTGCTAATGGTGGCCCGGCGCAACACCCGCTTAATGAGATCTTGCGGGATTTCCTCACCCTCCAGGTAGAGCATCATCAGTTCATCATCGTAATCCGCGAGGGTGGTGATGAGTTCTTCCCGCTTTTCCTCCACCACATCCCGCAAGTCCTCGGGAATGTCCACCAGTTCCGGACGAGCCCCCAGTTCATCGGTGAAGATCCACGCCTTTAGGGTGACCAGATCGACCATGCCCTTAAAGTCTGCCTCTACCCCGATGGGCACCTGGATGGCCACCGGGTTCGCGCCCAAGCGCTCTCGGATCATGTCGATAGTGCGCCAGTAACTCGCACCGACCCGGTCCATCTTGTTGACGAAGGAAATACGTGGCACACCATATCGGTCGGCCTGGCGCCACACCGTTTCAGACTGGGGCTCCACACCGGCCACCGCGTCGAACACCACCACGCCACCGTCGAGCACACGTAAACTACGCTGTACCTCCGCGGTGAAGTCAATGTGGCCGGGCGTGTCAATGATGTTGATAAAGTGATCCCGCCACTCGCAGGAGATGGCCGCGGCCGTAATGGTGATACCGCGTTCCTTCTCCTGGGGCATCCAGTCAGTGACCGTAGTGCCCTCATCCACGTTCCCTAAACGATACGTTTTCCCCGTGTAGAACAGGATACGCTCTGTGGTTGTTGTCTTGCCCGCATCGATATGGGCAATAATTCCGATATTCCGAATGCGCTTTAAGTTTTCTCTGGACATCATTCTTATACCGTTTCGTTGGTTCCATGATTTGCTGATGGACTAACAAAACATAGCAAATCCGCACAATTTATGTCCACTCTAAAAGGACACAATAACGCCGCCGGTGAATGGACCAGCGGCGTTATCTCCTCATTTCCAATTGCACATACCTTGGTGGCCCCAAATTACCACCTGTAGTGGGCAAACGCCCGGTTCGCCTCTGCCATGCGGTGGGTATCTTCCTTCTTCTTAATGGCCGCCCCTTGGTTGTTGTACGCGTCGATCAACTCCGCGGCCAGCTTCTCGGCCATGGATTTCCCCGACCGCTCTCGGGCCGCGTTGACAATCCAGCGCAAGCCCAGGCTGCGGCGACGAAACGCGGGTACCTCCAAGGGCACCTGATAGGTCGCCCCCCCCACACGGCGAGGACGAACTTCCAACACGGGCATCACATTCTGTAAAGCCCGCTCAAAGACCTCCACACCGGGCTTGCCCGTCCGCTTCTCGATAATTTCAAACGCCTCGTACACAATGCGCTCCGCGAGGCTCTTTTTCCCCCGCATCATGACCTTATTGATAAGCCGCTGGACATTCTCACTCCCGTACTTGGGATCGGGCGGAATCTTCCGCTTCGGCGGGCGATATCGTCTTGGCATGGTTCCTCCACCTTCCCTCGTTTTACTCGATGCTCAAACGCGCGTCACCCCATCAAGACTTGGGGCGCTTCGTCCCGTACTTAGAACGACCGCGCTTTCGGCCTTCTACCCCCGCGGCATCCAACGCACCACGTACAATGTGGTAACGCACACCGGGCAGGTCCTTCACACGACCCCCACGCACCAGCACCACGGAGTGCTCCTGCAGGTTATGCCCCTCACCGGGAATGTACGCAGTGACCTCGATGCCGTTGGTCAAACGGACACGGGCGATCTTCCGCAACGCGGAGTTCGGTTTCTTCGGCGTTACCGTACGCACCTGCGTACACACGCCTCGCTTCTGCGGACAGCCCTTGGGCAATCGCTTCACTTCGCCCTTCAACGCGTTGTAGATGTACTGAAGGGCCGGTGCCTTTTCCTTCTTCTTAACCTTCTTGCGTCCCTTGCGAACAAGTTGATTGATGGTTGGCAACGCCACTCCCTCCTACAATAATGTACGTATGAGTGCCCTGTTGGCCGTTTCCCATAAATACTGGGACAACCCTTCATTTCCACGGCCCCGCAGTTTAACACAAAGCCTTCAAATCGGTCAAACTCATCTCTCGCTGTAGTACACCGCGCGGGACGGTAGAAGAGAAGCCGTCCCGCGCGGTCAAATTACGCACCGGATTCAGAAGAGGGCTCATTTGTCTCATCGCCTTCTTTGGCCCGCTCCCCGTCGCCGGGCATGGGTTCCAACGGCTGCCCGAAAAAGGCCTTTGCTTGTGCCAGCAGCCGCTCCTGCTTGCGCTTGGCTTCCAGTCGCGCCTTGTACCCCGTCCCGGCCGGAATGAGCTTGCCGATGATTACGTTCTCCTTCAGACCGCGCAGATCATCTCGAGCACCACGCGTGGCCGCGTCGGTGAGCACGCGCGTGGTCTCCTGGAAGGATGCCGCGGCCAAGAAGGAATCCGTGTTCAACGCGGCTTTGGTGATGCCCAGAAGGACCAATTCGCCTCGAGCGGGTCTCTTGCCTTGGGCCACCATTTCACTGTTCACTTTCTCAAACTCGAACCGATCGACCAACTCACCGGGCAGGAAGTCCGTGTCGCCGGTGGCTCGGACCCGTACCTTGCGCATCATTTGGCGAATGATAATTTCGATGTACTTGTCGTGAATGACCACACCCTGAGACCGATAGACCTTTTGTACCTCCTCCAAGAGATATTTCTGCGCAGCCTCAGGGCCTTGAATGCGCAGGATCTCCTTGGGATTTTTGGCACCGTCGGTTAACTGATCCCCCGCGTGGACGAAATCGCCGTTGCTCACCCGCAGACGGGCCGAAGGCGGGATCTCCGTCTCCCACACTTCTTGATCTTCCCGCCGCACAAAGACCACCGTCTGACCGTCCTGCTCCTCGATGAACACGTGGCCTCCCATCCCTGCAACGATCTCGTCCTCCCCCTTACGAGCGATCACCGTATCCTCGGACACGGCATCGCCGGAGGAAACCAGCACCTCATATCCCTCAGGGATGGGAATGTCCCGGGAGATGACGTGGGAGTTCACAATACGCACCTTGTGTACATCACCCTCCCAGAACGCTTCCACACGACCATCGATTTCCGCAATGACGGCCTCACCGCGTGGGGTGCGGGCCTCGAACAGCTCCTCCACACGAGGAAGACCTTGGGTGATGTCGCTGGCGCCGGCCACCCCTCCGGTGTGGAAGGTGCGTAGCGTCAACTGAGTGCCCGGCTCACCAATGGACTGGGCCGCGATGATGCCCACTGCTTCACCCAATTCCACCAATCCGCCTCGGGCCAGGTCCCGACCGTAACACTTGCGGCAGAGGCCGAAGCGGGTGTTGCATGTCAGAGGCGAACGCACGTACACCTTGTCAATGCCCGCGGCTTCGATCACTTTCGCCTCGGCCTCCTCGATCATCTGCCCCGCTTCCACCAGAATCTCGCCGGTCTCCGGATCGGCAATGGGCGCGGCCGCGATGCGTCCCATGATGCGCTCGGTAAAGGGCTCGCCGATGTCCTCGCTGCTGGCCCGGTCAATCCAGATACCGGCCGTGGTCCCGCAATCCTCCTCGGTGATGATCACATCTTGAGCCACATCCACCAGACGACGGGTTAGATACCCCGCGTCCGCGGTGCGCAACGCGGTATCGGCCAACCCCTTCCGCGCCCCGTGGGTGCTCAAGAAGAACTCCAACGCGGTCAGCCCCTCGCGAAAGTTGGAGCGAATGGGCAACGGGATGATCCGGCCTGACGGATCGGCCATTAACCCACGCATCCCGGCCAACTGTCGTACCGTCTGAATGCCTCCTTTAGTGGACCCAGAGATGGACATAGCCCCCAACCCTTCGGTGGGATCCAACAGTTCCTTCACTGCTTCGGTGATCTCATCCGTCGCCCGGGTCCACAGTTCCACCGTCTTCAAATACTTCTCATCCTCGGTGATGAGACCGCGACGGTACTGCTGCTCCACCAATTCCACCTTGCGGGTGGTCTCCTCGATAATGCGTTCCTTGGCCTCAGGCACCTTGATGTCCGTAATGGCGATGGTTGTTCCGCTCTTGGTGGCCCAGTAGAAGCCCAACTCCTTGATCACATCCGCGAACAGCGCGGTACGTTCAGGGCCCAAGCGGCGATAGGCCTCCGCAACCACCGCGTTCACCCGCTTTTTATCCATGACGTCATTGACAAAACGCAATTCCTCCGGCAGGTGAAGGTTAAAGATGACCCGCCCCACCGTCGTCTCAATAAGACCTGTGGTCACCGTCCGCTGTGGGTCAATATTGTGCAACAACAAGCGGTCTCGGATCTCGGCCAACGCTGCCCGGCCGATTTTGGGAATGGCCAGGACCGCGTCTCGACCTTCCTTCACCTTGGCTACCAATTCGCCCACCGAGGTGATGCCCGCGTCTATGAGCGCCTTCTCCACCCGTTCGCTCAACCCCAAATCCGAAAGGGGTTTGTGATCCAACCACGATTCGTACCACACCTTAATAGGCGCGTGAATGTCCACGTGACCGGTCTCGTACGCGTAACGGACTTCCTCCAAACTGGCGAACACCTTGCCCGTTCCCTTGACGCCGGGCTTGGCCACGGTCAGGTAGTAGGTACCGAGCACCATATCCTTGCTCGGACCGACAATGGGTTCCCCACTTGCGGGCTTGAGGAGGTTTCGGGTGGAGAGCATGAGCTCTCGGGCTTCCTGCACGGCCTT
Source organism: uncultured Anaerolineae bacterium (assembly GCA_964413905.1). Classification (GTDB taxonomy): domain Bacteria; phylum Chloroflexota; class Anaerolineae; order JAADDB01; family JAADDB01; genus CAYPUG01. Next base: position 4,721 of record CAYPUG010000092.1, on the reverse strand, counting down.
CTCGGAGAGGGGCACATGCACGGCCATTTGGTCCCCGTCAAAGTCCGCGTTGAACGCGGCACAGACCAGCGGATGCAACTGGATGGCATACCCGTCAATAAGTTTCACCTCAAACGCTTGGATGCCCAGCCGGTGCAGGGTCGGCGCGCGGTTGAGAAGCACCGGGCGCTCTTTGACCACATCCTCCAGCACATCCCACACCTCGGGTTCTTCCCGATCGACTAAGCGCTTCGCGCTTTTGATGTTATGCGCGTACGCGAGCGCGACCAGACGCCGCATCACAAAGGGCTTGTAGAGTTCCAGGGCCATCTTCTTCGGCAAACCGCACTCGTGCAACTTCAGTTCGGGGCCAACCACAATCACCGAACGGCCCGAGTAATCCACACGCTTGCCCAACAGGTTGCGGCGGAAGCGCCCCTGTTTGCCCTTAAGCATATCGGACAGGGACTTGAGCTTGCGGCGACCGGACCGGCTCACCGCACGGCCGCGACGTCCGTTGTCAATGAGGCTGTCCACCGCTTCCTGCAACATGCGCTTCTCGTTGCGGATAATGACATCCGGCGCGTTCAATTCCAACAGGCGCTTAAGCCGGTTGTTACGGTTGATGACACGTCGGTACAGGTCGTTCAGGTCGGACGTGGCAAAGCGGCCACCGTCCAATTGCACCATGGGCCGCAAGTCTGGTGGGATGACGGGCAACACGGTGAGGATCATCCACTCCGGCTTGTTGCCGGACTTGCGGAAGGCTTCGACCACGCGCAGGCGCTTGGCCGCCTTCTTGCGCCGTTGTTTGGACCGGGTGGTTTTCAGTTCGCGGCGCAGTTCCTGGGCCATCTTGTCCAGGTCCAGCGTCTTCAGGATCTCGAGAATCGCTTCCGCGCCCATCCCGGCCTCAAACACACCGGCCCACTTGGCTTTCAACTCCCGGTACTGGGTCTCGGTCAAAAGCATCCGCTCATTGATTTCCTTAATTTCCGCGATCTCCCGCTTGGCCTCATTCTGCAGGCGCTTCTCCTTGGCCGCGTATTCATCAATGAGGGCTTCGCGTTGACTTTCAATTTCCTCCCGGACCGCGTCCCGCTTGTCCTGAATCTCCTCGCGCACGTGCCGTTGCGCGTCCCGAATGTTCTGTTCGACCTCATTCAGCCGCGCGCGGATGATGGTGTTCAACTCGTCCAGATGTTCTCGGGTGACTACAGTTCCCGCGGGGAAGATGGGCTCCTCCTCCCAGGGAACGGTCACACCCTCCGCCAAGGATTGCCCCATTGATTTCTCCAGTAAGGCCTGAAGATCCCGCGCGACGGTCATGACTTCATCCGTACGACGAATCAGTTCCTCCTCCAAGGAGGCAATCTCCGCCGCTTCCACCTGTTGGAGCGCGGCCAGGTTGTTTTCCATCTGCTCCGTGAGCGCGTCCAGTTTTTTCTGGAGTTCCTCTTGCAGGGAATCCAGTTCATGCTTCAACGCGGTCTCCCGCTTCTGAATGGCCTTCACGCGAGCCTGTTCATCCACCCGGGTGACAATGTATTGGGCAAAGTAGAGGACGCGCTCCAGATTGCGCGGAGAAATGTCTAGCAGCAATCCCAGCCGACTGGGCACACCCTTTACGTACCAGATGTGAGCCACCGGCGAGGCAAGTTCGATGTGGCCCATGCGCTCGCGTCGCACTCGACTAGGGGCCACTTCCACACCGCATTTCTCACAGACGACCCCTTTATACCGCGGTCGCTTGTACTTTCCACACGCGCATTCCCAATCCCGCGTGGGCCCAAAAATGCGCTCACAGAAGAGACCATCCCGTTCAGGACGTAAGGTCCGGTAGTTGATGGTCTCCGGCTTGAGCACTTCACCATATGACCAGGAGCGAATCTGCTCCGGAGATGCCAGGCTTATACGAATGGCCTCAAAATCATTAACTTCCACGGTCCCATCCTCCCCAACGTATATGTTCAATCCCGAATCCCTGACGGGCCGACAAATCGCGTCCTCGTATGCGCTTCTGTCGGCCCATCAGCCTACGCCCTTTATTCTTCAGAATCTCCGCGATCCTCTTCAAACCGGGTCATCACGCCGGGCAAGGAGAGGCTGAACCCCAGTTTGGGCAAACGTTCCTCGGTTACTTCCTTGCCAAAGCGGATCACCTCACCTCGTTCATTGATCACTTCCACGGCCAGGGCCAAGGACTGCAACTCCTTCACCAAAACCCGGAAGGATTCGGGCACGCCCGGCGGGCTGATCTTCTCCCCCTTGACAATGGCTTCGTAGGTCTTGACACGGCCGGTCACGTCATCGGACTTGATGGTCAGCATTTCCTGGAGGGAGTAGGCCGCACCGTACGCTTCTAGAGCCCACACCTCCATCTCGCCGAAACGTTGACCGCCGAATTGGGCTTTACCCCCCAGCGGTTGTTGGGTGACCAGCGAGTACGGCCCGGTAGAACGGGCGTGCACCTTGTCTTCCACCATGTGGTTCAACTTCAACATGTACATGTAACCCACCATGACGGGTTGGTCGTAGGGCTCACCGGTCTTGCCGTCATAAAGGATGAATTTGCCACTTAACGGCGTGGGCCACCCGCTCTCTCGGCTCCAATGCTCGGCCGCGTTCAGCAGCGCGTCCAGGGTATCCTCCTCGGGCAGGGGTTGCTCGTAGTGAAGAAGCCATTCCCGCAACGCCACCCGACGCGCTTCACTATCCCGTTGCATTCGCTCGGCCAAAGGAATCTGCTCATCCTCCCAAACGAGTAAATCTTCCGGCCGGTAACCTCGCTCCCGCAGCCACTCGATGAGCACACTGCGCCGGGCATACACCCTATCGGTCATCAGACGCCGAGCATCGTATCCCATAGGCGCCAACCAGTGCACAATGTACATGCGTCGCACTTCTTCATCATCTTCGAAGTCCTCTGTGTTTCCAGCCCCTTGTGCGACGGCATCCCACGCCCGGCGGGTGATCTCGGCCCAGGCCTTATCGATGAGCCAAGCCCGACCCAATTCGGCCTCGATCTCCTCTTCCTTTGCACCATCAAAGACCGGCGTCATGGCTTTAAAGCCCAACCGGCTCGCCGCCCAGCCCAGATGAGTCTCCAACACTTGCCCGATGTTCATACGGCCGGGCACGCCCAGTGGGTTTAAGATGATATCCACCGGCGTGCCGTCGGGCAGGAAGGGCATATCCTCCACGGGCACGATCTTGGAAACCACCCCTTTGTTCCCGTGGCGCCCGGCCATCTTATCGCCCTCCAACAGGCGGCGCCGCTGGGCTACGGATACCCGGACCATCGTCTCCACGCCCGCAGGCAAATCGCGGTACTCGCTGCGCCGGAAGACCTTTACGTCCACGACCTTTCCCTTCTCTCCGTGAGGGAGTTTCAGGGACGAATCCCGCACTTCGCGCGCTTTCTCACCAAAGATGGCTCGGAGCAATTTCTCCTCAGGTGTGAGGTCGGTCTCGCCCTTGGGCGTTACTTTACCGACGAGAATATCGCCCGGCTTGACCTCCGCACCGATACGAATGATGCCGTTCTCGTCTAAGTGACGCAGCGCTTCCTCATTGACGTTCGGGATATCGCGGGTGATCTCTTCGGGCCCCAGTTTGGTATCGCGGGCTTCGGCCTCATGACGTTCGATGTGAATGGAGGAAAAAAGCCCTTCCTGAACCACTCGCTCACTGACCACGATAGCATCTTCAAACACCGCGCCCTCCCAGGAAAGGAAGGCGATGAGGACGTTCTGCCCAAGGGCCAGTTCTCCTCGGTCAGTAGCCGATGTGTCGGCCAGGACGTCACCCTTCTCTACCCGTTCACCCTTGCGCACCACAGGGCGTTGATTGATGCACGTGGATTGGTTCGAGCGCTGGAATTTGCGCAACGGATATGTTTTGCGCTCGCCCTCATCGGTCAGGATCTCTATCTTTTCGCCGGTGGCCGAGATGACGATACCGCCCTCACGGGCGATGAGAACTTGACCGGAATCGTACGCGGCGCGACGTTCCACGCCCGTGCCTACCAGCGGGGCCGCAGGCTTCACCAAAGGCACGGCCTGGCGCTGCATGTTAGATCCCATGAGCGCCCGATTAGCGTCATCGTGCTCCAAGAAGGGAATTAGAGAGGACGAAACGGATACAATCTGTTTGGGCGAGACGTCCATGTAATCTACTTCGTCCACGGACGCGACGGTAAAGGTTTGCTCCCGCCGCACAGGCACCCGGTCATCCAAGATCTGGTCCAATTCATCCAGGGCAACGGATGCAGGAGCAATGACATGCTTATCTTCTTCGTCCGCGGTAATGTATTTGACGTGCTCGGTTACGTAAGGTCGCACACGGATTTCCGGTTTCCGGTCCGCCAAAGCGGCGATACGCAAGGCCTGGTCCTCGTCCAAGCGATCGCCACGGCGGGCAATGATTTCTCCGGTCTCCGGATCGGTGATCTCTTCGTTGACAATGCGCCCTACCAGCGCCTCCGGATGCTCCGGATCGTTGGGTATCGTCTTCTTGATCACCCGCACCGGGGTCTCAATGAAACCGAAATCGTTAATCCGCGCGTACGTGGCCAGGGATCCGATTAAGCCGATGTTCGGACCTTCCGGTGTTTCGATGGTACACAAACGACCGTAGTGCGTATAGTGAACGTCACGCACCTCGAAACCGGCACGCTCACGAGAAAGACCACCAGGACCTAACGCCGAAAGACGACGCTTGTGCGTAATCTCAGCCAATGG
>CAYPUG010000091.1:0-11004 GCA_964413905.1 uncultured Anaerolineae bacterium | reverse complement strand
GTTGGCAGTTGGCAATTAGCAGTTAGCGGATGGCGGTGGGGAGACGGCCGAGGGGTCGGGTTTTCGTCCCGAAGGGACGGCGCCCGTTGAGCCGGCGAATTCATTCGGCGGCGTCGAGCGCGGAAACATCACGCATTACGCCCTCACCTCTCACCCCTCTCAAGGATCCATCTCTCTAAGGACCTCAGCCAAACGTTGGGGGTAATCCGTGAAGATGCCCGTCACACCCATTTCAATAAAATGACGCATGGCATCCTTATCGTTCACCACCCACACGTTGACCTTACGTCCGGCCTCCCGAAGCCGACGAATGCGCTCGGGAGTGGCAATCGTCACACGCAGGTTATACGTCTCGAACTCCAACGTATCCCAATCCACCTCCAACGCCGGGCCATATCCAATCAGCGCCGCCACCTCAATCCGAGGATTCAAGTGCCGCGCTTCTCGCAGCCAATCATGCCGAAAGGAGGAAAGGACCACACACGACTCGGTATGCGTTTCCTCGATTAAACGCACCACCGGTTCAACAATGGGAAACGTATCCTGGGGTGGGGGTTGCATTTTCAATTCCACGTTGATGCGCCAGTGATGGTTACGGGTGAACTCCAGAACCTCGCGCACCGAGGGAATAGGCTCCCCACGATAACGTTGCTGTTCGTCCGGAGAAACGTGTCCCGACGCGATCTCCCGGTACGGATCCCGTTCGACAAACCAAGAGCCTGCGTCCAGCGTGTGCAATTCCTCCTCCGTAAAGGTGGAGAAAATCCAAGGAGAACGGTCGGGGAAAACGCTCATCACGTTGGTCGTGCGGGCCAGGGAATCATCGTGCATGATGACCAAGTGCCCGTCTGCAGTGACGGCCACATCCACTTCCCACATATCCGCGCCGACCTCCAACGCCTTCCGCGCCGCGGCCAATGTGTTCTCCGGTGCTAGGCTACGCGCACCCCGATGAGCAATGTTCAACACCTTGTGCTCCATGCACTATTTCTCCTGCCCGAGCGCGAAGCCGCGCATGAACTGTTGGTGGAGCAGGATAAACACAATGAGCGGTGGCAGCATGGCCAAAATCGCGCCGGCCATCACCACTCCCCAGTTCGTCACATCCTGCACCGCGGTCATCCCGCGCAGGCCGACTTGCACCACCTGTTTCGCGTTCTCACGGATAATGACCAACGGCCACAAATACTGGTTCCACACATAGATAAACTGGATGAGCGCCAGCGCGCCGATGGCATTCCAGGAAATAGGAATCAAGATACTCCACAGAAACCGCAACGGGCCGGCCCCGTCCACCCGCGCGGCATCGGCTAGATCCGAAGGAATACTCGCAAAATGCTGGCGAAAGAGAAACACACCGGTTGCACTGGCCATAAAAGGCACAATCAAGGCCAAGTAGCTATTGCTCCATCCCAAGTCAGACACTAAATTGAACAGCGCGACAATGAGAATCTCCGTGGGCATCATCAGCGTGAAGAGAATAAAGTAAAACACGGCTTCCTGCAAGGGGAACTCAAAATACACCAGCGCAAGTCCGGCCAACAGAGACAAAATCGTCTTTCCAATGGTCACGGCCACCGCCACAATAAAACTGTTCTTCATGTACATCCCCAAATTAAACGCGTGCCAAGCCGTGTAATAATTGTCTTTAATCGCCGTACCCGGTCCAAAGATGGGGGGATAGTGAAACACCTGGGCTCGAGTCTGGGTGGACTTGGCCAGGGCAAACAATACCGGGGTGAGCACCAAAAAACTAACCATAATCAGCCCTATATGCGTCAGGATTTCCCGACGGACCTTGCGGGACATGAGGAATCTCAACATCCTTACCCTCCGTAATGGACATAGCGACCGGATGTGCGGAACTGAATCACCGTCAGCACCACGACAAGTGCGAAGAGGATGACCGACTGAGCTGCAGCCAACCCGCTCTTATAGTACTCAAACGCATCCCGGTAGAGATTGTAAATCATCACATTAGTGGCATCCATCGGGCCGCCTTTAGTCACAATATCTATCATCCCAAAAATATCGAAGAAAGAATATGTAATGTTTGTGATCAACAGGAAGAAAGTAATCGGCGAGAGAAGGGCAAAGGTCACCGACCAAAAACGTCGCCACGGACCGGCCCCGTCAATCTCTGCGGCTTCCAGCACCTCGGTGTTTAGATTTTGCAACCCGGCCAAGTAGAATACGATATTGTATCCTAGGTTCTTCCAAATACTGGTGAGAATGATGAGTAGTACGGCCAGTTTCGGATCGCCCAACCAATTCAACTCCCGGCCGATCACCTTGGAAATAAGATAGTTAATAGCCCCAAAGCCCGGGGAAAAGAGGAAAAGGAAAATGACCCCTGCAACCGCCGGGGACAACGCGTACGGCCAAATGAGCAAAATGCGGTAGATAGCGCCCCCACGTATAGGTTGATTCGCCAACAGAGCAATGGCTAAGGAAATAGCCAACCCACCGATCACCACAATAAAAGTAATAACCAGCGTCACTTTCACCGTATGCCAGTAATCAGGACTGTGCATCAAGGAAACAAAATTCTCTAAGCCCACAAACCGTTTACGCAACCCCAAAAACGCCACTCGGTACAGGGAAAGACGGAATGTCTGAATAATAGGATAGTAGAGGAAAACAACAAGAATGACCAAGGTCGGTGCCAACAACACATACGGCAACAATCGTCCCTTAAATTTCGCCTGATAATGCATGACGCTCCTCGACTCTCTTCGGAGGGATACACAGGGCAACACCTTGAAATGTAGAAGAACTCGTGGGATTTTGTCTCTCAAGACAAAATCCCACGAGAGATGACCACACGCCCTTACTGGACGGACTTGTTGTAATCCTGCAGCGCCTTATCCGCTTTGGTCTTCGCCTCCTGCAGGGCATCGTCCACAGAGGCCTGACCGGCCAACACCTTCTCGATAGCTTGCTCGATAATCGTGCGGATCTCGGGGAACGGCCCCATGAGCGCCCCCTGGGTCGCCCGATCCGCCTTCGTCTTCAGCAACTGGTCGAACGCGGCCCGATACGCAGGGTTGCGCTCAAACCAGTGCTCCTTTTCCAGGACCTCCACCGCGGACTTACGGATGGGGAAGTACCCGGTGCCCTTATGCCAGCGAATCGCGTTCTCGGTATTGGTAAACCAGGCCACAAAGTCCTTGGCAGCCTGCAGTTCCTTCTCCGGGTGGTCCTTGGTGATCCAAATGCTGGCCCCACCAACGATCACGCCGTGCCATTCCTGGTCGCCCGGATAGGGCAGGTACGCGGTGCCCAACTCAAAGCCGTTCTCCACCGCATCCCGTTGGCGGTTCACCACGTCACTGGTGGACGTGATCTCCATTGCGGACTGGCCGGATACAAAGATGGCGTCAGAGCCGTCCCAGTCTTCCAATTTGCCGCTATACGCGTAGTATCCCTTGTCGTACATCTCCTTCCACCAGTTCACGATGCGCTTGGCCGCATCACTGGTGAGGAGCACCTCCGTCGCTCGAGCATCCCGACCGTTGCCGTTGTTGGCCAGCATCGCGCCCTGGACCGCCATCCACTGCTCAAAGAACCAGGAGTGAAGCGGCCAGGTGACGCAGTTCTTGGCCGCGCCGCTGGACACGATTTTATCACATACCTGCAGCATCTCCTCAAAGGTGCGCGGCGGCTTTTCCGGATCCAGCCCCGCCTTGCGGAAGATGTCCTTGTTGTAGTACAGAATCGGGTTGGAGGAATTCCAGGGCATGGAGTAGAACTTGCCGTTGAAATTGTAGTAATTGGCCACGCCCTCGATCAGGTCATCCGGCTGATACTCCTCCGGCTTGGCCAGGTCCGCGAAGGGAACGAAGATGCCCGAGTCCAGGGCCAACTGGGATCCCACCTCGAAAATCTGGACGATGTGGGGAGCGTTCCCCTGTTGAGCAGCCAGAATGGCCGCGTTCAACGTGTCGCGATAGGAGCCCTTGTGCTCCGCGCGGACGTAGATGCCCGGATGAGTGTAGTTGAAGTCATCCACCATGCGCTGGATGAAGAGTTTGCGGCCGCCACCAAACGCGTGCCAGAAGTCGATGACAATAGCCCCTTCAGGAATTTTCTCCTCCGGTGCCTTCTCCACAATGCGGGTGACCTCAACGATGCGTGTCACCTCCTTTACCTGCTGTTCTCCCCCTTGCTGCCCGCCCGCACACGCGGCGACCAGGGCCAACACCACGGCAACGCCGATCACCAAAATCAACAAACGCCACCGCTTCATGAGTCTCCTCCTTTTGCTGATAAAGTGAATACACGAATTGACTCCTGCCCGACGACAGGGAAGCCCCTACCAAAACACTTCACGCGTTATGCTTCTCCCTTTCACCCCCTTTCTCCAACCGACCTCCTGGGAGATGAACCACACGCGAGACCCTGTAGAACATACCGCCCTCATCCACGGTCGAATGCCTTCACCTTCGCAGAGAGGGGAGGACAAGGTAATCGATCCAGTTCCTCAATTCCTGCTGGCGAATTCTCGGGTCCAAAATATCCTCCCCGACCCCAAGAGCTTCCCTCAGCGCGCGATCCTGAGGATTACGGTGGAGGGCCTTCATCTTGTCGGCATACTCCAACACAGAGGTCTCATCGGGGAAAAAACCCTCCCGGACCAGAGGTTCCGCCCGAGCCGCGATTAACCGCCCCATTTCATAGAGGTCGTATTCAGGGTGATACTGCGTCGCCCAAAAAGTCCCGTTAAGATAGTGGACTTCCAGCGCCTGAACCCGTGTGTGATCGTTCGAGGCCAACAACGTGCCCCCGGAAGGAATGCGTGTCACTTCGTCCAAGTGCATGACAAACCCGTCATACACGTCTGGCTTGTCCTTGAGAAGCAGGGACCGGCGTCCCGCGTCGGTGCGCCGAATGTTCCGTCCAATACCCCATTCCCGGCCGCGAGGATTGCGTCGAACCTCCCCACCCGCAGCCACCGCGGCCATCTGAATCCCCCAGCAGCTGCCGTACATGGGCACCCCGGCCTTGTAAATGGCGCGCGCCAGTTCAATTTGACGGCGCACACGGGGGTCATCCTCGTAAATCGTCAAATCCGAGCCGGTCCAAATATACGCATCATAAGAAGTCAGCCCCACACCGGTAGGGAGCGTCTGATCCAAATCCGCCACGAAGAGGACATCCACACGCGCGTTCGGCACATAAGAGCGCAAAAACGCCTTATACATCTCGTGGGGATGGCCCACATCCGAACGGTCGAACTTCTCCCGGCTAGCACGGGGGTAGCCGTTGAGAATACAAATGGATAGATTAAGATCAACGTGCATGGGTTATCTCTGCGCTCTCCTCACATTGACAGAGTAGACTGCCCAAATACCATCCCTTGTTCCGCTATTCAGGAGTGATGTACGCGGCCGTGATACCGCCATCCACGGTGAAAATAGCCCCGTTCACGTAAGAGGATTCATCGCTGGCAAGGAACAACGCAGCCTGAGCAATCTCACTCGCTCGGGCAAACCGCCCCATAGGAATGTGAACAAGACGCCGTTGGCGCCGCTCAGGATCGGCCAACAACTCGGCCAAGAGAGGCGTTTCCACCGGACCGGGACACAACGCATTGGCCCGGATACCCTGACGGGCGAATTCCACAGCAATTTCTCGCGTCAGGGCCAGAACGCCTCCTTTGCTGGCTGTGTACGCTATCTGCGAGACGGCCGCGCCCATCAAGGCCACAAAGGAGGCGGTGTTGATAATGGACCCCCCACCGGCCCGCAATAAAGCAGGAATACCGTACTTACACCCCAGGAATACACCTTTGAGGTTCACGTTAATGACTTTATCCCAGACTTCTTCCGACGTCTCCAGAACGGAGGTATCCTCCGGGTGGAAAATACCCGCATTATTAAAGAGGACATTTAACTTCCCATACGTCTCCTCGGCCGCACGGATCATGTTCTTCACATCAGTAGCCTTGGACACATCCGCCCGCACAAAGGTAGCGTCCCCGCCGTCTTCGCGGATGGCGGACACAGTTTCCTGACCTGCGACCTCGTCAATGTCCACCACGACGACCTTCGCCCCTTCGCGAGCAAACAAGAGGGCCGATTCCCTCCCGATGCCACTCCCGGCACCGGTGATCAGGGCAACTTTTCCTTCGAGGCGCATACTCTCTCCTTTAGGACAGGATGGTGTGGGGCATCCCCCCAACTGCGGATTATGGTCAGATTATAGACCAAAATACCAGGAGCCGTCAAATTTGCTTGTGAGAACATCCCTGGAGAACAATCACTCTTTTCCGCGTGCCACTTTTATACTCCCCCACACGCGGGTACAATAGGGAGACCCGACAGGGCATCTTATGCACAAGGTAGGAACTCGCGCATGCCTAAGAAACAGGCCGAAAAAACACCCCGGCGGGCGTCGACACAATCCGAGGACCTTCACTTGGGAGTGCTCACGTTCGCGGATGGGGGGGTCATTGCCCTGCTGGCTTTGGGGACCACATTCTACCACATCACGGCCCAAAGTCTATGGGCGGATGAAGGCAACTCGGTCGCCCAAGCCTTACGCCCTCTTCCCCAGTTAATCCACCACGCGGCGTTAGACATTCACCCCCCACTTTATTACATTCTACTCCACGTGTGGACGCGCCTTTTCGGGGCCTCCGAGTTCGCACTGCGAAGCCTCTCGGCCCTGACAGGCGTTGGCGTTGTTGTTCTTATCTGGCTTCTCACCAAATACCTGTGGGGCCGTACCACAGCCTTCATTGCCGGACTCTTCGCAGCGTCCCACCCATTCCTTGTATACTACGCGCAAGAAGTGCGCATGTACATTCTCGTAGCTTTTTGGAGTACCCTGGCCGCGTACGTGCTTATACGCATCATCCTGCAAGAAGGGAAAGCGCGCTTACACGCGTTGAAGGTGAACGCGTCGCTTCCTCCACACCATCCTTCGCTGACCTTTGGTCACCGGGACATGGCGTTCATCCTCGCGCTCGCGGCCGGCCTGTGGACACATTACACCTTCCCCCTTGTCGCGGGAATTTTCGCGCTCACCTACCTTCTGTGGATCCTTTCCACGCGACGAAGCATCCCCGTTGTGCCCCGCATCATTCGTATGGCTACCCATTACGTAGGCGCATTGGTCCTGTACACCCCCTGGCTGCCCATTGCTATCGAGAGGATACGACATTGGCCACGCCCTAAGACGTTCCTCCCCCTCAAAGAGGCTTTATCCCATGTTTGGATGTGGCTTACCATCGGTCCGGCACATCCCGCGTCCCTTCTGCAATGGCTGTGGGTATGGGCCGCCGTGTTGATAGTGGCCCTCTGGCCCTGGAGACGCCACACCTCCACGGGATATCGCCGCCCCCACTGGCTCTCCTGGGGATTCCCTATGCTGTGGCTCGTCCTACCCATCGGCGTCATGGCTGTGGAACACCTCTTTAAACCCGCGTATCTCAAATTCCTCATCGTGAGTGTCCCACCGTTTATCATCCTCCTGGCACACGGCACCCTGGCCCCTTGGGAAGGACGCCCCCCACACGCGAGGGCATGGCACGGAACCCTGGCAATAGGATGGCTTCTGGCAAGTACTGTTGGCATCCTTTTCCTGCAAGGAATGAGCCTCATCTACTATTACACCCACCCACAGAACATAAGGGACGATTACCGAGGCATTGTGCGATACATCAACGCGGTGGCCGAACCGGGAGATGCCATCATCCTTAACGCTCCGGGACAATGGGACGTTTTCCACTACTACTATCACGGCCCGCTGCCCGTATACCGTCTACCCGAACATCGTCCTCCCGTGCGAGAGCAGGTGGAAATGCAACTGAACCACATCGCGGGGAAACATCAAAAACTCTTCGTCCTCCTTTGGGCTACGGATGAAAGCGATCCTGAAGGTATTGTTGAACACTGGCTGGATACCCACGCGTACAAAGCCCTGGACGTCTGGCGTGGTAACGTGCGTTTTCTCGTATATGCTCTCCCGGCCAAGTCGGAGCGCAACGCGTGGGTCCAGGATATGGATGTGTCCCTGGGGCAAAACATTCGCCTTACTCACATTGCTGTGTGGAACTGGGAAGCACCGCCCGGAAACGTGGTTCAAGTGCGCCTTCACTGGGAAACCCATCGCCCTCTCCCCTCTCGATACAAAGTCTTCCTGCAACTTCTTGCGCCCGGTGATCGCTTGATCGCCCAACGGGATAGCGAACCTGTAGGGGGTAGTCGACCTACAGACACGTGGAAAGTAGGTGAACGCATCGTGGACAACTATGGCCTCCTCATTCCCCTGGCAACACCGCCGGGCACATACCGACTCATCGGAGGCATGTACGATCCTGTTACAGGGCAACGGCTTCCCGTCCACCAAAAGAATCGTGTCTTGGACCACATCGAATTTCCCATCCACATTACGGTCAAGAGACCATTACATCCGCCTCCGGAGGATGTCCTGCCCGTTCAACATTGGGTTAAGGAACAATGGGGCCCCTTACATCTCATAGGGTACAACGCGTACAAGCGAGGATACCGTCACGCACCGGATACCCCCCTCCACCCGGGAGACTTCTTACACATCACCTGCTTTTGGAAAGCCACAGCCTCTCCGGTCACCCGCTGGCGGGTGACCTTCTCACTGGTGGATGGATGGGGAGACGTAATGGCCACTCTCACCGATGACCCGGTCGGTCCCATGTATCCCACGACCCGTTGGGCTCCCGGGGATGTGCTGCGCGGAGAATTCGACCTCTACATCCCCCCGAACACCAAACCCGGCCCTTACGGCTTACAGATCCAATTGTGGGAAGACGATCACCCGGTACAAGACCCCATTCCCCTTGGCGCAGTACGCGTGGAAGCACCTTAACAGGAGGCCGGGAGGCTGATGGGCCGAGAGAACTCTGTGTATGTATGTTGGCTCCACGAATTTCTACCCTTTACGCCAGGTACATAAAACACGATGAGTCCATCAATCAGACAGGGTTGTAGGGCTCTTCGGAGATCTTACACTCAGGGGAAAACGGGAAGGCGACGGCATTGAGCATTGCCCTCGTCTACTCGACGGCCTTACGATGACTCAACCGCCGATACAGCGCCTTCCTCCCTACAGGGGTTGGAGCAAATTTGAGCGTATGGTCGTCCCTTGTTACAATAAGATGCTGGCCTCTCTTTGCAGGGTCCTCGAATAACATCACGAGGATACCCGCCTAACACCCACAATTTCGGAAGGATGCAGAAGGAGGAGACCATGCAGCGCATCACTCGTATTCTCATCGTTCTCGTTGTAGCGTTAGCCGTCCTGTTTCCCGCGGGAACACCGGTGTTCGCGCAGGGCGGCGGTGAGTTTTCCATGACCATTCTCCACACCAACGACGTGCACGCGAACTACGAAGGCACACTCGCGCGTCAAACCACCCTGCTCAAGCAAATCCGGGCCGAAGTCCCCAACCTGCTGCTCGTTGATGCCGGTGACCGCTTCCAAGGCACCCTGTTCTATCAGTTATATAAAGGCGAGATGGCTCAATGGGCCATGAACATGCAGGGATACCAGGCCATGGCCGTGGGCAACCATGAATTCGATGATGGCCCGGCCACCTTGGCCAAATTCATCAAGGGAGCAAACTTCCCTGTGCTCGCCGCGAACCTGGATGTCTCCACCGATCCCGACTTAAAGGGACTGATTAAACCCTACGCCATCGTTGAAGTTGGCGGCGAGAAGATCGGTATCATCGGCATCACAACCGAGGATGTGGACATCCTCTCCAGCCCGGGGCCCAACGTAAAGATACTTTCCGCGAAGGAAAGCCTTCAAAAGTACGTCCAAGAACTGACCGACCAAGGCATCAACAAGATCATTGCCCTGACTCACGTGGGGTACAACGTGGACAAAGAGTTGGCCGCACAGGTGGACGGGGTGGACATTATCGTCGGTGGGCATTCGCACACCTGTCTGGGCGATGTCAAACACTCGGCCGGCCCGTACCCCACGGTGGTGAACTCGCCATCAGGCCAACCTGTGTTAGTAGTGCAGGCCTGTTCCAAACTCAAGTACATGGGACGCCTGAACGTGACTTTCGATGCTAACGGGGTCCCTGTGAAGTGGGACGGCGGGCTCATTAAGGTAAAGGATAAAAATGTGCCCGAGGACCCCGAGGTAGCTGCCGAAGTGGCCAAGCGAGCCAAACCCATTGAGGAACTCAAATCCCAAATTATCGGGGAAACCCTGGTGGATCTGGTGGGAGACCGCTCTGTGTGCCGCTTTGCCGAGTGCAATATGGGTAATCTTATTACAGATGCCATCCTTTGGAAGATGAAAGACCAGGGGATCCAGATCGCACTGCAAAACGGCGGCGGCATCCGTGCCAGCATCCCCAAAGGACCCATCAGCATGGGGCAGATTATGGAAGTACTGCCGTTCGGCAACACCATCGCGACTTTTGAGATCAAAGGTGAGGACTTGCTGGCTGCACTGGAAAACGGCGTGAGCCGGGCCGAAAATCCCGAAAACGAAGGCACCGGCCGCTTCCTCCAGGTGGCAGGCCTGCGCTATACCTGGGATCCGTCCAAACCCGTCGGCCAACGCATTGTCAGCGTTGAGGTGCGAAATCCGGACGGCACGTACAGCCCACTGGACCCGAACGCCATCTACAAGGTCGCCGCGAACGACTTTATGCGCAAGGGCGGTGATGACTACAAGGTGCTGGCCGAGAAAGCCATCAACCCCTATGACTACGGCCCCCCCTTGGACCAAGCTGTAGCGGAATACATCAAAGCCCACTCGCCCGTCGCGCCCAAGGTCGAAGGCCGAATCAAGATGGTGGCGACCATGCCTACCACCGGCGGCATTCCCGTGGCCTGGCCGATAGGAGTCTCCGCGCTCGGCGCAACATTGACCGCTCTCGGCGTGTACCTCCGCCGTCGCTCAGCATAACATCATAGGGTGGGGGAAGGGCCCCCCCTCCCCCACCCTCTACCGGATCGAACCATGCCTTCCCCACAACCCCGCCCATTCGCGCCACTC